>NZ_JBEPKD010000019.1:0-78408 GCF_040544555.1 Halalkalibacter oceani
GAGAGGAGCCATAGCAGCTTAATCGAAAAAAGGCGCATTACCCTTTTTCAGGGGTATTGCTATGAGCGGAACCTCTGCCCAAAAAACAGTCCGAAGGGGTTTGTCGGACAGTGAGCAGAGAGAGGAGCCATAGCAGTTTAAGTCAGAGGGGAAAAGCGACTGGGCGGTTTTTCCTAAAAGATAAGGAAGTATAAAAATTTTCGGGATGATTCGAGGCGGGGCGTCGGCTTCGCGCGTTACGCGGATGGCTGAAAGAACCCCGCTTTCAGCTACCCTTAAACGATTGTAACGGCTCCGCACGCCGCTTCTAAGAAAAGCCGCAACGCTTTTTTCTTATACATGGATTTCAATGTCTTGCTCATACTACATAACATATGCAGGAAAGAAAGGGGATTCGTATGAGTAAGGTATTGAGCTGGCTTTGGGCTGGTGTTGTCATTTGTGTACTTGGCTTAAATGGAGCACAAGCTGCTGGCTACCCAGGCTTTCCAGCGGCAGAGAAAGTAATCGTTATTGTAACAGCCGCGGAGGATGTTGATCATGCAGCTGCTGAAGTGATGGCCCAATGTTCAACCTGTGAAATAAGAAAGACTTTTTCTGAAGTGTTGAACGGGTTCTCGGTCGAGGTTCTTGAAAGTGAAGTCGAGCTGCTGCGGCAAATCAACGAAATTGAACGCGTTGATCCGGTCGTTCAATACGAGGCGGAGCTGGATGGCAGCGTGCCGTTTATCGGCGGTGATCAGGTGCGGGGGTCGCTCGATCGCAATGGGGATCGTTTGACCGGAAAAGGGATCAAGGTTGCTGTCATTGATACAGGAATTGACTACCGTCATCCTGATTTAAAGCGAAATTATAAAGGCGGCTACGATGTCGTCGATTATGATAATGACCCGATGGAGACGATTTCCTCTCAGGGAGCTCCGACGCTGCACGGCACGCATGTCGCCGGCATTATCGCGGCCAATGGGCAGGTGAAGGGTGTAGCGCCCGAAGCCGAAATTTATGCTTACCGCGCGCTTGGTCCGGGAGGCCAGGGGACAACGGAGCAAGTAATTGAAGCGATTGAAAAAGCGGTCGCTGATGGTGTTGATGTCATTAATCTTTCCCTGGGAAATACCGTGAATGGACCGGACTGGCCGACAAGCGTGGCGCTTGATAAGGCGGTCGAGGCCGGGATCGTCGCGGTAACCTCGAATGGCAACAGTGGACCGAATATGTGGACGGTCGGTTCGCCCGGCACTTCAACGAAAGCGATCTCCGTCGGCGCTTCGGCTCCACCGATTCAAACCCCTTATGTGACGGTGGCGGGGCAGGAGCGGGAAGTTACGCTTTATCCATTAGGAGGAACGCTTCCGTGGGAATTAAAGCGGGATGCCCCGATGGTTGATGTCGGATATGGATTAGAAGAAGATTGGAAAAATAGTGACGTTCAAGGGAAGATTGCCTTAATCAAACGGGGGATGATCCCTTTCGCGGAAAAAGCGCAGGCCGCTTTGGCGGCGGGTGCAAAAGCGGCGATTATTTACAATAATCTCCCGGGCGACTTTGTCGGCGTCACACAGGTTGGCGTCAAGCTGCCGGTTGTCAGCATTTCAAAGGAAGATGGAGAATGGTTGAAAGAGCAGGTGGAGAAAGAAGGAGACTCTCTTCACATCCGGACGATTTACCGCCATGAGGAGGATTTTATCGCGCCGTTCAGTTCAAGGGGGCCGGTCACCCAGACATGGGAGGTGAAGCCGGACCTGGTCGCGCCGGGAGTGGCGATTGACAGTACTGTCCCGAACGGCTACCTCGGGTTGAACGGGACGAGCATGTCGGCTCCGCATGTGGCTGGAGCGGCAGCTCTCGTGAAGCAGGCCCACCCTGACTGGACGCCGGAGCAAATCAAGGCGGCATTAATGAACAGTGCAAAAAAACTCGTCACAAAGGAGGGAGAGCCTTATTTGCCGTATGAACAGGGAGCCGGACGTCTTCAGGTCGACAAGGCGGTTGAAACGACGACGCTTGCTTACCCCGGCGCGTTAACGTTCGGAAAATGGTCGAAAGATGACCCGCGTGAAAAGCGCCAGGTCAGTTTCACCGTTGAAAACGTCGGCAGACGGACAAACACCTATCACATTAATCCGCCATTTGAAGCGCCTGACGGGTTGCAGTGGGAGGTCCCTTATGCGGTAACGCTTGCCCCCGGAGAAAAGGAAGAGGTGACGATTCAGCTTGATCTTTTTCCAGCCGTACTTGAAGAGGGCATTCATCACGGGGACATTGTTGTGGAAGGCGGCGAAGAGGACATTGTTGTGCCGTATGTCTTTTTTATTGAGGAGCCTGATTATCCGCGCGTCATGGCCTTCAGCTTTGCACCGGGAGATGCGCCGGGAGAATACCGCTACGAGCTGTATTTGCCGGGAGGAGCCGAAGAGGTCGGCATCGCCCTTTATGATCCGGATACGTTCGAGTTTATCCGTTTCCTTGACGTCAAGCACAATGTCGGACGTGGCATGACGGGAGGGGAATGGAAGGAGCTTGATCTGGAAGATGGAACCTATAAAGCGCTCGTCTACGCCAAGCAGGATGGTAAGGAAGACACGATTGAAGCTCTGATTACGGTGGGGGAATATCCTCCCCCTGAAAAACAGGGTACAGAGGCCCAATTTAGACCTGCTTTACCAAACTAATGTAATAAAGCAGGTCTTGTGGCTGTTGTTTTTGACAGATGTGTGAACGCAAAAAAGAAGTGGGATAATCTCTATTGATTTAATAGTAAAACACATTGACATGAGGTTATCCCTATTGTAAGATTACAAAGGATAAAATGGTAAGGGTTACAGTACATAGGGTAGGTTCGTTCTTTAAAAGAGCTTAAAGGTTTTGAGGGGGCAAGCTGATGCCTGATCATAAACGCAGCCCATGGAGAGCTATGGTGCTTGTTTCTATAATATCCTCTTATATTGTAGGCGGCGTAATAGGTGGAGTTTTTTTTGGCATATGGCTGGATTCCAAATTTAGTACACAACCTTTATTCCTGATTAGTTTTCTTCTATTAGGGCTTGCAACTGGACTTTATGGAACTTATCGCACAATCCAGCCTTTTTTAGGAGACGATGCTAAGAAATGATACTGTTCGAAGAGAAAATGAAGCATTATTCAGTTGTTGTTGCGTTGATTGGAATAAGTACACTTCTCATCTTCCTACTAACTCCGTTACAAAGCTATTCCCTTGGTTTTTTTATTGGCCTTACCTTTGGTTTCATCAATCTTTGGACAATCTATTATAAGACAAAAATTGTTGGACGTGCTGCAAATGTAAAAAATAAATCCGCCTTCTCATTCATCTGGGCAGGTTCAGGGTTTGTCGTACGGACAGCAATAGCCTTGTGTGCCGTTTGGCTGGCGATTGCCTATCCTGCGTATATTCATCTCCTTTCAGTCATTACAGGGTTTTCCCTGATCTATATAATTTTACTTATTGACATGATTATCCAATTTATAAGAAAGAGGTGAAAGATATGGATCATGAAGCTCCGATTCGAACTTATTTCGGATTAGATTTTAATATGTCGACTGTCCTAATGACAACGGTCGCCTGCATAATTGTTTTTCTTATCTGTTTCATTGGAACACGCCGCTTGTCAATGCGTCCGTCAGGTCTGCAGAACTTCCTGGAATGGATGATTGATTTTGTCAGAGGCATTATTAAGGCTAACATGGATTGGAAAGTCGGGGGACAGTTTATCGCACTGGCCTTTACCTTGTTATTCTACACCTTCGTCGCCAACATGCTTGGGATGCCGTTTGAGCTTTATAACCCTTCAACGCATGAAGTATGGTGGAAATCGCCTACCTCTGACCCGGTATTAACGTTGACGATGGCGGTACTAGTTGTCGTACTGACTCATTACTACGGGATCAAAATCAGAGGACTCGGGGAGTATTTGAAAGATTATATCCGCCCGGTTCCATTTTTGCTGCCGTTCAAAATCATTGAAGAGTTTGCAAATACGTTAACGCTCGGCATGCGTCTGTTTGGTAACGTTTATGCGAAGGAAATCCTGATGGTGTTACTCGTAACGGTGGGGACATCAAGCTTGTTTGGGGTTTTCGGGGCGTTTTTACCGCTTATGGCTTGGCAGGCATTCGGTATTTTTATCGGATCGATCCAGGCGTATATTTTTGCCATGCTCGCCATGGTTTATATGGCTCACAAAGTTGAGCATCATTAAGTGAACACCGTCCTTTTTTCGGACATTGTATAAATTTACTATTTCATAAATTACTAAGGAGGAAGTTAGATTATGTCTATGTCTTTATTAGCAGCTGGTATTGCAGCAGGTTTAGCAGCAATTGGTGGAGGGATTGCCGTAGCACTTATCGTAGCCGCAACGATTCAAGGGGTAACACGTCAACCTGAACTTCGCGGAACTCTACAAACACTTATGTTCATTGGTGTACCACTTGCCGAAGCCGTGCCGATCATCGCGATCGTTATTTCTTTCCTATTATTGTTCCAATAATAATGAGGATCGTACAAGCTCTCATAAGCAAAATGGCGATAGCGTTCAAGCGAACCTTCGCCATTCCTTATGTGGCTTGTTGTCAATGTCAAACGTAACTTATCACAGGAAGTATTCATAGAGATTATCCTTTTTAATCTTCATAACGAAGAAAGGAGTGAATGAAGTGGATTCAATCAACTGGGGATCAGCGCTTTATCAGCTAGTAGCATTCGTAGCATTGCTGCTATTATTAAATAAATTTGCTCTTAAGCCGCTTATGGGCATCATGGAAAAACGTGAGCAGCTTGTCAATGAACAAATTGATTCTGCTGAAAAGACTCGTAAAGAAGCAGATGCTTTTATTAATGAACAGCGCAAGGAGCTAGAAAAGGCTCGTGTTGAGGCGCAGCAGATTATTGAGCAGGCGAAGAAGCTGAGCGAGCAGCAGGCTCAGGATATTATCCAGCAGGCGAGAGAAAATGCTGAGCGCGTCAAGGACTCTGCTCTTGCAGAAATCCAACGTGAAAAAGAACAAGCCGTTGCTTCTCTTCGTGAACAGGTGGCAAGCCTTTCCGTTTTAATTGCGACAAAAGTAATTGAAAAGGAACTCGATGCGAAGGAGCAGGAGAAACTTGTGCAGGAGTATCTTAAAGAGGTAGGCGAGGAGCTATGAGCAATCAAATAGCAGCCAATCGCTATGCACAAGCCCTATTTGAGCTTGCACAGGAAAAGAACATTCTTCAAACAGTGAGCAGTGAACTGGAACTGGCGAAGAGAGTGTATGAATCAACGCCTGAACTTGGACGGGTTTTAAATCATCCGAAGATCAGCGATGCACAAAAGAGAGAATTCATTCAGAAGAGCTTTGGAGATGCAATAAGCGAAACGAGCTTACATACGTTCTTTCTCCTTATTGACCGGAAGCGGATTGATATTCTCGTACCAATGATTACAACATTTCAAGCCTTGGCTTATGAGGCTCAAAATATGGCGGAAGCCGTTGTTTATTCAGCCAAGCCGCTGACGGAGCAGGATGAGCAGCAGGTGGCTAACGTATTTGCAGGCAAGGTAGGCAAAGCCAATCTTGTCGTGAAGAATATTGTCAATCAAGATTTGATTGGTGGCATTAAGGTCCGCATCGGGGACCGTATTTTTGACGGTAGTGTTAAAGCACAGCTTGACCGTATCGAGCGCGAGCTTAGTACCGGAACACGCTAGTAGAAGATAGGGGTGAATGAATATGAGCATCAAACCAGAGGAAATTAGCTCTCTTATAAAGCAGCAGATTGAAAACTTTCAATCTGAAGTTCAAGTACAAGAGGTAGGTACGGTTATCCGTGTTGGTGATGGTATCGCTCTTGCTCATGGCCTTGAAAATGTTATGGCCGGTGAGCTGCTTGAATTCTCAAACGGGGTAATGGGGATGGCTCAGAACCTTGAGGAGAACAGTGTCGGGATTATTATCCTTGGACCTTACAAGGAAATTCGTGAAGGTGACGAAGTAAAACGTACTGGTCGCATCATGGAAGTTCCGGTAGGGGAAGAATTATTAGGACGTGTTGTCAATCCATTAGGACAGCCGATTGACGGACTTGGCCCAATCGCGACATCAAAGACTCGTCCAATTGAAAGCAAAGCACCAGGTGTTATGGATCGTAAATCCGTACATGAGCCGCTTCAAACAGGAATCAAGGCGATTGATACAATGATTCCAATCGGTCGTGGGCAACGTGAATTGATTATCGGTGACCGTCAAACGGGTAAAACAGCGATTGCGATTGACACAATTTTGAATCAAAAAGATGAAGACATGATTTGTATTTATGTCGCCATCGGTCAAAAGGAATCAACGGTTTCCGGCGTTGTGGAAACATTGCGTCAGCGCGGTGCACTTGATTATACGATCATTGTATCGGCGGGTGCTTCTGATCCGGCTCCTTTGCTCTTCCTCGCACCATATGCAGGGGTTTCGATGGGTGAAGAGTTCATGTACAACGGCAAACATGTTCTTGTGATCTATGATGACTTGACGAAGCAGGCATCTGCTTATCGTGAGCTTTCATTATTGCTGCGTCGTCCTCCAGGTCGTGAAGCATTCCCAGGGGATGTGTTCTACTTACACTCCCGTTTACTTGAACGTGCTGCAAAGCTCAGTGATGCCAAGGGTGGCGGCTCGATTACAGCGCTTCCTTTCATTGAGACACAAGCAGGTGACGTTTCAGCATACATTCCAACAAACGTTATTTCGATTACAGACGGACAGATTTTCCTTCAATCCGACCTTTTCTATTCCGGTGTACGTCCAGCGGTTAACGCCGGTCTATCGGTTTCCCGGGTAGGGGGTTCAGCGCAAATTAAAGCGATGAAGAAAGTTTCCGGTACGTTGCGTCTTGACCTCGCTGCTTACCGTGAGCTTGAAGCATTTGCTCAATTTGGTTCTGATTTGGATCGCGCAACACAGGCGAAGCTGAACCGTGGGCAACGTACGGTTGAAATTTTGAAGCAGGATCTTCACCAGCCTTTACCGGTTGAAAAGCAAGTTGCAAGTATTTATGCGTTAACAAAAGGATTCTTGGATGATATTCCACTTCAGGATGTACGCCGCTTCGAAGCGGAATTGCTTACATTCCTTGAACATAATAAGAAAGAGCTGCTTGAAGGTATTCGTACTACAGGCAACCTGCCTGACGACGCAGAGTTCAAAGCGGCGATCGAAGAGTTCAAAAAAGGGTTTAACGTATCAAGCAACTAATGCTTGGAACCTTCAAAAAGGTGGTGAAATAAAATGGCTTCATTGCGAGATATAAAAGCACGGATTACGTCAACGAAGAAGACGAAGCAGATTACGAAGGCGATGCAAATGGTATCGGCTGCCAAGTTAAACCGCGCGCAAAACAATGCGCAGTCTTTTCTGCCTTATACAGAGAAAATCCGTGAAGTGGTGGCGAGTATTGCCGCTTCTGGAACTCAGGTCTCTCACCCGATGCTGGAAGAACGTCCGGTAAAAAAGACAGGCTATGTGGTGATTACTTCTGACCGCGGGTTAGCGGGCGGCTATAATGCCAGTCTGATTCGTGAGCTTATGGAAACGATCAAGCAACGCCACTCCTCAACCGATGAATATGCGATTGTGGTGATGGGGCGTATCGGACGTGATTTGTTTAAAAAGCGTAACCTGCCGATCGTTCAGGAAATTGTCGGGCTGGCCGATCAGCCTGAGTTTCACGACATCAAAACGATTGCCAAAAATACGGTTGATATGTTCTCAGATGGCGTATTTGATGAATTATATCTTTGGTACAACCACTTTGTCAGTCCGATTACGCAAGATGTGACTGAGAAGAAGCTTTTACCGTTAACGGATTTGGCTGAAACGGCTGCTACGAGCACATATGAATATGAACCGTCTGAGCAGGCCATTTTAGAGCGCCTGTTGCCGCAATATGCTGAGAGCTTGATTTTCGGCGCCTTACTTGATGCGAAAGCGAGTGAGTTCGGCGCGCGGATGACAGCGATGAGCGCAGCAACAGACAATGCGACATCTCTTATCGATGAGTTGACATTATCCTATAACCGTGCGCGTCAAGCGGCGATTACGCAGGAAATCACCGAGATCGTCGGCGGCGCGGCGGCGCTTGAATAAAGATCGGATGACGGCGGCGTCTTTTCGGGAAGGCGCTGCTAACTGACATACAGAGAAATGCCTGTCTCTTAACGGAGTAGACATGATTGATTGAACGATAACAGCTGAATATAGTTATATAGGAGGGATAGGAAAACATGAATACAGGTCGTATTACACAAGTAATGGGTCCGGTTGTCGATGTGAAGTTCGATGACGGCCAGCTGCCTGAAATCAACAATGCATTAGTGGTCCGTCAATCGGCCTCTGGACAAAATGCTGTTGATGTCAATGTTACCCTTGAAGTAGCGTTACATCTTGGGGACAATTCAGTTCGTACGGTAGCGATGGATTCTACAGACGGTCTTGTACGTGGTACAGCCGCTGTTGATACAGGTGCGCCAATCTCAGTACCGGTTGGTGAAGTAACGCTTGGTCGGGTTTTCAATGTTCTTGGAGAAACAATTGACCTTGATGAGCCGATTCCTGCAGATGCGAAGCGTGATCCAATTCACCGTGAGTCACCAAAATTTGAAGAGCTTTCTACAACAACGGAAATCCTTGAAACAGGGATCAAAGTTGTTGACTTGCTTGCCCCATACATCAAAGGTGGTAAAATCGGTCTCTTCGGTGGAGCCGGTGTAGGGAAAACAGTTCTTATCCAGGAATTAATTAATAACATCGCTCAAGAGCACGGCGGTATTTCTGTATTTGCCGGTGTTGGAGAGCGTACGCGTGAAGGGAATGACCTTTACCATGAAATGACGGATTCCGGCGTTATTAAGAAAACGGCGATGGTTTTCGGACAAATGAACGAGCCTCCTGGTGCACGTATGCGTGTTGCCCTTTCAGGCTTGACGATGGCTGAGCATTTCCGTGATCGCGACGGACAGGACGTTCTTCTGTTCATCGATAACATCTTCCGCTTTACACAAGCCGGTTCTGAGGTTTCGGCTTTACTTGGCCGTATGCCTTCTGCCGTTGGTTACCAGCCGACACTTGCTACGGAAATGGGTCAGTTGCAAGAACGGATTACGTCAACAAAAGTTGGTTCCGTTACATCAATTCAAGCGATTTATGTACCAGCCGATGACTATACCGATCCAGCGCCGGCAACGACGTTTGCCCACTTGGATGCAACAACAAACCTTGAGCGTAAGCTGTCTGAGATGGGGATTTATCCAGCTGTGGACCCGCTTGCTTCAACATCACGTGCACTTTCTCCAGAGATTGTCGGTGAAGAACATTACAACGTAGCGCGTCAGGTTCAATCTACGCTTCAAAAGTATAAAGAACTACAGGATATCATTGCGATTCTTGGTATGGACGAGTTATCTGAAGAAGATAAGCTTGTCGTTCAACGTGCTCGTCGTATTCAATTCTTCCTGTCTCAGAACTTCCACGTCGCTGAGCAGTTCACTGGACAGCCAGGTTCTTACGTGCCGGTAAAAGAGACAATTAAAGGATTTAAAGAAATTCTCGAAGGAAAGTATGATGATCTTCCTGAAGATGCGTTCCGTCTTGTCGGACGAATTGAGGAAGTTGTTGAAAAAGCAAAAGAAATGGCTTAATCCCCTTTGATCCGGCCTGCATTGCGTAATGCGCGGCCGCTCAGGTAATAAGCTTTACTTTTCAAACCCGGGATTGCTAGTAGGGAGGGTCTACACATGTCGACGATTCATGTAAATGTTGTTACTCCTGATGGCAAGGTGTATGACGGCGATGTCGAAATGGTCAGTGTTCGTACAGTAGAGGGCGAACTCGGTATCTTACCTCGACATATTCCGTTGGTTGCTCCATTAACAGTAGGAGCAGTACGCTTAAAAAAAGGCTCTACTGTTGAAAAAGTAGCTGTGAGTGGCGGATTTGTAGAAGTTCGTCCCGACCAGGTAACAATTTTAGCAGAGGCTGCTGAGTTGCCTTCAGGGATTGATGTGGAACGTGCACGTCAAGCGAAAGAGCGTGCAGAAAAACGGATTCATTCAACTCAAAATGATGCCGTGGATTTTAAACGGGCTGAACTCGCTTTAAAGCGTGCCGTCAACCGTTTGGATGTAGCAGGCAAATAAAAGAAAAAAGACCGATCCAAATTGGATCGGTCTTTTTTTGTCGCAGTCAGCCAGGGCGGATCATCCCCGGCTGACGTGAAACGTGCGTGCTATTCCCCTTCATTAAACAATATGTCGCTTTTTGTGAGCAAATGTTGAACAATATCAAAAAAAATAGGTCCGAACAACCACGAAGAAAACTTGTTTTAGCAGTAGATTTTTTTAGAAATATCCGGTACTATGGAGGGTGGATTGCTTTATATCCAGCAGGAAGATCAAAGCAAAAAGGAGTAATGACAGTGCTAGAAGGATTTGGTCAACAAGCAGTCATACATATTGTCGTCAATATCTTTTTTTTAGCTGCTACATGGTGGGCATTACAATCCTTTCGATTTGATCTTTTTGTAAAGGATCCGGAAGGGCCAAAGGCGAAGGCGCTGGTTATCCTTATCACGATAGCCATTGCTCACCTTGTCAGCCAGTTTTTCCTCGACTATTTAAATTCTTCCCTGATGCTGAGGTATTTATGGGAATAATGATGTCGAGCGATGACTACAACTTCCATGTATGGATCACTCCCCAATGGTCAAAATGAGTAGTAATTAGACTTTCTCGGGGGAGGAGAAAAGCATATGGCGTTTTGGAGATGGGTTGTCATTGGTTTTGTTTTATCTGCATGGGGGTATATGCATGTACAGAGCTCGGAGGCATATGACGCATCTATTGAGCCGCTTACGGAGCTGCTTCAATTTGCGGAAGATGAGCAGCTTGCTGTCAATGAGTGGCAGGTTCGTGTGCGCGAGGATCAGCTTGGAAGTGTATCGAAACAAGCGTTCATCGCGAAAACACAATCGTTGGAAAAGAAGCTATCCGGCTGGGAAAAAGAATCCCTTTCTCTCGAAGGTTCGGAATGGAAGGCTCTTTTTACATATCATGACCCAAATCAGCAGATGACGGAGTCTGTGCAGCTCTTCGCTTACCAAGACGGTCAGGCAGATCAGCATACTGCTTTACTAACGTATGCGGTCAAGGGAACAAACAATCCTGGTGAAGATCTGGAAAGCCATCAGAATCTGGTGGAACAAAGAATTCAGCAGCTTGGTCTCGCACAATCTGATGTATATGTTCAAATTCAAGCTTACGATCACAACGACAGAAATGTATCAAACAAACAATTGGCACGAACATGGGTAACAAAGCTTGGCGCAAAAAAGGTTGAAGCTCTTAATGAAGAGAGTTTTGTTTCACTGTCAGCGTATAACCCCGATTGGCCAACAGGAATTGTAACAAATGAACTTGAAATGAATGTCCAGCTCGCGATCCGGGAACAAGGATTGGGCGCGAGAACTACAGTAACATTAGGAACGCCTATTATTACCACTGAATATTGATGATAGAGAAGAGAATATATTTAGACGCGGAGGGGAATACGTTGGAGAAAATTATTGTCCGGGGTGGCAATCAGCTGCACGGCAAAATCAAGGTAGAAGGCGCAAAGAATGCTGTACTCCCTGTAATTGCTGCCTCGATTTTGGCTGAGCGTGGCACTAGCCACATTTATGATGTGCCATCATTAGCAGATGTATACACGATGAGAGAAGTATTACGCAATTTAAATATTGAGGTCGAATATGAAAATAGAAGCTTCCGGGTTAATGCAGAAGGCGTCCTGAAAACAGAAGCTCCATTTGAATATGTACGGAAAATGAGAGCGTCGTTTCTTGTGATGGGGCCATTATTGGCGCGTGTCGGGAAAGCGCGAATCGCCCTGCCAGGTGGATGTGCGATCGGTTCCCGTCCAATTGACCAGCACCTGAAAGGCTTTGAGGCGATGGGAGCAAAGGTCGAAATTGGAAAAGGCTTTATTGAGGCCCAGGTTGATGGACGTTTGCAAGGCGCAAAGATCTATCTCGACTTCCCAAGTGTCGGCGCAACGGAAAATATTATGATGGCTGCGACGATGGCTGAAGGAACGACGATTATTGAAAATGCCGCGGAAGAGCCGGAAATTGTCTGTTTAGCGAACTATTTAAACGCGATGGGGGCGAAAGTCCGTGGTGCCGGAACGGGTATCATTCGCGTGGAAGGTGTCGAGGGATTGCAGGGAGCGGAACATACTGTCATTCCTGACCGAATTGAAGCAGGTACGTTTATGGTGGCAGCGGCGATCACAAAGGGCGACCTCGTTGTGGAAGGGGCTGTAGCTGAGCACCTTCGGCCGCTTATTGCCAAAATGGAGGAAATGGGCGTCACGATTACGGAAGTTGAGAATGGATTGCGTGTCATTGGTCCGGAAACATTAAAGCCGGTCGATATTAAAACAATGCCTCATCCTGGATTCCCCACTGATATGCAGGCGCAAATGATGGCGCTGCTCTTGCAGGCTGACGGCACGAGTGTCATTACGGAGACAGTGTTTGAAAACCGTTATATGCATGTGGAAGAGTTTCGTCGCATGAACAGCAACATTAAAATTGAAGGCCGTTCAGCGATTATTACAGGACCGAATCAACTTCAGGGCGCTGAAGTTGCGGCGACGGACTTACGAGCGGGAGCAGCCCTTATTTTAGCCGGCCTTGTGGCGGAAGGCGTCACTCGGGTTACTGAATTACAACATATTGACAGAGGTTATGTCAACCTTGCTGCCAAGCTGCAATCGATTGGAGCAGATGTGGAACGGATCGAGGAAGTCGTTGAGACTGGAATCGAAGACATGGAAGCTCCGGCATCATTACGACTTAATACGAATTTTGTTTAAGCCAAAAAGTCTCAAAAGGGAACTGACACCTTTTTGAGACTTTTTTATGGTGGAATGTATCTGGCTAATTCGCGGAAGGGCGTCGGCTTCGTGCGTAAGACAAAAGCAAAGTCACCTTTTGTCTTACGCTCTTGTTCTATTTTCAGGCAAGCCTTCATATGATGTAAGGAACTATACTAATGGAGGACTGTTCATGATGAAGCGACTTCTGATTGCAGCAACCATTCTTTGCACGGTTGTTCTAATGATTCCAGCAATGCTCGTACAACTCACTTCGGGCCCGGCTGATCAGCAGGCTCAGACCACTGCCGGTCCCGCGCCTGAAGAAAAAGCCTGGTCATATGATCCAGGGGAAGACATCAAGGTCAAGGTGTACCGCAGTCAGACCGAAACAGTCGAAGAACTGCCGCTTGAGCAATATGTGATCGGCGTTGTTTCCTCAGAAATGCCGGCTGATTTTGAAGTCGAAGCGTTAAAAGCCCAGGCGCTGACAGCAAGAACATACATAATCAAGCAAATGCTCGAGCCTACCGACATCCAAGTACCGCAAGGAGCGATGGTCACCGATACGGTTATGCATCAGGTGTTCCATAATGAAGAAGAATTGAAAAGCCTCTGGGGCGAAGAGTATGAATGGAAAAAAGCCCGGATTGAAGAAGCGGTGTACGCCACCCAGGGGCAGGTGATGACATTTGAAGGGGAGCCGATTACAGCCTCTTTCTTTTCCACGAGTAATGGATATACGGAAAACTCTGAGGATTACTGGCAAAACGAGATTCCTTATTTACGCAGCGTCGCAAGTCCGTGGGATCAGACGTCTCCACGTTTTACGGCGCAAAAGGAAATGCCGGTGACCGAATTTGAACAAAAGCTTGACGTCCAACTTAGCGGTGACAGCGAAATCGGCACAATCGCGGAACGAACCGACGGAGGAAGAGTCGCGAAGGTTGTGATTGGAGATAAGGAGCTGAGCGGTCGGGAGGTACGCGATAAGCTTGAGCTTGATTCCTCCGACTTTCAGTGGCAGCTGAAAGGGGATCAGGTCGTCATTCAGACGAGAGGCTGGGGGCATGGTGTCGGGATGAGCCAATACGGCGCCGACGGGATGGCAAAGGAAGGCAGAAACTATGAAGAAATTGTCCGCCACTTTTATCAGGGTATTGATATTCAGGAGCTTGATCCTTATGTCGCCAAACTCACTGCCAGAAAAGAATAAACAGACTGACAGCGTTTTGATAGGGTCCCGAAAGGTGAAACAAACCTTTTCGGGGCTCTTTCTTATTTTCAAGCAAAAAACAAAAATCGCATACATAAAAGAAATGACAATGTCGAATACTAAATGAAAAAAAATCTCGCGCCGATGTATACATTTTGGCAAATCGGAACAGAATGGTTGCTGAGGTGATGAGAAATGAAAAAAGAAGAAAATCAACGTTCTTCTAAATCTGAAGCGAAAATCAATATTCAACGTCTGTTAAAGAAACGCTGGGTTGTCCCTGCCCTTTACTTAATTGCCGCAGCTGGAGTACTAAGCTCCGTGTTCTTCCTGCAAGGCCAGGATGAATCAGCATTGCCGGAAGACAATATGGAAGTGACAGAGGGAGAGCAGGGAACAAATCCATATGGGGAAAATGCGATTGAAGTCACATCGTCCCAGGAAATTGTCAGAATGCCTGTTGAAGAAGAAGCAAATGTAACGATTGTCGGTCAATTTTACGATGTCAACGCATCTGAAGAAGAACAGCAAGAAGCCCTTGTCTACTACAATAATACCTATTACCAAAACAAAGGAATTGACTTAGCCCATGTGGAAGGAGAGGCCTTCCCGGTTGTCGCTTCTTTAAGCGGAACGGTGGTAAGAGCCGATAAAGATGAATTGCTCGGCTATGTCGTCGAAATCAGTCATGATGATGGCGTTGTCACTCATTATCACAGCTTGGGCTCATTGGAAGTAGAAGAAGGAGCTATCGTACAGCAAGGGGATGTTCTTGGTGAAGCAGGACGAAGCATCTATAATGAAGATGCTGGTATCCATGTCCACTTTGAAATCCGTCAGGATGGAGTCGCTGTTAATCCTAATGATATTTTCCAGCAGCCAATTGATGCGATCAAGGATGCTGCGAGCAAGGATGAAGAAGAGCAGCCAGCCGAAGACGCACCAGCTGAAGGAGACCAGCCGGCAGACGGGGATGAGAATGAAGCCGATGCGGCTGACGATGAAGGTGAGCAGCCTGAAGAAGGTCTGCCATTGGAAGACGAAAACACTGACAACACGCAAGAATAAAGAAAAAAGGGCTTGAGACAAAACTAGCTTTGGACCTACTGGCAATGGCTTCACACGCCACAAGCCCGTTGTGAGAAACCCACTCACAACGGGCTTTAAAAGATCGTGGCGGTTCCGCTCATTGCTTAGAGGCTGGAGCAAAAGGTAAAAAACAACCTTTTGTTCAGCCTCTTTTTCATGTGGAAGGAGCCAGTTCAAGAGCCAGCCACGTCGAGCTGTTTGATATGGACATCAATCGTCGCCGGCTCGATTTGAAAATGAAATAAAAAATCATTGAAGATCGCCTGCTGAATCGCGGCGATGGTGCTGCGTAACGGCTTAACTGCGGAATAGTGGAGAATCAGGTGGACTTTGATACAAGGTAAATGTTCGATATGAATGTCAACCTGACTGCATTTTTTAACGACTTCAAGCGACTCGCAGCTTTTGCTGATAATTTGTTTAAACACCTGATCGTCGATGTGAATCATTCCATCCTGAAAGTTCGGCTGGATAATCGTTGTTTCGCCGATCAGTTTTTTTTGCTGGAAAAAGATTTTCTTGCCCTTTTGCATAATCCGCTTGAAAATGTTTTGTTCCACTTCTTTATAGGGCAGCGGGATCACATGCTTCTCCTGCATTTGCCTTGTGTAAAGCGCCATTTTGATTTCCTTCGAGGAACGGACATCCTCAACGGCAAAATAATGATCAATCGTTCCCAGCTCAAGCTGATCGGCTATCCGGTTCACCATTTTTTTCGATGTACCAATAAGCAAAAGCTTATCAATCGCCAGTGAGCGGAGCGCTTCCTGCACTTCACGGGCATGATCGTCATAAAAAAAGATCGCTCGTTTGACCGCTGTAATATAAGTCTTTTCGTATTTGGCCGACGTTCCGGCTGCTTTCCGGCCGTTGTGGATCAACAGGCCATCATCGATGATCGTCGTAATGCCGTGACTGTAGGCGAAGGAGAGCGCTGATGTGCTTTTTCCGGTTCCGCTTTTCCCGTAAAGCGCGTAGATTTCCATCTGTCGGCTCCTCTCTTAGTCAGAAGGCTTGTTCTGGTCTTTTTCCTTATTATACTGATCGAGACCTTTGCGGAAAAGCTCAAGGACGATTTCGTGCTGCGTTTTGTTCCTCACATGCTGTTTGATTTCATTCAGCTCGGCGACGAGGTCGGCATCGAAATGAATATTAACGGTTTTTCCTTTATCCTTTGGATGGATCTCCAGACCGGCTTCGCTCTGTTTTACCTGTCCTTCGAGGAGCATGTCATCTGAAAACCAGTCCGCCTCCGGAATGGAAATGTACTCCCCTTCAAAATAAATTTCACTTAACGTCTCATTAAAAGAAATGCTGACCGGGTTATGCGCCCGTTCATTAGCATCGCGTATTTGTCTGGCGATCTCCTGATTGCTTGTCGTATTCTCCAGCTTGATTTTCACCTTCATCTAAACCATTCCTCCCGATTAACAAGGCTTCAGTTTATTTTCAGGAATATCCTTGAGCAGGGCAAAGCTCGACTCCAATTGAATCGTATACATAAACTCTGTCTTCAACAACTGGGAAGAGACGACAATCCCCGCTTCAGGCGGCTGACCATCTGCCTCGACAGAAACACGATCAAGCACCTTGTATTGCGGCTGCAAATAGCCTTTTTCAAAAAGAAAGCTGTAGACGTCGGCTTTCGGATAGAGGAACCGTTTCTTTCCCTGCTTTGTCGGCAATGCCCAGAATTTCTCCTTTTCATCAAGCACCGTTCCCAAATAGCCTTCATCGGCCCAGCGCTTTATCGTCGACATATTATTTTTCTTGCCAGTATGTTTGTAAATAAGATCGATGATTTCCTTCGAGGAAATATAATGAAGCCGCTCCTTCTCCTGAGAGACGACGATCTCCAGTCGTTCCTTCAGCTCGACCAATGTCTGTTGATCCGCTTTCATCCGTTCTTCGGTTGCTCTAATGGCCTCTTCGATCTCTTCTCGTTTCAATCCGTTCACTTCCTTACCTGAATTCCTTTCCCTCTTAGCGCTATACTTTCTATTTTACATGGAGATGTCTCAAAAGGTCATCTTAATTCTTTTAAAACGGCAATAAGAACGAATCAACTGAAAAAGGACGATTTTCACTTTTTCAGCTGATTTTGCCTCATAAGAACGAATTCCTTCGCCATTATTCAACAAAAAAATCAAAAATGAAATCTGTAAGATATTATAACATGTAAAATATAAATTAATGCAATTAAAATATTGACATAAAAATATTGATAACATAGTATGGTTAGTAAGAATATTTTGATAATTAAAAGGCAGGTGAAGCGATGGCTGATTGCATAAAGGAAGAGAAAACAAAAAGCATGACATAGAAAAAGAAACTTGGAGGGATTAGATGGGAACACAGCAGCAAACGAAGTCGTTTCATAATCTGATCGGCCGTGAATGGCTGCCATCAAACTCTGGTGAGACATTTACGGTCATCAATCCGGCCGATACGAGAATCGAGCTGGGTGTCTGTCAGCAATCAAATGAGGAAGATGTCGAAGCGGCGGTGGCAGCGGCGAAACAGGCATTGCCCGACTGGAGCGCAGAAGCAGCCCCGGTTCGCGGACACTATATCGCCAAAGCCGCCACTCTCATTGAAGAGCGCACCGACGAATTCATTAAACAGCTGATCATCGAGGTCGGCAAATCCTATGCCGATGCGAAAGCTGAGGTGATTAGAACCGTGCGGGTCATGCGCTTTCTGGCAGGAGAAGCCGAGCGGCTGAAAGGCGAAACGATTCCTTCCTGGGATAAGGAAGTCATCGGCTATACGAAGCGTGAGCCTGTTGGCGTCGTCGGTCTGATTACGCCGTGGAATGTTCCGCTTGCGATCGCCGCCTGGAAGATTGCGACCGCGCTTACTTGTGGCTGCACGGTCGTATTCAAGCCATCGAGCCAGACGCCGCTCGTCAGCCTCCAGCTTGTCGAAGCGTATCAGGAAGTGAATCTCCCGGCAGGCGTGCTCAATTTTGTGACCGGCCCCGGATCGACGGTAGGAAACGCGATTGCCACCCATCCGGATATTAAGGCGATCAGCTTTACCGGCTCAAACAAAATCGGACTTGCCATCAATCAGCTTGTCGCCAAACGAGGCGCGCGCTTTCAGGCTGAAATGGGAGGGAAAAATCCGTTTGTCATCCTGAATGATGCGGATCTTACTCTTGCCGTGGAACATGTCATCGCCGGCGGCTTCGGTGAAAGTGGGCAGCGCTGTACGGCGACGAGCCGTGTCATCGTCCTTCCCGGGATCGCCGAGTCATTCATCGCCCTGCTCAAGGAGCGCGTCGGCCGGATGAAGGTCGGCAATCCTCTCGATGAAGGGACGGATATGGGGCCGGTGATTGACAAAGGCTCGATGGAAAGCATTCTTGCCTATATCGAAATCGGCAAGAGGGAAAACGGTCAGCTGGTGACAGGGGGCGGCCGCTTAACGGAAGGAGACTATGCTCATGGCTACTTTATTGCCCCTACGGTTTTTCGCGGCATTACGCCGGAAATGACAATCGCCCAGGAGGAGATTTTCGGACCGGTGATCAGCGTGATGGAGGCCGATAACTTTAATCAGGCGCTAGAATGGGCCAATCAAGTTGAATACGGCCTGTCCTCGACGATATACACAAATGATATGGAAAAAGCGATGCGTTTTGTGAACGGGATTGAAGCCGGCTTTACTCATGTCAACATGCCATCGACCTATAGCGAGCCGCATTTTCCGTTTGGCGGAATCAAAGCGACCGGAATCGGCGGGATGCGCGAGGTCGGCAGCACGGCAATCGACTTTTACACGGAATATAAGACGGTCTATATGAAGCCGCATAACCAACAGTAAGGAGGGGCTCTTCATGCATATGAACAGAATGAAAAACAAAACGATTTCATTGCAGGACTTGAGCGCTAACTTTTCTGAAATTGAACCGCCATTAACAGAGAAGGAAGCAATGGACGAAGCAAACCGCTGTCTCTATTGCTATGACGCGCCCTGTATTACCGCCTGTCCGACCGACATCAATATCCCTTCCTTCATCAAGAAGATCGCATCGGGCAATATGAAGGGTTCCGCGAGGGTGATCATGGAGGCAAACCCTGTCGGCGCCAGCTGTGCCCGCGTCTGTCCGACCGAGGAGCTTTGTGAGGGGGCCTGTGTGCTGAATGACGCCTCATTGCCGATTATGATCGGGAACTTGCAGCGTCATGCGACAAACTGGGCGATCAAAAACAACGAGCAGCTGTTTAAAGCCGGCAGAGCCAATGGAAAGAAAGTCGCGATTATCGGCGGCGGACCGGCAGGCTTATCAGCGGCGCGCGAACTGGCCCGTCTCGGCTATCAGGTGACGATTTTTGAGGCGAAGGAAAAAGCGGGCGGGCTCGACACGTACGGGATCGTTTCCTTCCGCTTGCCACAGGAAGTCTCGCTCTGGGAAGTGGAGCAGGTCGAAAAGCTCGGTGTCGAGATCCGGACAAACACAACTGTCGGGAAGGACATTAGCGCCACAGAAATGAAGGAAGGCTATGATGCGGTTGTGCTGGCGATCGGAATGGCGAAGGTGCCGATGCTTGGGATAGAAGGCGAGGACGCGGATGGCGTTTATGACGCGATTGAATTTGTGGAAAGCACGAAAACGCCGCCGCTTGACGAGTCGTTTATCGGCAAAAAAGTGGCGATTATCGGTGCCGGAAACACGGCGATTGATGCCGCAACCTGTTCGGTTCGTCTCGGTGCCGGCAATGTGAAGATGCTCTATCGCCGGACGGAAGCGGAAATGAGCGCGTATGAATTTGAATATGAATTTGCGAAGCAGGATGGCGTCGAATTCAGATGGCTGACCCAGCCGACAAAAATTGTGACCGAAAACGGCAAAGTAACGGGGCTTCAATGCGTCAGGATGGAGCTGGGGGAAGCGGATGCGTCCGGGCGGCGTCGTCCGGTGCCAATCGAAGGGTCAACATTTACGCTTGACGTTGATGCGGTCATTAAAGCGATCGGCCAAACCCGCTATATCCAGCTAATTGAAGCATTCGGCCTGGAGCATCACAACGGAACGGTCAAGGTGAATCTTGAGACGTACCAGACATCCGATCCGGACGTTTACGCGGCAGGCGATGTCATTTTCGGTGATGGTCAGGGAGAAGCAATGGTTGTGACGGCAGCCCAGCAAGGGAAGCTGACCGCCTATTCGATTCATAAACAATTAGGAGAAAAAGCGATTGAAAGCGCTTAACTACATGGAGAAAGACAGGAGGTAATTCAATGGCTGACTTACAAATCAATTTTGCCGGGATTCAAGCGCCTAATCCGTTTTGGCTCGCATCGGCTCCACCGACGAACACAGGCTATCAGGTGCAGCGCGCCTTTGAAGCAGGCTGGGGAGGAGCTGTCTGGAAAACGCTCGGTGATCCGATCCTTAACGTATCATCGCGGTTTGCGGCAATGCATTTCAACGGGCAGCGCGTAGCCGGCTTTAATAACATTGAATTGATTACCGACCGACCGCTTGAAGTCAATCTTGAGGAAATTTATGAGACGAAAAAGAAGTACCCGAATCACGCCTTGATTGCTTCGCTCATGGTCGAGCCTGAACAGGAAAAATGGCATGAAATTGTTAAGCGGACGGAAGCGGCCGGCGTCGACGGCCTGGAGCTGAACTTCGGCTGTCCGCACGGCATGGCGGAACGTGGCATGGGCTCCGCCTCCGGTCAGGTGCCAGAGCTTGTTGAAAAACAGACGTACTGGGTGAAGGAAGTCGCGCAAACGCCGGTCATCGTTAAGCTGACGCCAAACATCACCGATATTACCGCGACAGCGGAGGCGGCTGTCCAGGGCGGCGCTGACGCGATTAGCATGATTAATACGATTAACAGTCTTGCCGGTGTCGATCTCGATACGTGGAATACGGTGCCGCATGTCGGCGGAAAAGGGGCACATGGCGGCTACTGCGGTCCGGCGGTGAAGCCGATCGCCTTGAACATGGTCGCGGAATGCGCGCGCAATCCACGAATCAACGTGCCGATTTCGGGCATCGGCGGCATTTCCAACTGGAAGGATGCGGCTGAATTTATGCTGATGGGTTCAGGCAGCGTCCAAGTTTGTACGGCGGCGATGCATCACGGCTTCAGCATCGTCGAGGACATGATTGACGGATTGAGCAATTATTTGGACAGCAAGCAGATCTCTTCGGTTGAAGGCCTTGTCGCCAAATCAGTCGAACGGTATTCAGACTGGGGCAATCTCGACCTCAACTACAAGGTCGTCGCGCGCATTAATAACAACACCTGTATTAACTGTAATAAATGCCATATTGCCTGTGAAGATACGTCTCATCAATGCATTGATATGCTGACCTCGCCTGATGGCAATAAATATTTGGAGGTGCGCGAGGAGGACTGCGTCGGCTGTAACCTCTGCTCGATCGTTTGTCCGGTCGAAGGGGCGATCGAGATGGTCGAAATTCCAAATGGCGAGCCGATGACCTGGAACGAACGGCAGGCTGTGCTTCAGCAAAGCGTAAAATCATAAATCGTGAGGAGGAGAATGGAAGATGAAAAAAATCATCACGAATGGAACGATTGTAACCGCAGCAGATCAATATGAAGCGGATATTTTAATCGAGGATGGAAAAATCGCCGCGATCGGTGAACGGCTTACGGCAGATGGCGCGGAAATCGTCGATGCGAAAGGAGCCTATATTTTCCCGGGCGGGATCGATCCCCATACTCATTTGGAAATGCCGTTTGGCGGCACGGTGACGGTTGACGACTTTGAAACAGGGACGACCGCCGCCGCATTTGGCGGCACGACAACCGTGATTGATTTTTGTTTGACGAATAAAGGCGAGCCGTTAAAGAACGCGATAAAAACATGGCATGACAAATCACGGGATAAAGCGGTGATCGACTATAGTTTTCACTTAATGATCGGCGAAGTGAATGAACAGGTGCTCGAAGAAATTCCGCTCGTGATCGAGGAAGAAGGGATTACGTCCTTTAAAGTGTTTATGGCGTATAAAAATGTGTTCCAGGCCGATGATGAGACATTATTCCGGACGCTGCTGTTCGCGAAGGAGCACGGGGCGCTTGTCATGGTTCATGCTGAAAACGGCGACGTCATCGAGCATCTCGTTAAGGAGGCGCTCGATAGCGGCAAGACTGACCCGATTTATCACGCCTTAACGAGGCCGCCTGAGGTAGAAGGGGAAGCGACACACCGCGCCGCCCAGCTGACGGGACTGGCCGATTCACAGCTTTACGTCGTCCACGTCTCCTGTGCCGAAGCGATGGAGAAAATCGCCGATGCCCGGAAAAAGGGCTACCGCATTTACGGAGAGACATGTCCGCAATATTTAGTGCTTGATCAAACGGCTTTAGAAAAGCCGGATTTTGAAGGCGCCAAATACGTCTGGTCGCCGCCGCTGCGTGAAAAGTGGAACCAGGAGGAGCTGTGGAAGGGGCTCGCCAACGGTCAGCTTCATACTCTCGGTTCGGATCAGTGCTCATTTAATTTTAAAGGGCAAAAGGAGCTGGGCAGAGGCGACTTTACGAAAATTCCGAACGGAGGGCCGATGATTGAGGACCGCTTCAGCATTTTGTATTCAGAGGGAGTCGAGAAAGGCCGGATTTCGCTCAATCAATTTGTTGATATTGTCTCGACGAAGATTGCCAAGCTGTTTGGACTCTTTCCGCAGAAGGGGACGATTGCCGTTGGCAGCGATGCCGATCTTGTTATCTTTGACCCAACGGCGGAACGGGTCATTTCCGCGGAAACGCATCATATGGCGGTTGACTACAATGCATTTGAAGGGATGACGATCAAAGGTGAGCCCGTTTCCGTGCTGTCACGCGGTGAGTTTGTCATCCGTGATAAAGCATTTGTCGGCAAGCCCGGAGCCGGGAAGTACTTGAAGCGCAAGCGCTTTGCCAATATAAGCAATTCAGCTAAAAAGCGGGTGACGTTTCAACAATAAGAAAACCGCGCAGCTTCTTTTCTTAGAAGCGGCGTGCAGAGCCGTTACCATCTTTTAAGGATGGCTGAAAACGGACTTTTTTCAGCCATCCGCGTAACGTGCGGAGTCGAAGCCCTTCCGCGAGTCTTCCCACACTTCTTCCGCAGCAAAAATAAACGATGGGGATTGGAGAGAACGCTATTATGGCATCTGAGAAGGTCTGCTCGAAGGGAAGGAACATAGTCTTCTGTTTAGGAGCGTCAAGAAAGTGAATCTTGCGAAGACGAAGTAGAAATAGATAGGAAGTCGCTGCAGATTTGCTCTCTTCATTTCATGAAAAAGAGGGGAATTAAGATGAAAAAAAGCAGCTATCATTTAAAATCACCAGACCTTCTTCCAATTGCCCATAGTGAGCGCAAAATTAGTACGCTCGGTTTTTCCATCATGTGGGTCGGAATGGCGGTCGTCTTAGCGGCGTTTGCCATCGGCGGAGATGGCGTGCAAGGTATGCCGTTAATCTATGTTCTCCTGGCCTCGATTATTGGCTGTATACTGATCGGCTTGTTTATCACGCTGACAGCCGATGTTGGAATTGAGCATGGTCTCTCGTTTCCGGTCTATATGAGGGCGCCGTTCGGCGTCGCCGGCACCCATTTTCCGTCGATTGTCCGGGGGATTACCGCCTCGATCTGGTTTGGGATCAACACGTATTTCGGTTCAGCGGCGATCAACGGCATTTTAAATATACTGACCGGCTTTGACAATTGGTTCGTCTGTTTTCTGATTTTTGCTCTCGCCCAGCTGATCAACACGGCAATCGGAATCAAGGCGGTCGAAAAGTTTGCCGATCTCGCCGCGCCGATCATTATTCTGATCGCGCTTTGGATGTACAGCACGCTCGCCGATCAGGCGGCGGCAATTGACCGCAACGTATGGACGTGGATTGAAAGTCCTGTCTCGGGCATTTTGCTGTTTACTGCCTTTATGACGGTCATCACCGGTAATATGGGCTATTGGTCAACGCTTGCGACGGATGCCTCCTCCTTGTCACGCTTTATTAAAGCGCCGAAGTTTGAACGCAACTGGTTCAAACGAAATAAAGGGGTGCTCGTCGGCAGCGTCGTTGCCCTGCCATTGACGCAAACGCTCATTGTGGCGATCGGCGGAGTTGCCTATATCGCGGTCGGCAATTATGATCCGATCGTCGCGCTGCAGGAGTCGGCAAGCGGCTGGATTTTAGTCGTCCTGCTTTTGATGATTGTCTTTTCACAATGGTCGACGAACACGT
Organism: Halalkalibacter oceani; assembly: GCF_040544555.1. Taxonomy (NCBI): domain Bacteria; kingdom Bacillati; phylum Bacillota; class Bacilli; order Caryophanales; family Bacillaceae; genus Halalkalibacter; species Halalkalibacter oceani. Next base: position 24,448 of record NZ_JBEPKD010000019.1, read on the forward strand.
CCGCCAATGTCGTTCCGGCGGCGACGATTTTTTCCAATGCTGGCGGGCCGAAGATTCCTTTTTATGTAGGGGTTTTTCTGGCGGGGGTTGTCGGCACGGTGACGCAGCCGTGGAATTTGTTCAATGTGTTAATTCCGTTTCTGACGACCGTTGGCGGCATCCTATCGGCGATTGTCGGCGTGATTTTTGCCGATTACTATATGCTGCGCAAGCGCCGTTTGAATGTACATGACCTGTATGAGAAGGAAGGCCAGTATGCTTACGTGAACGGCGTCAATTGGGCCGGCATTCTCGCCTGGGTAATTGGCGGGGCGATCGCGATTGCCTTTCCGACCTATTCTTTCTTTGTCGGCTTCATCATCGGTGCGGCCAGCTATTATCTGCTCGCCAAGTATTGGTGGTTCGAGAAATACAAGCAAGCGGAAATTGAAGACCCGGATGATGAGAAGTACTTAGGGATCACGGTCGGCCGTGACTGGCTGATTGACAGCGAGGAAGTGTTCGAATCGAAAAAACAAATCGTCAATTAAATAAGCTGGAAGGAGGCTTCGTTATGTCAGCGTATGCCGAGTTTATCGAAGAGAAGAAAAAAATTGATGAACTGCTTGCTAAAGGATACGAAATAACGAACGTAAACGAGAATTTGAGCGGCGCATTCGTCGAATTTCAACTTCCGAATGACGCGCTCGATTACCCTGAAAAAAGCAAAGAGTTGCACATCCTGACAGCCGACGCCCGAAAATATTTCTCCAACCTGATTCTCGCCAAACAACGTCACTTGTAAAGGGCGCTGAACAAACCGAGCAATGAGAAGGGAACGAGGGGATCCCACTCCCCGTTGACTGCAGAAGGGTAAGATGAATCATGGCTAAGTCGAAGCGCTGTCAAAGGCGTGTCTTCCTTTGATAGAAAACTAAAAGGAGGTTAGAAGAATGAAAGTGGAAGCAGGAACAGAGGATCTCGTTCAAAAAGACAGGGCTCATCTTTGGCATTCAATGGCGAAATATAATGAAAAAGCGGCGCCGATGATCGTTTCAGAGGGGGAAGGCTCGTGGTTTACGGCGACGGATGGCAAGAAATATTTAGACGGTGTCTCCGGCCTCTGGTGTCTAAATCTCGGTCATGGGCGGCAGGAAATCGCCCAGGCCGCCTACGACCAGCTGCTCAATATGTCTTATTCGCCGCTGACGATGAGCCATGTACCGGCGATTGAGCTGTCTACGAAGATTAGCGAGCTGCTCGGCGAGTCGTATACGACGTACTTTAGCAACAGCGGCTCTGAAGCGAATGAGGTCGCTTTTAAAATCGCCCGCCAATACCATGCCCAGAACGGCAAGCCTGAAAAGTATAAAATCATTTCAAGATACCGTGCGTATCATGGTTCAACATTAGGAGCGCTGAGTGCGACAGCACAAGCAAACCGAAAAACGAAATATGGGCCGAGTGCGCCGGGCTTTCTCCATGTGCCGCCTCCATACAGCTACCGCAGTTCATTTGCCGACAGGGCGAACAGCGATCTCGCGGCAGCTGACTATGTGGAGGAAGTGATGAACTGGGAGGATCCGGAGACAGTCGCGGCTTTTATTCTTGAGCCATACATTTCGGGTGGTGGCGTAATCATTCCATCGCCTGAGTATTTAACAAGGGTGGCCGAAATTTGTCGCAAGTATGATGTATTGCTTATTTTGGATGAGGTCGTTTCTGGCTTTGGACGGACGGGGGAAATGTTTGGCTTCATGCATTCCAAAGACGCCCAGCCGGACATCATCACGATGGCAAAGGGCTTAACGAGCGGCTATCTTCCGCTTGGCGCGACAGCGGTCCGTTCCACCATTTACGAGCGGTTCAAAAAGCAGGAAACGAAAGCCCATTTCCGCCATATCTCGACTTTTGGCGGACATCCGGCGGCCTGCGCTGTGGCACTGAAGAGTATTGAAATCCTGGAAAGAGAACGGATCGTCGAGCGCGTGGCGACCGTAAGCCAATCGATTCTCAGCAAGCTTCATCAGCTCAACATGCTTCCGCAAGTCGGTGAAGTACGGGGCATCGGCTTCTTATATGGCATTGAGCTAGTTGAAGACAAAGAGACAAAAGCGCCGCTCTCCGATGAAAAGGTCGGGGCGATATTGGCGGCCTGCAAGGAAAAAGGGCTGATTATCGGCCGCAACGGCGATACGATTCCAGGCTATCAAAACGTACTCATTATTGCGCCGCCGTTGTCGTCAACAGAGGATGATCTTCACTTTTTAGTAAGAACGATCGATACTGTGCTGCGGGCGCAGGCTTAGCCCCCTTTTAGCAAAATGAGCGAAACCTCTCACGTCAGATTTTTTGTGAGAGGTTTTTTTACAATCTCTGGTCCCTGATTAGCACTTTTGTGATAACATGTAAAAAGAGAGAAACGATTCCCAACGAAACGTAAGGATAACGATGCCCTTTATTTCTGGCCCTTCAATGGTGAAAGCGCTTTCAGTTGATTATCTATTTTCCTTAAGGGAGGTAAATGGAAATGAAAAGAACGGTGTATCGGGGAATTGGCTTTAAGGAAGCAGAGGAAGTCGTCAAAAACCAGAAATATGATCGCAGCGAGCTGCGAGATTTTCAAAATGGAGTAGCTGCAAAATCATTGTTTGGACCGGGAATCTATCTCATTAATGACGCGGAATTGGCGGCGCATTACGCCTTCTGCCATGCTGAAGTGGAGGAGGAGGAGTTGGCCGTCGTTTTAAAGCAGACGGTTCATTTTCAAAATCCTTTCATTGTCAACTACACCTATAGTGAGCGGCAATTGAAAAAGGACGCGCTAAGCTGGAAGTTCACGGATGATTTCCCCGAGCTTCATTCAGGACCTGACTCACTGGAAACGCTGAAATGGGTCGGGACGATTATTAAAGAATATTTGCTCACGCACGGCTATGACGGGATTACCTACCATATTGATGATGAGATTATCTACTATGTCAGCTACCATCATCATCAGCAGATCACAGGAATAGAATTTGACTTTGTCTTTAATATTAATGAAGTAAAGAAGCAGTCAGTCTAGTTTAACGTAGATGGTATCTGATCCAGCTTCTTTAGATAAGCATTTCAGATGCCATTCCCGCCCTCTTTGTCGGATCATTGCCCCTCTTTTCACCTTCCTGTCTCTCCCTTTCCTTCTCTTACATTGTATTTCCAGCAAACTTATACTATAATGATTGCAAAAATCGACTGTCGACCATTTAGGGGATGAAAACGATGCCAGATAACGATCCGTTACAAAATACGTCCTTGTCTCATCAAATTGCCGAGAAAATTACCAATCAAATTATGAGCGGGGAGCTGCAGCCCGGTGAAAAGATAATCGAAGCGAACTATGCGAAGGAATTCGGCACAAGCCGTGCGCCGATTCGTGAATCTCTTTATCTATTAGCGACCGATGGATTAATAGAGCGGATCCCGCGACGCGGCGCTGTCGTGAAAGGCTATAGTGAAATGGAAGTGTACGATTTGCTTGAGCTGCGGATGATGCTCGAAGGCCTGGCGATGAAGCGCTTAGCCGATTTGGAGCAAAAGCAGCCGACGATCAAAAAAATGGAGGATACGATTAAAGAAATGGACGCGCTTGACTCCCGTGATGATAAGGCGTACGCGCTATTAAATCAAACCTTCCATCTTTATTTGATTGAGATGAGCGGAAGTAAAACGATTAAAGATATGTACACCAGACTCAGCCGGCAATTGCTCGTCCTGCAGCGGATGTCCTTTCTGGAAGAAGCCCATGTGCGCAAATCAATTGAAGAACATAAAGTGATCCTCGATTTAATCAAGAAGGGCCTTGTCGAGGAAGCGCGCGTCATTTTAGATATGCACAATCAAGGCATCATTAGCCGGATTGAGCAAAAAATCTTTCCTCATAAAAAATGAGCGGAACCGTCACGATTTTTTTAAAAGCCCGTTGTGAGTGGATGTCTCACAACGGGCTTGGGGCGTGTGAAGCCATTGACTGATTTTGAAAGAGACTGGACAAAAGGTTGTTTTTTACCTTTTGCCTAGCCTCTAAGCTAGTTTTGTCTCAAGCTCAGTTTTGCATCACCTAACAACCCTTATACGATCCTCCCCCGAAATTTTTCAGTTAGCCGAAAGGGCCGCCAGACGGCTTATCCACATGCTAGCAACCTTTCTCTTTCCAAATGATAGACATTTTCTGAACAGCCGCTCATATACTGGCACTAATCATTGAAAAGATAGGAGGCCGTTATGAACTATCGTTTAGTAACGTTTGATGTATTTAGTGCGCTGGCCAATATCGAAGGCACCTTTATTCCGATTTTGGCGCGTCATCCTCAATTCGTCAATCAGGATGCAGCCGCTTTTTTTCGAATGTGGCGAACAAAGCAGTATGAATATTTAATCATGTTGAACTCGTTACAGCGACATTTCCTCGGGTTTAAAGAAGTGACGAGACGGACACTTGTCCACACGCTTTACGCCCATCGGATTGACCTTTCTGAACATGATCAGGAGCGGCTCGTGCAGAAATGGAGCGAGCTTGAATTTTGGGATGATGCCCGCCAAACCGTCGAGCAGGTGAAGGAGAAAGGCTATACGATTGCGATGCTTTCAAATGGAGGGCAGGAGATGCTCATCTCCTTGCAAAACCGGCTGGGAGTCGGCTTTGACTACATCTTTTCGGCTGAGGAAATGGGCTGTTATAAGCCCTCACCAACGGTCTATCAATATGCTTATGAGCAAGCCGGAGTTGAAAAAGAGCAAATGCTTCATGTCGCCGGGTCGGCACCGGATATCGTCGGAGCGATTTCCGCCGGAATTCCTAGTGCCTGGTCGAATCGGCTGAATGCGCTCCCGATTGATCTGAGCTATCAGCCTACGTACCATTTTCAGAGGATTGAAGAGCTCCTTGCTTATCTCTGAAAATGAAATCGTGCGACGGTTTATTGTCGACTGTCGTCCGAAAGCGATAAATTGTAAGCGATTTCTTGTTCGAGGGAACAACATTTTGGGATGATTCGAAGAAGGGCGTCGGCTTCGCTCGTTACGCGGAAGGCAGAAAAAAGCCCGTTTTCAGCCATCTTAAAAGAGGGTAACGGCTCCGCACGCCGCTTCTAAGAAAAGCCGCTACGCGGTTTTCTTATCCTATTGGAGGTTTGGAGATGAAGAAAGCACTTATGATGATGTTGCTGGCGGCAGGCTGTCTAGTGCTGGCGGCATGTGGGAATGAACAGACAACCTATGATCCGGGGGCGTATGCGGCGATTGATAATGAGGAGGTGATCGCCGGAATCGATGAAATTACGGAGCGCGTCCATAAAGGAGAGCTGACGGAGGAGGAAGGAATCGCCGAGCTGCGCGAATGGATTCCGAAGCCCGAAGACTATCCGCGGCGGAATATCGAGTACATTATTCCGTGGGGAGAAGGAGGAGGCTCAGACCTTTATGCGCGGCAGATCAGCCGCGATGCGGAGAAAATTCTCGGCGTGACGCTCGTTCCGAACAATATGCCGGGTGGAAATGGCGAAGTGGCGTTGGCCTACGCTCTTTCACAGCCGGCGGATGGTTATACGATTTACGGAGCGATCACCTCTCAGGTCATTAATGACACATTAGGAGAACAGCCGTACAGCTTCATTGATGATACGACATTCATCATCCGCAACCAGGGTCCGACCGAGGTGTTCTGGACGCGCAGCGATGGTCCCTATCAAACATGGGAGGATCTGATCGAAGCTGATCGCGACAATCCCGGAAGTGTAACGTTTACCGGCGCCGGTGCGTTAGCTGATGACGAATTGCGGATTATGGAAATGAACAACCAGCTTGGCACCTCATTCACGTATATTCCAAGCAATGCGTCGGGAGAACGGGTATCGAGTGTGCTCGGCGGCCATATTGACGTGCTGCATGAAACGACGGGAGCGGTGATTGACTTGTACCGCGCCGGGCAAATCCGTCCGTTGCTCGTGCCGAGTGACGCCCCTTTCGACGGCATTGACGCCCCGACCACAGCTGAGCTTGGGATCGACATTTCGATTGGGCGCTGGAGAGGGATGAACGCCCCTGGTCATCTTGATCCGGCCATTACCGTTTACTTGCACAATGTGTTTTATGCGGCGGCAAACCTGCCACACTATCGGCAATTTGAAGAGGATTCCTATTTTCATATGGTGGACGGGTACTTGGATTATGAGGACTATCGTGCCCATGCCGAAGAAGAGCGTGAGACAATCGTGCAGCTATTGCGCGATCTTGGCTATATGGAATGATCATCCGTAAAGGAGGGAGCGGTTTTGAGTCGTTTTTTTCATCGTTATGGTGAGGTGCTTGTCACCGGCAGTATCTTTTTTGTCAGCTTGATTTTGATCGTGACGGTTCAGTTGCATATCCGTATTTCGCCATTGCGGGACTCCGGTGAGTCTGTCGGTCCCCAGTTTTGGCCGATGCTGTTGCTCGTGCTGCTTTGTGCGCTATCGGCGGTAACATTCATCAGGGCGATCAAAAAGAAGCGGCAGGAAAGCGTCGATGAACAAGAAGAAACAGCGTATATTCAGCAATTTACGAATGGCCGTCTGTTGGCGATCGTCGCGGCGATCTTTTTCTACCTTCTCCTACTGCCGTATCTCGGCTTTATCGTGATGACCGCTGTTTTCAGTGTCGTATGCGGTGTCATTATGAAGATGAAACGGTTGAAAAATATCGCGTTTTCCTTGATCGCGCTCGTCTTTCTAACCTATGTTTTCGGGAATTTCTTAACGATTCCTCTTCCCAGAGGCGTCGGGATTTTAAGGGAAGCGAGTTACTTCTTCTATTAAGGCGGTGGATGTGAATGATGGAAAGTATTCTCTTAGGCTGGCAGACGGTCTTTCATCCTGTCTATTTTATGATGGTCGTTCTCGGCGTCCTGATCGGGATTCTGTTCGGCGTAGTCCCGGGATTGAGCGGAGTGACGGCGATCAGCCTGCTGATTCCGTTTACGTATGCAATGGAACCCTTAAATGGCTTTCTGATTATGATCGCGATTTATGCCGCTTCGATCTATGGCGGCAGTATTGCGGCGATTCTGTTTAATATACCTGGCGATGCGCCGGCAGCGATGACGGCGCTCGACGGCTACCCGCTTGCCAGGAAAGGCCATGCCGGGCGCGCATTAGGAATGGCGGCGATTTCCTCGCTTGTCGGCGGTTCCATCAGCGTCATAGCGATTACGTTTTTAGCGCCGCAGGCAGCGAAAATCGCTCTTTCATTCGGACCTCCCGAATACTTTGCTTTAGGTCTTCTCGGCTTGACCGTCGTGGCGAGCATTGATGCCAATCATCAGCTTAAAGCGTTCGTATCCGTCTTTCTTGGACTTTTTCTGGCGACGGTCGGTCTTGATGTTATTACCGGGGTGGCGCGTTACACCTTCAATTCAACAATCCTGATGTCCGGAATTGATTTTGTCCCGGCGATCATCGGTTTATTTGCCTTATCGGAAGTTTTTCTGCGATTGCATAAAAAAGCATTGCGGCAAAAGATGCCGGGCGGAGGGAAAGCAGTTCCGCGCTTTGCGATGCCGACGAAAGAGGATGTCGCCAATGTTAAGAATACATGGCTTCGCTCCAGCGTGATTGGCACCGTCATCGGCTTTTTACCGGGAGCCGGAGCGACGATCGCCGCCTTTGTCGGTTACGGTGCCGCCGTTTCTGTTTCGAAAGATAAGGAGTCATACGGGAAAGGAAATATCGATGGCGTCGCCGGGCCGGAAGCGGCAAATAATGCGGCTGTCGGCGGAGCGATGGTTCCTCTTTTAACGCTCGGGATTCCGGGCGGGGCGGTGACGGCGGTTATTTTGAGCGCGTTTTTAATTCATGGCCTTCAGCCGGGACCGCTTTTATTTGAGCAAAATCCGGAGATTGTCTACACATTATTCAGCGGCATGTTCGTCGCCAATATTTTGATGACGCTTGTCGTGTTAGTGGCAATTCGTTATTTAGTAAAAGTGCTCGACGTGCCATACGAATATTTAGCGATGGCGATTATTCTCCTCTCACTTGTCGGCTCGTTTGCGATTAATAACCGCATTGGCGACGTCTGGATCATGTTTTTCTTCGGGCTTATCGGTTATATGCTGAAGCGTTATCATTTTTCACTAGCGGCTGTTGTGTTAGGCATCGTGTTAGGACAAATTATTGAGACAGGACTCCGGCAAGGGCTGATGATTACCCAGGGAAGCATCCTCGGCTTCTTCACCCGGCCGGGAAGTGGGGTCATCCTGACGCTGACTATTTTGGCGTTGTTCTTTCCCCTGCTGAAAAGGCTGAGGACAAAACGGGACATTCCGCAGGACTAAAAGCGATCTTGACGTTCGTGACGGTTCATTTTCGCTTTTTCTGGGTAAATGGAAGTAAGCGCTGGAGGACCGGGCTATCCCGAATGAAGCTTTCTCAAAGGCTATTGTCTCCTTTGAGAGAGCTTTTTCACATGTACAGGGGTGAGCTTGGTCGACTATTTGCTGTCGTCGCGTAGCCCGGATGGTGTCAGTCTGCTAAGAAAATAATAAAAAATGGATGCTGTTCAGCTAGGAACCACTGATTTTCTCTAGAAACGAGCACGAAACCAATCTTATTGTTGTAATAGTCAGAATAATATACTACACTGAAGATAAGTCGATTGTCGACCGGATCAAGCGAACTCAAAATGGGGGGGAGCACATGAAAGTTACGATAAGCCGCATGGAGAAGGATTGCAAAATGATCCTGCAGGAAAGTGCCGAGATGGCGATTATCACGATTCATCGCCCGCAGCAGCGGAATGCGATGACGAAAGAAATGTGGGAAGAGCTTGCGAGAATTGGCCAAAGAGTGGTCAAAAATCCGAGGACGAAGGTTGTTATCATCCGCGGTGGACAAGGGCAGTTCACGGCAGGTTCCGATATTAAGCAATTTAACCGTTTTACGGTGGAAGAAGCAGAAGAGTCGTTTCAGGCGATGGAGCGGGCCATTTCCACGATTGAAAAAATCCCACTGCCGACGATTGCTGTCGTCAACGGCCCGGCGATGGGAGCCGGGCTGGAGCTGGCGCTTGCCTGTGATTTGCGAATTGGGACGGTCGACGCGAAATTGGGGATGCCGATCGGACGGCTCGGCATCACGTTAAATCAAGCCTTCACGAACCGGCTCGTGCAGTTAATCGGCAAAAGCCGGACGCTGGATCTCGTCTATACGGGGAGAATTCTTGATGCCGAGGAAGGGTATCAGCTCGGGATGCTCAATTATGTCGTGCCGGAAGATAGCGACAGCAGCCATTACGCGCTGAAAATCGCCCAGCAGATTTTGTCCCAGTCCCCGGCCTCGCTTAAAGCGGTCAAACGTTCGGTGGCGTACGTCCAGCCGAGCACCTCGATCCAGTGGGAGACCGGTACGGAGACGAGCGTCGATCCGGTCGACTTCCCGGAAGGGGTTCGCGCCTTTGTTGAAAAAAGAAAACCGAATTTCAGAAGGAGAGGATAGAGATGTCAGCACTCGAAGGAATAAAGGTGATTGATTTAACGCGGATCTTGAGCGGACCCTACTGTACGATGACGCTCGGGGACCTCGGAGCCGAGATCATTAAGGTGGAAAGCCCGGGCGGGGATGATACACGCCAATGGGGGCCTCCTTTTGTTGAAGACGAAAGCGCTTATTTTTTAAGCATTAACCGTAATAAGAAAAGCATCGTTCTTAATTTGAAGGAGGAGCGCGACAAGGAGATCTTCCTTAAGCTCGTCGAGGAGGCCGATGTCGTCGTGGAAAACTTCCGCCCCGGCACGATCAAGAGGCTCGGTATCGGCTACGAGGTGCTGAAGGAGCGTAACCCGAAAATTATTCTCGCTTCCATCTCCGGCTTTGGTCAGACGGGAACGTACGCGCAGAAGCCGGGCTATGATGTGCTGGCGCAAGGAATGGGCGGATTGATGTCCGTGACGGGAGAGCCGGGCCGACCGCCGACGAAGGCCGGATTTTCCCTTGCCGATGTCGGAACGGGGATGTGGGCTGCATTCGGCATTTTAGCCGCGCTGCTTGAACGCGACAAATCGGGGGAAGGGCAGTGGATTGATACGTCGTTACTCGATACGATCGTTTCCTGGTCGACCTATCATGCCGGCAATTATTTCGCTTCGGGTGAGGATCCGGTTCCGCTTGGCAGCGAGCATCCGAACATCGTCCCGTATCAAGTATTTGAAGCGGAGGACGGTCATTTTATTCTCGCGGTCGGGAATGATAAAATGTGGCAGACGTTTCTCGGGGCAATGAAGGATGAAACGCTTGAGCAGGAAAAATATGCGACGAACGCCGATCGCGTCAGACAGCGCAAGGAGCTTGTCGCCCACTTGAATGATGTTTTTTCCAAGAAGCCGATCAAGCATTGGATCGAGCTGTTTGAATCGGTGAAAATTCCGTGCGGTCCGGTTAACAAATTCTCAGATATTCTGAACGATCAGCACATGCTCGAACGGGAAATGGTCGTGGAAACGGAACACCCGAAGGTCGGGAAGCTGAAAATGCTCGGCACGCCGGTGAAATTTTCAAGAACGCCGGCGCAGATCAAAAGCGCCCCGCCGGCATTGGGTGAGCATACGGAAGAAATTTTAAAACGGCTCGGCTATACTACGGAGTGAGGGATAAACGGCTCGGGCGGAACGGGGCCGCTGACACCGCCTGTCCCAATATTCGCACAAAAAGCCGGATCAAGGCAGGATTTCGACAAGAAACCGCAAATAAATAAGGATAGAGATCGTTATTTACGCTCGGATAGGAGAATGGTTATGAACGAAGAAGCGAAAAAACAGCATGTGATTGAACTCGAAGATATTGTCTGGAAACGGGACGGAAAGTATATTTTAAACTCCGTATCCTGGACGGTCGAAAAGGGGCAGCATTGGGCGGTACTTGGCTTGAACGGCTCCGGCAAAACGTCGCTGCTTAAGATGATTACAGGCTATCAATGGCCAAATGGTGGCGCCGTGACCGTCTTTGGACAACGTTTTGGACAAGTCAACATCCAGGAGCTGCGCAAATCAATCGGGTGGGTCAGTACATCATTGGACGACCGCTTTCAGAACCGGACGCGCGATACCGCTCTCGAAATTATCCTTAGTGGAAAAAACGCCTCCGTCGGCATTTACGAAGAGGTGACAGAGGCCGATATCGAAAAGGGCCGCAAGCTGCTTAAACAGCTCGGAATTGACCATGTCGGCAATCAATACTTTCCGTCGCTCTCCCAAGGGGAAAGACGGAAGGCGATGATTGGCCGGGCGTTAATGGCCTCGCCGGAACTGTTAATACTTGATGAGCCTTGTAACGGCTTGGACATTTATTCAAAAGAGGAGCTGCTGGCGACGATTGAAGAGATGTGCCAGGACCCGGAAGGCCCGACATTGCTCTATGTGACTCATCATATCGAAGAAATCGTTCCTTCGGTTTCCCACGCCCTCCTGCTCAACAAAGGAGAAATCGTCGGCTCGGGCGAAAAGCGCGCCGTACTGACCGAACCGTTGCTGGAGCAAACGTTCCACGTACCTGTCGCCCTGCAGTGGGAAGGCGAACGGCCGTGGGTGCGGATTACTGCAAAGCGGACGATTACGAACTGAGTGCGATAAAACCTTCAACCACCCACCGAACCAATCTTTTATGATTGCTTCGGTGGGTGGTTTTTTGTGCCGGCGTTAAGCTAATATAGCGGAGGCGGGAAGCGGAACCTTATTCCGCTATTTCGCATTCAGCCCGCTCGTTGCGCTTACGTGAGGAACCTCATTCCGCTATTGGCCGCTACAAGGAGGAGAGACCGCTTATGAGAGCCTAATAACGGAATCTCGTTCCTTGTAAGGTGAAAAATTGCCTTGAATAAAGGAATAGAGGAATCACGTTCCGCTCAAAGTTCGAGCGTGCTGAAAAAACTTTCCCTTTTTCAAAAAATGACTGAAAAAAATTTAAAAAGGCAAAATTAGCCGATTTTCTTTTGCTAGCGTCGATATAGCCATAATTTCTAACCTTTTCAAACATTTGCCATACTTGACAGTTGTCTTAAAATTTGAAATAATGTGTACTGCAACACCTCGAATGCTATCTCTTTAATATGGCGGAAGCCTACTGTTAGTAGCTGTGAAACGTGTTATAGAGTAGTTGCAGTCTTTATTATCTTTTTATGGTAGCGCTTTCAAGAAAGGAGAGAATCTATTGCTGTATGTCTTCTTAGGAATTACACTGCTCTCTATTATTCTAGCTTTTCGTTTGAGAAAACCACTCATCCTCTCCGTCCCTTTTGCGGCGATCTTTCTTTATATGATCGTTCAAGTGGCGATGGTCCCTCTTGGTTTTTTTGAAACAGTGCGCTTTATCTTCGGCTTGCGTTAAAAATGGGAGTGATAGGTAAACCAATGACGGACTATTCAGTTTGCCCGAAATGTCAACAGCCATCATGGAAAGAAATGCCGTTTGCGCGTTATGTGATCTTTCTTAGTGCCCTTCCTGTCCTCGTTGCCCTCTGTTTGACGTTCATCATTGATCCGCTTCTTATTCTTTTTGTGCCGATTGTCCTGTTACTCAATATGCGGGCGGCGAAAAAGCGTATTCGGCTCGGGCGGTGTCAGACGTGCTTTTATACAGGGCCGCGCGCCTCATAATCTGCGCCATTGAAAGGGGGGATGCCTGCCGGAGTTCGTCGGAAGTTCACGAAAGGAAAAAGAAAAAAGGAGGAAGCTAGATGAGAAAAATTGATAAACGTGTTGCTGAAGCCTATTTTCGGGCACGGACTTGGCTTGTTGTGATCTGTCTGATCATTGGGGGAATTGTGTCCTTTGGTGTCGTTGCCTTTGCTGAAGCGTTATCGAGCTTTACGATCTTAGGCATGCCGGCGCATTACTACATGGGAGCGCAGGGCGCCGTCGTCATCTTCGTCATCCTGCTTTTTGCAAACGCTGTCATCAGTGACAGAATTGATCGGAAATTCGGGATTGATGAGGAGCAAAATACACGGGTCAGCTCAGGAAAAGTATTAGACCATTAAAAAAATAATGAGGGGGTTCAATAATGGACCAGCAAACACTCGTATCGATTTTGATGATTATTGCTACCTTTGGCCTTTATATTGGAATTTCTGTCTATAACAGAGCGAAGGCGACATCGGACTTCTACGTCGCCAGCCGTGGCGTTCCTCCATTGTGGAACGGGATGGCGATCGGCGGTGACTGGATGAGTGCCGCTTCTTTTATCGGGATGGCCGGTACAGTGATGGTGATGGGCTATGATGGGTTGGCCTACATCATGGGCTGGACCGGGGGCTATTTATTCCTCACCTTCTTACTGGCGCCGCAGCTGCGCAAATATGGCCGCTATACGGTGCCTGAATTTATCGGCGACCGCTTTGACAGTAACGCCGCCCGCCTGATTGCGGCGATCGCGACGATTATTATCAGCTTTACATACATTATCGGACAGCTTTCCGGTTCGGGCGTGGTGATCGGCCGAATCCTCAATATTCCGGCGATGTATGGCACGATGATCGGGGTAGTCGTTATCGCGATTTACGCGACACTCGGAGGAATGAAGGGGATTACGTGGACCCAGGTGGCCCAGTATATGATTTTGATCGTTGCTTATATCATTCCGATCGTATTTATGTCGCTGCAAATCACAAGCAATCCGCTGCCGTGGCTGACGTATGGAGGAATTGTCGATCAGCTCGGGGCACTCGACCGGGAGCTTGGGTTAAGCGAGTATTTTGCTCCGTTTGCCGAAAGCGATAAATCGCAGTTTATCGCGCTTATGTTTACGTTGATGGTCGGGACGGCCGCCCTGCCTCACGTCATCGTCCGCTTCTATACCGTAACAACAATGAAAGCAGCGCGCTGGAGTGGAGCATGGGCTCTTGTGTTTATCGCTCTTCTTTATTTATCTGCTCCTGCCTATGCCGCCTTCTCCCGCTTTATTTTAATGACGCGCGTCGCTGACCAGCCGATTGATCAACTGCCTGCCTGGACGGAAACTTGGGTCAATACGGGATTGCTGCAAGTGGCTGATACGAATGGGGACGGCATTCTGCAATGGCAGGAAATCATTATTTCGAATGATATTGTCGTCATGGCGACACCGGAAATCGCCAATCTTGGTGTGTTTGTCATCGGCTTGGTCGCTGCCGGGGCGATGGCGGCTGCCTTATCAACAGCCGGAGGTTTGCTCATTACGATTTCTTCCTCCTTTGCCCATGATATTTACTATCGCCTTGTCAATCCGCAGGCGAGCGATCGCAGACGGCTTGCTGCCGGGCGCTGGGCGATTGTGCTGGCGACGGTCATCGCCGGAATCGTGGCGCTCAATCCGCCAGGGGTGATTACGCAAATTGTTGCCTGGGCGTTTGCTCTTGCCGGTGGAACCTTCTTCCCGGTGCTGCTTCTTGGCGTGTGGTGGAAGCGGATGAACGCTCAAGGAGCGATCGCTGGGATGCTCGTCGGCCTGTCGGTGACATTGACCTATATCTTTTTGGCGCGGGCCGGCATTACGTTTTTAGGAATACAGGATACCGGCGCCGGCATTATCGGTGTGCCGATTAACCTGATTGTCTGTTATCTCGTTTCGAAAATGACGGCGGCTCCGTCGCAAAAGCTGCAGGATGAAGTCGTTGACCTCCGTTATCCTGAACAAATGAGCTATCGCGATGGCGAGGTTTGGATGGATGAATCCACTGGAAGATAAAGAACAGCTGGCCCGGATACACGAGCATCCGCTTTTTGCCGGGCTCCCGACAGGGGAGCTTGGCGGGCTGCTGGCTCAATGCGGGCTGAAACGATATCAAAAAGGCGAGAGGGTACTGTATGCCAAGACGCCTCGTCAAGGACTTCTGCTCATCCTCCAGGGGATGGCAGAAGTTTTTGTCGGACAGAGCAGCCAGAGGGAGGTCCTGGAAGTTCTGGAAAAGGGAGATATGATCGGTTTTTCGAGCCTGGCTGATTTCCTGGCAGAAAAAAACAGGCAGCGAGAGCGCTATCCTGTTGAAGTGAGGGCGATCGAGGAGACGCTTTGTCTCCACATTCCCTATACAGTGATCGAGCTGCGCTGGCATGAGCCGGCTGTCCGCGACTTTATTTTAAAGCAGGTGACCGTGCGGCTGCGCGATATTTACGCCTCGTTAGCGGAACAGGTTACGCTCGCTAAGCAATGGGGGGAGAGCGAGCCTTTCATTCGCCGCATTCACGATGTGATGAAAATGCCGATGATTAGCGTTGATATGGAGGATGATGTCCGGGATGTGGCGGCGGCGATGGTCGGACAGGCGACGAGCTCGGTTGTCGTTCTGAATGATAATGATCAATTGATCGGGATTATTACCGAGAAAGACCTTGTCGAAAGAGTCGTTGCAAAAGGGCTGGGCGCAGGGACGGTTGCTCGTGACATTATGACGCCACATCCCTACATTATTTCCCGGGACGCTTTTTACTACGAGGCGATGTCCGTCATGCTGATGAATGGCATTAAGCACCTCCCTGTCATGGACGGAGGGCGGGTCGCCGGAATGGTCAGTCTTTCCGATTTGCTCCAGCAGAAAAACCGTGGCGTCACAGGGGTCATTCAAAAGATCGAAGAAGCAACATCGGCGACGGTAGACAGGCTTAAGCCGGCAATGTATGAAGTTCTTTCCTACTTGATTCAGGATGAAATTCCGGTCGTTCACACGCTCGATGTAATGACAAAGCTCTATGACCGGCTCGCGCGCCATTGTGTCGAGCTGGCACTGAACCATTTAGCTGAGAATGGTTCAGGGGGACCGCCGGTTGCGTTTGGCTGGTATATGATGGGCAGCGGCGGGCGCGGCGAACAGTTTATGCTGACGGACCAGGACCATTTCCTCGTTTATGCTGACCCGCCGGATGAGGCGAAGCGGAGTGTTGACCAGTATTTTGCTGAGTTAGGGAAGGAGATCGTTCGTCAGCTTGAGCTGGCCGGCTACAAACGCTGTGACGGGCTGATGATGGCCAGTGAAGACAGATGGCGGGGCGCAATCTCGACCTGGCAGGAGCGCCTGCGAGGCTGGAGTCTGCGCGCGACGAATGATCATGTGCTGCTCGCCAATAATTTTTTATCATTTCGCCATCTGTATGGCGACGAGGAGCTGCATGATCAATTTACTGCCATCGTCAGGGAGCAGCTCGTAAAATCACGGATCTTTCTTTACCGGATGGCAGAGCTGGAAAAGGAGCATCCTGTTCCGCAGCTGGATCATCCTATCCGCGCCTTATTCAGAATGAAACGGGAAACCATTGATGGAAAGAAGCATGCTCTGTTCCCTCTGCATCACAGTATTCAACTGCTGGCGGCGAGGCATGGAATCGTTGATGGAACGCCGCTTGAACTGCTTGAAAAACTGATTGAAACGAACGTTCTTTCCCGGGAAACGGCCGATGATCTCCGCTTCGCCTACGAGGTTGTTCTGCGGATTCGGCTGCAAAGCGCGTGGCATGCTCATCAGCGTGGCGAGCCTTCGTCGAGCGAGATTCATTTCAGCCGGTTGCGCACAAAGGATAAGGAGGAACTGATTCTTGCTTTACGGGCGATCCGCTCTCTGCAAAATCAGGCGATCTCTTTTTAAAAGGAAGGATCGTCTCGACTCTGCTTTTAAAAAGATCCACCTCTATTGTGAGAAACAGGCTCACTCAATCGTGGCGGTTGTGTTCTCCATGAAAGCCCCTTGACCCTCCGCCCACTGCTTCTACGTCGCTTAATGGGAGGTGCTACTATGTTTAAAAAGAAGCCGTCTTTGCCGCATACGCCTTATTCGGAGTATCCGTTAAACACCTCGCTTCGTGAGCTGACGTTTACGGTATTTGATACGGAAACGACCGGGTTCGCCGTAGGGGCAAACGACCGGATGATCGAGCTTGCCGCCGTGACAGTGCGGCAGCTGGAAGTTGAGCAGAGGACATTTCAGACGTACGTCAATCCATGCCGTGAGATTCCAGCTAAGATTACAAGGCTGACCGGTATTTCCGGGGAAACGGTCGAGAACTCTCCTCTGGCGCTGGAAGCGCTCGAAGCTTTTTTTGATTTTGCGGATCAAACGGCAAGCGGCATTTGGGTAGGACATTATGTTGCCTTTGATATGATGGTCCTAAAGAAAGAGGCCCAGCGTCACGGCTATCGGCTGAATTTTCCAATCTGCCTTGATACATTAAATCTGATTGGCTTTATCAGTCCTTCCAATCAGATGCTTGATTTGGAAAAATACGCTTTGCAATTTGGCACGAAAATCTTCAACCGTCACGAAGCGCTCGGTGATGCGCTGACAACAGCCAATTTATTTTGCGCGCTGTTAATCCTGCTTGAACAGCGCGGAAAAAGAACGCTTGCCGACTTGATTGAGATCAGTGAAATGAACAGCCGAATGCTCCAATTCTGAAAAGTCGCGCTCGTCCCCCTAATAAGATGGTATATCTGCCTATGAACCCTAATAAACTGTACCAATCACCATCACAGAATTAGGGAGGCGAGTCGTGTGCACGATTACATCAAAGAGCGAACTATCAAGATAGGCAGGTATATCGTCGAGACGAGAAAGACGGTGAGGACAATAGCCAAGGAATTTGGAGTCTCGAAAAGTACCGTACACAAAGACCTCACGGAACGCTTGCCAGAGATTAATCCCGAGCTGGCAAATGAGGTAAAGGAAATACTTGAGTACCATAAATCAATCCGTCATCTTCGCGGGGGAGAAGCGACCAAAGTCAAGTATCGCAAAACGCAGGACCAGCCATTATCATCGATTGTAAAAGCACGCCAATAAAATTTGGAAAATCCATCCCTGTTCGAACAAATTTGTGGTAGAATTAACAATTAGGTAAATCGTAACAAGAAATGCGACTGATGTTCGGAAAACAGGGAGGCAAGGAAACATGTTTGGTCGAGATATTGGAATTGATTTAGGTACGGCAAACGTCCTTATTTATGTAAAGGGAAACGGCATCGTTTTAAATGAGCCATCCGTTGTCGCAGTTGATACAGCCACAAAAAGAGTTCTTGCAGTAGGAGAAGAAGCGTTCCGCATGGTTGGACGTACACCAGGAAATATAGTTGCCTTACGTCCGATGAAGGACGGAGTGATCGCAAACTTTGAAATGACAGAATCGATGCTAAAGCATTTTCTCGGGAAAATTAATGTAAAGAGTCTTTTCTCAAAGCCCCGTATTTTAATTTGCTGCCCGACAAACATTACGTCAGTCGAGCAAAAAGCAATTCGCGAGGCGGCTGAGAAGAGCGGAGGCAAAAATGTGTACTTGGAAGAGGAGCCGAAAGTAGCTGCAATCGGCGCTGGGATGGATATTTTTCAACCGAGCGGTAACATGGTCGTAGACATCGGCGGTGGAACAACAGATGTTGCTGTTCTTTCAATGGGTGATATTGTCACCTCCTCTTCCATTAAAGTAGCGGGAGACCGTTTTGACTCCGATATTCTTTCTTACATTAAAAAGAAGTATAAGCTGTTGATCGGGGAGCGAACATCGGAAAGCATTAAAATGCAGGTTGCAACTGTATTTCCAGGTGGACGTCAAGAGGAAATGGATATCCGTGGACGTGATATGGTCAGTGGACTTCCGCGCACAATTACGGTACACTCGAAGGAGATTGAACATGCCTTGTCGGAGTCGGTTTCTTATATTGTACAAGCTTCCAAACAAGTGTTGGAGCAAACCCCGCCAGAGCTTTCGGCAGACATCATTGACCGCGGTGTGATCCTGACAGGTGGAGGCGCGCTTCTGCATGGAATTGACCAGCTTCTCGCGGAAGAGCTGAAGGTTCCGGTCGTAGTCGCGGAAGAGCCGATGCATTGTGTGGCAAAAGGGACAGGGATTATCCTTGAGAACCTTGATCGAATGTCGAATAAGAAAATCCGGATTTAACGAGTAAAGCTCAAAGGAGGCTTGACGCCATGCTTCGCGGAATGTACGGGGCTGCGGCCGGCATGATTGCCCAGCAGCAGCGCCAGGAAATGCTTACGAACAATATTGCAAACGTCAATACGCCGGGTTTTAAAGCCGATCAGGCTTCTTTGCGTTCATTTCCGAACATGCTGATTCAGGCAATGGGAACGCAGGAAATGCCGGCGGGACAGTCAAGACCGATTGGCACGTTGACGACAGGTGTGTATCTTCAGGAACGGATGCCGAATTTTCGTCAAGGAGACATGATGGAAACCGGCAATAACACGGATGTGGCGATTTTACAAGGTGTGATGCCGGCAACGGAATCAGGCCGGCCGGGAGCGCTTTTTTTCGTCGTGCAAAATGATGACGGTGAACTGCGCTATTCAAGAAACGGGAATTTTACCGTTGATGGACAAGGGTTTCTGACGACATCTGAAGGACATTATGTGCTTGATACGGCAGGAAATCCGATCCAGGTTGATAATGAGGACTTTCGTGTGAATGAAGCCGGACAAATCATGACAGCGGCCGGGGCGCCGATTGCCCAGCTTGATCTCGCTTACGCTGATGACCCACTGCAGCTAGTGAAGGAAGGCAGCGGTTTGTTGCGTTTTGAAGGGGAAGGCGAGCTGCCGACGGCTGTCGGCAATGATGAGCTGACCTATCAGCTTCAGCAGGGCTTTCTGGAACGTTCAAATGTCGACACGGCAAGAACGATGACGGAAATGATGAATGCTTATCGCTCATTTGAAGCGAATCAGCGCATTTTGCAAGCCTATGACCAAAGCATGGACAAGGCTGTTAACGAAATTGGCCGGATTGGATAAGAAACGAGAACAGAATGCGTAAAGTAAAGGATGAAAAAAGAAAGCTACGGGTTTCCTTATAAGGAGGGGAACGGATGAACAGTTCAATGATAACGGCGTCGGTGACGGCTGGGCAGCTTCAGCAGAAGCTTGACACCATTTCGAATAATATCGCCAATGTGAATACGACGGGATTTAAAAGACGGGAAGTGACGTTTTCCGATTTGCTCCATCAGCAAATCAACAATCAAACGAATCCAAATTATGAAATGGGACGATTGACGCCGGCCGGGTTGCGCTCAGGCGTTGGCGCGAAAGTCGCTTCCACTGCGCTTCGTCTTGATCAAGGTTCCCTGGTCGGAACCGACCGTGAGCTTGATTTTGCGATCACGCAGCCAAACCATTTCTTCCGCATCGGTATCGAGGAAAATGGAGAACAGATCGAGTATCTTACGCGGGATGGTGCCTTTTATTTGAGCGAAGATCCGGATAACCCTGATCTCGTCACGATTGTGACAAGCAACGGCGACTTTCTGTTGAATGGCGGATTTGAACGCATTTCTTTCCCGCTTGATTTCGAGGAGATTCAGCTTAGTCCGGAAGGGATGCTGAATATTACGTTAAATGACGGGACGGTGCTCAATGCGGGACAGCTGGCGCTAACACACGTCCATAAGCCGCAGCTGTTGGAAGCTGCCGGAAATAATCTCTACCGTCTCCCTGACTTTGCTGCACTGGGCTATGCGGAGGCAGATATGCTCGAAGAAGTGCCTGGAAATGAAGGGCGGCTGATGCAGGGCTCACTTGAAGCGTCAAATGTTGACCTGGGCCGGGAAATGAATGAGCTGCTGACGACCCAGCGCCATTACCAATTTACGACAAGAGCGATGTCAATTGCCGATGAGATGGCGGGGCTGGTCAATGGGATTCGGAGATAACCGTCGATAGGGAAGAGAGCTTCTTAGTTTGCTTTTTGCTAAGGACTTAGACCGGATGAATGAGGTAGCGAGTAAAGGTGATCCGCCAACCCTGTCGATGGATTCAAGGAGAAAACGATGACTGAACAAGATTCACGGCTGAAACAAACAAAACGAGAGAACGCCGTTCAAGCCGGCAGCGCTAAGCCAAAGTCAAGGGAAGAACGTCGGCTGGCAAGCGGCGACGAGCATAAAAGCGCAAGCGGCCGTAAGAGCAGGAGGAGACCGCGTTTGCGTCTCATCCCGATCTGGCTGCGTATTCTTTTGTCAATCGTGTTAATCGGCGGCAGCCTTTTGCTCGGATTGATCGTCGGGTACGGCGTCATTGGAGACGGTGATCCTGCCGACGCTCTCAAACCGGAAACATGGTATCATATTTTAGACATTATCCGGGGTGAATAACACCACGGTTTGAGACCGTAGACAAAACGGCTTTGGGATAGGACTCTCAAAGCCGTTTTTGCATTTTTCGTAAGGTTTTCCGGAGAGGACCGTGTCGGTTTTGTGTTCCTCCAGTGCTTTCCCGCTAGAGAAAGCGGACGGATAGGAGGGAAGGGCAGGTTGCAGTTCAACCTTGATTACAAGTGCAGAGCGGCGCCGTTGCCGTCTTTTCTTTCTACGATAGGTGACAAAATGATAACATCAGATGTCAACAATCAAGCGGCGAAGCGCCACCAGGCTGCGTGAATATGGTATAATAACAAAAAGAATTCAACTAAGAGGTGGATGAATTGCTAACAATTGAAGAGATCAAAGAGATAATCCCCCATCGCTATCCATTTTTATTAATTGATCAAGTCCTTGAAGTCGAAGAAGGAAAGCGTGCGGTTGGCATAAAAAATGTTTCAATCAATGAAGAATTTTTTAACGGCCATTTTCCCGACTATCCTGTAATGCCTGGCGTCCTGATTGTGGAAGCCCTTGCCCAGGTTGGGGCAGTGGCGCTATTAAAGTCGGAGGCAAACCGGGGAAAGCTGGCCTTGTTTGCCGGTATCGACAATTGCCGTTTCAAACGACAGGTGAAGCCGGGAGATCAGTTGAGACTGGAAGTTGAAATTACACGTTTGAAAGGTCCCGTTGGGAAGGGACATGCTCTTGCTACAGTGAATGGAGAGGTCGCAGCAGAAACGGACATTACATTTGCCATCAAGTAATGTGCTTTGCAGACAATGTACTTCATTTAATAAGTGAGGGGGACCAGAGATGAACTCAGCTTTTATTCGTTTTGCACAAAACCACAGAAATGTAGAAACGCTGTTCAACTACATGAACGATGGCTTAATGCTGACGAATCATCGGCATGAAATCATTGCCGTTAATTCTGCGTTTCAGCGTATGACAGGCTATACATTAAAGGATATCGCGGGCATGAACCCAAGTATGCTCGAATCCGCAAACACACCGAAGCATGTCTATGACGAAATGTGGGATTCAATCAGACGCAATGGCTCATGGACTGGCGAGTTGTTATATGAGCGCAAAGACGGGACGCTCTTTTGGTCTTTTCTCACCGTTACACAAGTAGAACAGCCGCAGCCGGAGGATAGCTACTGTATCGCGATTATGCGCGATATCAGTGAGCGGAAGCAGCAGGAAGAACAAATGAAGTATAATGCTTCTCATGACACGCTGACGCAGCTGCCTAACCGGGTTTTGTTTAAGGACAAGCTTGAGGACGCTCTCCAGACGGCGGCCGAAAACGGAAAAAAAGTGGCCGTGCTTTTTCTTGATTTGGACCGCTTTAAAAAAATTAACGATTCTTACGGCCATCAAGTCGGAGATCAGCTGCTGGTGAAAATGGCCCGG
This sequence comes from Halalkalibacter oceani, assembly GCF_040544555.1. Lineage (NCBI taxonomy): Bacteria > Bacillati > Bacillota > Bacilli > Caryophanales > Bacillaceae > Halalkalibacter > Halalkalibacter oceani. The sequence continues at coordinate 46,965 of NZ_JBEPKD010000019.1, forward strand.
CGCATTCAGCGGGTGATCGGCGAGGATGGCGTTGTCAGCCGATTCGGCGGCGACGAGTTCACGATTTTTCTTCCCGATATGGATGAGATGGTCACGGAGGATGTGATCTCCGCTTTATTTGCTGCTTTTGAAAAGCCGATCATCGTAAATGAAAAAGAACTGTATATGTCGATGAGCATCGGCGCCTGTTTTTTTCCGGAACACGGAAAAGATGCGCAAACGCTGCTGAAAAACGCAGACAGCGCGATGTACCGGACAAAAGAAGAAGGCCGTAACCACTATCAGCGCTACGAGCAGGGGATGAATGAGACAACCGCTGACGAGCTTTCCCTTGAGGCGGAACTGCTTAAAGCGATTCGCCGGCAGGAACTCGAAGTATATTACCAGCTGCAAGTCGACATTGATAAACGGATCCCTTTTGGAATCGAGGCGCTCGTCAGATGGAATCATCCATTGAAAAATGTCCTTTCCCCGGCGGTTTTTCTGCCGCTTGCCGAAGAGATGGGCGTCATCGCGGAAATTGACGAGTGGGTCCTGAATGAAGCGTGCCGTCAAACGAAGCGATGGCATCGCGAAGGCTTTGGAGAGCTGATCGTCTCCGTTAATGTTTCAAAAGAATTTTTTAAACGCCCTGACTTTGTCAGCCGTGTTGAACAGGCTCTGCTGCGGGCCGAGCTTGATCCGTCTTATCTCTGTCTGGAAATCACAGAAAAAACAGCCATTTTACAGGTCGACGATATTCGCGCCAAATTGAATCAGCTCAAGCAGAAGGGTGTCGCTGTGTCATTGGATGACTTCGGCACGGGCTATTCTTCTCTCAGTCAGCTGAGAATGTTCCCGATCGATACGCTGAAAATTGATCAATCGTTTGTCAGAGGACAGGTTTCACCTGAGAACCAGGCGATTGTCAAGCTGATCATCGCGATGGCCAACAGCTTGAATGTCTCCGTTATATGTGAAGGAATCGAAACGGAGGAACAGCTCTCTCTTATTCGCAATGAAGGCTGTTATAAAGCGCAAGGCTATTTGTTCAGCCGGCCTATTCCCGCAGACGAGTGTAAAGGCGTCATGGAAAGGCTGATTCGATCATTTACATAAGCATATGTATAAAAGCTCGATCAATGGGTAAGCCTATACAACAAGGGGTATAGGCTTTTTCTGTTTGACTGGCAGCAAGCGGAGCAGGCAGCATGTGGCGAAGATGTGTCAAAATGAGTTTTTGTTTTGACAAACTTTTGAAAAACCATGTGATAAGTTGTGAAGCTGGCAAGACATTGCCAAAAAAGCCAGTAATGTGTAGACGTTGTTGCAGAGACTTGGTAAGATACACACAGGCTAACGCGAGAGACATGTATGTCCGTTAGTCACATATCTAAATTTGGGGGTAATTGATTATGAAGAAGAAATTTTTAATGACAACAGCAGCAGCTGTCTTATCACTAGGACTATTAGCAGCGTGTGGCGGTGCTGAAGAAGATCCGGCACTAGATCAGCCAGGTGGAGTGGAAGATCCAGCTGATGCACCAACTGACGCACCTGAGTTAGATGCGCCTACTGAAGATCCGGGAATGGATGAGCCAATGGAAGAAGAGCCAACATTAGAGGATGATCCGGCTGAGGACGGTGCAGAGGAAGCACCATTAGAAGACGAACCAGTTGATGAGCTAGAAGAAGAGCCAGCTAGCTAATAACATTTCATACAAAAGAAAAAGGGAATACCCACAACAGGACGCTCATGTCTCAGCAACTCGTTTTCTGAGGATGATGGCCGTAAGGGATGGTTGGAAAGGTGAGAGCCTTTCCAACCATCCCTTTTTCTTATAGGAGACAAAAACGAGTCAGGGGCTGGGAATAAGGCAAAAACAACCTTATTCCCAGCCCCTAAAATGAGTTTTAATGGCTTTGGATCGCTTCCTGTTCATACTGGGCTTGTGCTTGCCCGGCAGTTGGCGGTGTACCGTGCACATAAGGCGGGGCAGGCGTAAGCTCTGGCGTTTGCCCCATTGCTTCAGGCTCGGCAACATATTCAAATGAAGCCTGGCCGTCCATGCTCTGACCATTGGCCCAGCGCCCGGCTTTGCTGTCTTCCCCGGCGGAAAAGTTCATGAACGAATAGGAGACTTCCTGTTTTTCAAGCTCCTGAGGGAACGTGCTCGGCACAATTGGCTTCTGATTTTGCTCAAGCTCCTCGATCGCCGCCATCCACTGATTCTGATGCATCGTGTCACGAGCCAGAAGGAAGGAAAGCATATCCCGCACCCCATTGTCGGTTGTCATCTCATACAACCGGGCAACTTGAAGGCGTCCTTGTGACTCGGCATTCAAGTTTGCTCTGAAGTCGGCAAGCATGTTTCCGCTGGCGATCATATAGCGGGAATTCCACGGATAGCCGACGCTGTCGACAGGCTGTGCGCCAAGACCGGATACGATCAGATGTTGCGGACTCATTCCGCTTAATACCGTTTTTACAATTTGATCCTGCACATCCTGATTGCCCCCCATCGCCGAGTTCAGAACCGGATTCTGGGCAGCCTGCTCCTGCTCACGTGCCGGCGCCTGATCAAGCAGCTGGGCAATCATCGTCGAAATCATTTCAACGTGGGCGATCTCCTCTGTACCAATATCAAGCAGCATATCACGGTATTTTTTCTCGCCGCGGCAGTTCCAGCCTTGAAATAAATATTGCATCATCACGCTAATCTCACCAAACTGTCCTCCGAGAATCTCCTGCAATTTCTTTGCGTAGACAGCATCGGGCTTATCCGGCTTCGCGTTATATTGAAGTTCTTTCACATGATAAAACATCAATGTCCCCCTTATTCGTAATTGAATTCGTCTTTTCTAGCTTCTCCATCTTCGAGATGAAAACACTTTCCATTTAGCTCCAACAATTCCAGCACTGCATCAATGTACAGTCAGAAAATTCTCAAATGGACAATTTTGCCGATTGTGAAGTAAAATAAAAGAAAACAGAAAATGATGAAAGGTGGGAACGGTTGATGGCCGTCCATTTGACGATAGATCCAGAGGGAAAGCAGCAGTCTTCTTCCTCGCCGAAAATGAAACAGGTGATGCTTTCATCGACGTTCGCGACCGGCCTGTTCTTCACATCTCCCTTGATTACCGAGGCGGCACTTGGCGATCAGCCGCTGCAGGAGGGGATGACTCATCCGGATGTGAAGCAGCTGCAGGAAGCGCTGAAAGAAAAGGGGCACTTCACCTACCATATGGCAACCGGTTATTACGGCACCATCACAAAAGAGGCAGTCGCCTCCTTCCAGCGCAGTCACGGACTTGAGGTGACAGGACAAGCTACGAGAAGCACGATTGATGAGCTTCTTTCTTCGGCCGGCAAAGCCGCGTCCGGTTCCGCCAATTCCGGCGGAGTGGTGCAGCAGGTGCTGCGTCCGGGTACAACGAGTGAACAGGTGAAGACACTCCAGCAGCAACTGAAGGAAGCCGGTTATTTTGACAATGACATTACCGGCTATTACGGACGGGCGACTTCCGCTGCGGTACGTTCGTTCCAGCAGGAGAATCAGCTTGCCGTTGACGGAATTGCCGGGCCGCAGACGTTGAACGCGCTGCAAAATCGTAACGTGGCGACTATCGCGCCGGTTGAGCACAAGCTGTCCGCTTCCTCCGTCCAGACAAGCATGTTACGTATTGGTTCAAAAGGACAGGCCGTCAAGGACGTGCAGCAGCGTCTTGCTGATCTTGGTTTTTATAAAAGCACGGCAGACGGAATTTTTGGAAACAGCACCGCCAGTGCGGTCAAACATTTTCAACAACAGCAGGGAATTACGGTTGATGGTATTGTCGGTCCGCAAACGCTGCGCGCGCTTCAATCTCCGGTATCCTCTGTATCGGCCAGTGTCGTCAGCAAGGAACCACCTTCCGTGCAGCCAAAGCCGCCTGTCGAGCAGACACCACCACCCGCTCAGGAAAAAGAAAAACCGGTTGAACAGCCGAAAGCGCCAGACTCGGCATTATTGAAGTTCGGCTCCGAGGGCCAGGCGGTGAGCGATCTTCAGACGCAACTGAAGCGAATCGGTTTGTTTAACCAGTCGGTCACCGGCTATTATGGCACGGTAACGGAGCAGTCGGTCAAAGCATTCCAGCGCCAACAAGGATTGACCGTCGACGGAATCGCCGGTCCGAAGACGATTGAGAAGCTGAATGCAGCAGCGGGCAAGTCCACGGAAACCCCGCAGGAATTTAACGCCTTGAACCTCGTCGCCGATGCCTCCGAACTGCTTGGCACCCCGTACGTCTGGGGCGGAACAACGGTGGCGGGATTCGACTGCAGCGGTTTCATTTCCTACGTCTTTGCGAAAAACGGCATTCAATTGCCGCGCACCGTCGCCGGAATGTGGGAAGTAGGGACAGAAGTGAAGGAGCCGCGCGTCGGCGATATCGTCTTTTTTGAAACCTATACAAAAGGACCATCCCATGCCGGCATCTACATTGGAAATGGACAATTCACCCACAGCGGCACCTCAACCGGCGTTGCAATCGGCAGCCTCGAAGCCGCCTACTGGAAAGACCGCTACCTCGGAACAAAACGGATGTTTTAGTAGATGTCACAGACATCTACTAAGCAGTGAGCGGAGCCGCCACGATCTTTTAAAGTCCGATGTGAGTGGGTTTCTCACAACGGACTTGTGGCGAGTGGAGCCACTGCAAACAGGGTAAAGCGAGTTTTGTCTCAAGCTCTAAGCTGTAAGTGAAGCCTGCGCAAGGGTTTTTAAAGCAGTCAGGCAGGTGATTTTCCTGCCTGACGCTGCGCGCAGAACGGAGCCACTGCAAAACTGCGAAGCGGCGCTACATTTTTAGAACATGGAGAGGAGGAGGCCACTGAAAAACCTCTTTTTCCGTAACTCGAAGAAGTGTAATGGCTCCGCGCGTTGCGCGCCTTGCTACGGGAAACCCACTCGTAGCAAGGCTTTCAAAATCAGGCAACGGCTACGCTCATTACGAAAAAGCTGCTGGAAAAGTGGAAATCGTACTTTTTCAGCAGCTTCGAGAGGAGCGGGGGTCTCTTCTTCTCTTTGCATAATGCCCGCTCATGTAAGCCGAAGAGGATGTTTTTTTCCCTTTTAAACGTAAAGCACATGTTTGGCCTTTTATTTTGAAAGCGCATTCAATGATAAGGAAGGCGGGAGAAGATGGAAAAGAAGAAACAAACGTCTTATGGGGATGCCGGCTTCAGCCGGTTTATCAAAATGGCGTTTCAGCGACATCTTGGACATGAGGAAGAGGATTTCGATAAGCCGGTCATCGGGATTTGCAATACGTTCAGCGAGGTCAATCGCTGCCACAGTCACATTAAACCGATGATTGAGGTGATGAAGCAGGGTGTGTTAATGGCCGGCGGCATTCCGCTTGAATTTCCGACCACTTCCATTGGAGAGATGTTTACAAGCCCGACAACGATGCTTTACCGCAACCTGGTCGCGATGGATACAGAAGAAATGATCGCGGCCCAGCCGATTGACGGAGTGATCCTGATCGGCGGCTGCGACAAAATGCTGCCGGCGCAGCTGATGGGAGCGGCGAGTGCCAATAAACCGGCGATTGCCTTTACGGGCGGGCCGATGGCCAATGGGGAATATAAAGGGAAGTCGCTTGGAGCCTGTTCGGATTGCCGCCACTTCTGGCAGGAGTACAAAGCCGGGACGGTCTCAGAAGAAGAAATACAGGAGATTAACAGCAGGCTGGCACCGACGGCGGGACATTGTATGGTGATGGGCTCGGCCTCGACAATCGCCGCCTGTGCCGAAGTGCTTGGGATGATGGTGCCTGGTGCAGCCGCTGCACCGGCGACCGAAAATGAGCGGCTGCGGCTGGCAAGAGAAACCGGCAAAACAATTGTCACTGCCGTCAAGCGCGGACTGCGGCCATCCGATATTATGACCGAAAAAGCGTTCAGCAATGCGATTCGTACGCTGCTTGCCGTCGGCGGCTCGACCAATGCCGTCATTCATTTACTTGCGATTGCCAAACGGCTTGGAATCGGCTTGACGCTTGATCGCTTTGAGACACTAAGCAGGGAGACGCCGTTTTTGGCGAATTTACGGCCGGCAGGTGACTATCAGATGGAGGATTTTTATCGTGCCGGCGGCGTCCCTGCGCTGCTGAAGGAGCTGCAGCCACTTCTTTATGATGAAGAGATGACGATTACCGGGCAGACGTGGAAGCAGATTTTAGAAAGAATAAAAGTAGATGAGGTCTACCGCCCGATTATAAAATCGCTCGACGAGCCGTTGCATAAAGAAGGCGGTATCGCCGTTCTGAAAGGGAATCTTGCACCAAACGGGGCGATTATCAAGCCGAAGGCGGTAAGAGACAGTCGTCTGCTGTCCCACCGAGGCAAGGCGGTCGTCTTTTCGTCCATTGAAGAGATGGAAAAGCGGGTGAACGACCCGGAGCTTGAAGTTGATGAAAATAGCGTGCTGATCCTGCAAAATGCCGGGCCGGTCGGAGCACCGGGGATGCCGGAGGCGGGCATGATTCCGATTCCGGAAAAGCTGCTTAAACAGGGTGTCCGTGATATGGTGCGGATTTCGGACTGCCGAATGAGTGGAACGGCATTTGGCACGGTCGTGCTCCATGCCGCCCCTGAGGCCGCGGTTGGCGGGCCGATCGGACTGGTGCGTAATGGCGACTGGATAGAGCTTAATGTCGAAAAAAGGCAGCTGATTCTCGACGTGGCGGAAGAAGAGCTTGAAGCCAGACGGAAGCAATGGCGGCCGCCCGTCTATGACGACTACCGCAGAGGTTATACGAAGCTGTACCGCGAGCATGTTCTCCAGGCAGATGAAGGCTGTGATTTTGACTTTTTGCTGCCGCCAAACGAAAAAGCATAAAGGAAAGAAGCGGGCTAAAGGATGTTTCCATTTGGCCTGCTGTTTCATTTGTGCAACAGGGGAGGCGGTACTCTCTTATTCTACTAGACGTTTCGGACTACAAAGCATAGAAAGAGCGAGCTGTTTCCCTTTGTTTCGCCATTTTTGACATAAAGATGAAATTTCTCTTTTTTTTTATGTAAAATAAGCCAAAATCACCATCATTTCGACGGCAATCTGTGTTACTATTTCCATTAGACGGATATGAGTCATTAAAGTTAATTTCACTAGAATGAAGCTATGTGTATCATTACTCTATGAACGCTATACATATTAAACGCAGAACCACACTTTAATAGACTCATAATGATGAAAATAGAATGGAGTGATGCAATGCGCAAGCTAACGTTTCTTACAATTTTATTGACCTTGGTCTTAACGCCGTTCATTCAAGGTGAAGGGCAAGTCGTACAGGCACAAGGTCCGTTTCCTGATATGCCTTCTTACGGCGGTAGTGAAATCACCCGTTTGTATCAGGATAACATCCTTCAAGGAAACCCGGATGGAACGTTGCGGCCAAACGATCAAGTAACGCGGGCGGAAGCAGTGACGCTGCTCGGACGGGCGTTGAAGCTCGATGGAACACAGAGAGCGACGAAATTCTCTGATGTTTCGGCTAATCACTATGCTTCAGGCTATATCGCCACAGGAACAGAGCGCGGTTTGATCGCCGGTACAACGCCAACGACGTTTTCACCGAACTCTCCGGTGACGAGAGCGCAGATGGCAGTATTTTTATCACGCGCGTTTGATTTAAAGAGCACGCGTGTCGATGTTGTCTACCGTGATGTCAACGCGAATACGTTCGGCGCCACGCAAATCAACGCGATTACGACAGCACGCATTTCAGCGGGCTATCCAAATGGCACATTCGGTCCAAATAATGGGACAACCCGTCTCGAATTCGCGCTTTTCCTCGCAAGAGCGCTTTATCCGGAATACAAGCTGCCAGAATACCAGCCGGATCAGGATTTGCTTGATTCTGTCGCGACGCGGGCCGTCGTCTACAATGCTCCAGAAGGCTTGAACGTCCGCTCGACACCTGATACGAGCCGGGCACCGATCGGCAGGCTGAGCAATGGCGATGTCGTGCAGTATTATGCGACAACAGGCAACTGGGCCGTCTTTACGTACCAAGGGCAGACAGCCTATGTTTCACTCTCCTACCTGCGTGCTCCATCAAGCGGTGGATCCGGTTCCCTTAAAGGGAAAGTGATTGTCGTCGACCCGGGTCACGGGGCACACGACCCAGGGGCCACCGCAAATGGAGTCAGGGAAAAGGATGTCGTCCTCAATGTCGGCTTGAAGCTCAAGCGCCGTTTGGAAGCGGCCGGGGCGACCGTCGTCATGACGCGCTCATCCGATGTCTTCCTCGAACTGAGTCAACGGGTGGCGATTGCCAACAACCGCAATGCCGACGCCTTTATCAGCGTGCATGCCAATGCAGCCGGAAGCAGCGCGGCCAGCGGCACGGAAACGTTTTGGCACAGCAATTATGCAGCAGCTTCGAGCAAAAAGCTCGCCGATTCGATTCAAAGTGAATTAATCAAGAAGCTGAAGACGAACAACCGCGGCGTCAAGGAAGGCAACTTCCATGTCATTCGCAACTCACGAATGCCGAGCGTCCTCGTCGAAGTCGGCTTCCTGACGAACGCAGAAGAAGCGCGTAAGCTGGCATCTGATTCCTTCCAGGAGGATGCAGCCGAAGCAATTTATCAGGGCGTGCTTCATTTCTTTAAGTAACTAACGCGCTTCCTCCCAGAAAGTCCAGTTTTCTTCCATCGTGGAAGAGAGGCTGGGCTTTTTGTTTTCCTATTCCCCGAAAGAGAGAAAACAAAGCGGGAAAAAACGACTTTTCGAACATTCCCTTTATGAAAAATTGTGGTATACTTTTAGAGGATTTTTTAAAATATAAAGGAGGGTGTTTCATTGAAAAAAGGACTTGCTAGTATTCTCGCATTACTGCTTTCTCTCACCATTGCCCAGTCGGCGTTCGCGAACGGGGCAGAAGAAGCGAGTCGTGGTGAATTCGTCAAGGCTTTGCTTGAAACGCTTGAAGTCGATGTAGCCCATTATGCCGAACTTGATGACAACGAGTTCGAAGATGTTCCTGCGGAGCTTGCGCCATACGTGAAGGCTGCCGGGACGCTTGGCATTACGAAGGGCATCAGCAACACCACCTTTGGTACGAACGAAAAAATCACTCGTGAGCAGGCGTACGTCTTTTTGATCCGCGCCTTGAATCTCGCCGATGACTATGATGTCGTTGTGTTGAATAACTACTATGATGCCGACAACGTGAGCGACTGGGCAAAAGGGGAGCTGGCTGCGGCGATTGAGCTTGGGCTGCTGCAAGGCTATCTTGATCACACCCTTCGGCCGGGAAGAAACCTGTTGACTAAGCATATGGACTTATTATTAGCGCGCTATGATGAAAACTTTGACCGGGTTTCCATCGTCCATACGAATGACCTTCACGGTCGCGTTCTTTATAATGAAGAAAATGGCGAAATGGGACTCGCTAAAATCGCAACAAAAATTGAACAGGTGCGCAGCTCGAATCCCGATACATTTGTATTTGATATGGGGGATACGTTCCACGGAACGAATTACGTTAACCTGAACGAGGGACAGGCTGCCGTTGAGGCGATGCAGCTTATCGGCTTTGATGCGCTCGTACCGGGAAATCATGATTTCAACTTTGGCCGTGAACGTTTGCTTGAAATTGCGGCTGAGACCGATTTTCCGATCATCAGCGCGAACGTCGTTGAAACCGAAACAGGGGAAACAATTTTGCCAGCGTATGACATTGTCACGCTTGGGGACAAGACGTTTGCCTTGATCGGCGTTACGGCCCAGGATACCGTTGTGAAGACGCATCCTGCTAATATTGAAGGACTGACGTTTAAAGCGGAAGCTGAAACGATTGAGACGTATGTCAAGGAGCTTCAGGATGAAGTTGATCATATTCTCGTTCTTTCCCATGCCGGCTATGACATTGACCAGCAAATTGCCGCGCAGGTAGATGGAATTGACTTGATTCTTGGTGGCCATACGCATACAACACTGGAAAAGCCGGAGCTTCACGGACAGACCTATATTACACAGGCGTATGAGCACGGGAAGGCGTTTGGTGTGACCCATATGCTTTATTTTGAGGATGAATTGATCGGGGTTCAAGGTCATCTTGTCCGCGATTCAGCTGCGCTTGAGCCGGATCAGCAGGTGACGGATCTTTTGAATGAATACGTGGAGGAAGTCGAGGAAGCTTTCTCGGAAGTCATTGGCACAATCGCCGTTGATTTGGACGGAGCGCGTGAGGATGTCCGGACGAAAGAGACGAACCTCGGCAACCTGATCACTGATGCGATGCGCGATGTGGTCGATGCTGAAATCGCCGTGACAAATGGCGGTGGCATTCGTGACAACATTGCAGCTGGGGAAGTGACGTTTGGCGATGTCAATACCGCCTTCCCGTTCCCGAACTTTGTTATCGCGCTAGAGCTGACAGGGGAACAGCTGCTAAATAGCATTGAACACTCGGTTTCTTTGTATCCGGAAGAAAATGGCGGCTTCCTGCAAACCTCGGGCTTGACGTACAGCTTTGACCCGGCGCGTCCGGCAGGCTCCCGCATTACAGAAGCGCTTGTCAATGGCGAGCCGCTGCAGGCCGATGCTGTCTATACAGTGGCAACAAATGATTTCACCGCTGCCGGTGGAGATGGCTATGAATGGTTTATGGAAGCCAACCTTGTTGCCGACACCGGAGAGTATCTCAGTACAGTGCTGATTGACTATATCCGTGCCGGCAAGCCAATCCCTGAAGTAGAAAACCGCATCCGGGTAGTTGAGTAAAACGAACAGCTAAGAAAAAGACACCGGAGATTAAGGATGCCACTGAAACTTTCAAAATCAGGCAACGGCTACGCTCATTACGAAAAAGCTGCTAAAAAATGAAAATCGTACTTCGGCAGCTTCAGAGTAAGAAGGTTGTTTTACCAGATGTAGCAGGGCACAGTGCATACGAAAAAATTTCTCCATTTTGGATACCCAAAGAGGTTAGAACTTCGACCTTTTTGGGTATCTGTATTTGAGGAGTGTCTTTTTTTCGGAAAGCCCGGAAAAAACATGGAGTATATTACCAGAATAAGTAAAGTGCTAAGGAAATGAGGGTGAACGCGGATTATGGAAAAGGCATTTATACAACAAGACAACGTGGCGGATTTTATCACAGCAAATCGGGACAAGTTTGAAGAAAAACTGCTTTCCGAAGCCGTCAATGTCGCCAAGAAGATCAATGATATCTTGATCAGAGGCAATATTGATCTGATGAAAAATGCCGAGAAATTAGTGCTGTATGTGATTGATCAGGACGAAGAGAAGCTGATTGAATTTGCAAATGTGGAAGGGATGGCGTGGGCCAAGCATTCCCTGACGCTTGAATTCAAATTGGAATGGGTTCAGGCGATTCGGCGCACGGTCTGGTATTTCCTTGAACAGTTTGACCGCCTGCACGAGCGTTCGGCCGATCACAGTACCTTTTATCAAATGGAACGGGTTATAAATGATACGATTGATCAATTTCTGAATCATTTCTTTATTAGCTATTCAAATTACAAGGACGAGCTGCTTAACTCGCAGCGTAAGCTTGTCGAGAACTTATCCGTACCGATTATTCCAGTTAGCGATTCAGTGGCGGTTCTTCCACTGATCGGCATGATTGATTCCTCGCGGATGCGCCTGATTGAAGAGAAAGTGCTTACAGAAATCAGCAAGCTGCGTATCACAACATTAATTATCGACCTTTCCGGCATTGCCAATATGCAGGGAGAAGTAATTGATCATCTGCAAAAGGTGCTGTATGGTGTCAAGATGATGGGGTCAAAAGCGATTATGACAGGTCTGCGGCCGGAGCTTGTTCGCAACATGATTCATTTAGGGATTTCCTTCGAGAAGTTCTCGGAAACAAAAGGCACACTACAGCAAACATTGAAGGATTATTTAAGCTAGGAGCGATTGCAAAAGCGACCGCTTCTCTTTTCGGGTCTCTCCAAGCCAATGCGAAAACAAGCAAGCCCCGATTTCCCGAAGGAAGCTCTCTTTTGGGGGCGGGGCTTTTGTGATAAACGAACAGAAAATAAGAATCGGATAGGAGTCGACCTTTTTGCCTGCGCAATAAGCTGATCGAAAAGCTCTTAAAATTCTCGAAACACGGAAGAGGAGGCTGGGACAAAGTTAGTTTTGTTTTGAGCACTCTCATGACTATAGCATTCCTCAAACGGATCTTTCGTCCTATTTTCCTTTGAAAGATTCGTTCTTTTATTTTCTATGCAGGATTGATAGACTTGAAGGTGGAAGTAAGTATTGTACGGGGAGAAGGAGATACATAATGTCTAGAATCATGAAGAAGCCGCCGTTGGAAGAGATTTTTGTCGTGCGAGCGATTGCGATTCTGGCGGTGCTGATGGTGCATTCAACCTCTGTGACGGTAGTGACGCTGGAGCCGGATTCGAGTTCCTTCGCGTTCTATAATGCGCTGAATACGCTGTCCCGTTTTGGGACGCCAACCTTTATTTTATTGAGCAGCCTCGTTCTCTTTTACAGCTATTATCACCGGCCGTTGACGGGAGAACTGGTAAAGCGGTTTTATACGAACCGTCTGTTGTATATTTTATTGCCCTATTTGATTTTTTCCGTGCTGTATAACGGCATACGCTCGGATTATTTTCAAAACTATGAAAGCTTCGCTGATTTCTGGTCGACGTTTTCTGAGCAGCTGATGCTCGGGAATGCGTATACGCATCTTTATTTTGTCTTTATCAGCATTCAATTTTATTTGATGTTTCCGCTGATGCTCATGCTGCTGAAAAAATGGCCGGCGGTGACGAAGCATTTGATATGGCTCGGATTTGTCATTCAGTGGGCGTATGTGATCTACAATAACCTCGTGTGGAAGTATCCGAATACGGGCAGTATTTCGCTTTCCTATATGTCCTACTATTTAACAGGAGCCTTTATCGGGATTTACTATATGGAGATTAAAGCATGGCTCAAGTCAAGGCACTTCTGGGGCGCGCTGCTAACTGCGGCTTGGGTCGCGGCTGTCGGCATTCATATCTATATGTGGCATGCGACGCGTGTCTGGGGAGAAAGCTTTGATTCACGGCTTTATACATTGGCGTGGAATATGCATACGATCTTTACGGCGGCGCTATTGTTATACGTCTCTGTCTTCATCGTTAGACGGTCGCCGCAATGGCTATTGAAGCCGGTGATGCTGATCGGCTATTTATCCTTTGGCATCTACTTGATCCATCCGCTTTATTTATTCTACTTCCGCCAGTATGTCGATCCGGGCGGCAATATGCTGTTCTATCATCTCTTTATTGCCGGAAGCTTCCTCGGAGCGCTCATCATCTCAGGAGTTATCGTTTACCTGGTCCTTTATAAAGTTAAATGGGGCTGGATGATCTTTGGGGCAAGACCGAGAACAAATCAGCGTCAAATTCAAAAAAGCAGCACCCCTTAAGTGGACAAGTCTGAACATAATAAAGCCGGAGAAAAAGCTGCTGAGAACCGTCCTTTTTCAGCAGCTCGGAGAAGAGAATGGCCAATTTTGGTGTTCCCCATTATAGAAATTTAGAGAGAAACGGGAGTGAGAAGCCGGATGACAAAGCGGATATGGTTACGCGCGGCTCTCGTTCTGCTGCTTACTGTGCTCGTCGCATTTCCAGCAGCAGCAGAGGAGAGTCACCGCTATATCGTAGGATTTACAGAACAAATTGATCATGAGTTAATTGCCGATGTGGCGCTGGAGGTTCACCAGTACCTTGAGGACATCGAAGCTGTCGCCCTTGAGTTGACGCCCGCCGCGGCGGAAAAGCTGCGGCATGCAGGACAGGTGGCCTATGTCGAGGAGGATGAGTCATTCACCGTCAGCAGCCAGGTCGTTGATTGGGGTGTGGAAGTGATCGGTGCGCCGGTCGTTTGGGAAAATGGATTAACAGGCAAGGGTGTGAAAATCGCGATTCTGGATTCCGGGGTTCATGCCGATCATCCTGATCTACGGATTACAGAGGGGAAATCCTTTGTCAGCTATACCGACTCTTTTGCCGATGACAATGGGCACGGTACGCATGTAGCCGGGATCATTGGCGCCCGGAATAATAACAGGGGAATCGTCGGCGTTGCCCATGAAGCGTCGCTCTACGTCGCCAAAGTGCTTGATGAAAATGGCGACGGCTATACGTCAGATGTCGTCAAAGCGATTCAATGGGCTTTGGAAAAAGAGGCAGATATTATCAATGTCAGCATGGGAGGGCGAAGCTCATCGACCGCTTTAAAGAACGCGCTTGACCAGGCTTACGAGGCAGGTGCCTTAATCATCGCCGCCGCCGGAAACAAGGGCAACGCGGACGGCACGGGAAATACGGTCGACTACCCGGCAGCCTATGAAAGTGTCATCGCTGTCGCAGCTGTCGATAACCGCGACAATCGCGCCTCCTTCTCCGCGACAGGAGACGAGGTCGAGGTGAGCGCTCCCGGCGTCAGAGTACGCAGCACGTACACGGACGGCGGCTATGTCGAGGTGAACGGCACTTCAATGGCGGCACCGCATGTCGCCGGACATCTCGCTCTCTTAAAGCAGGCTTACCCTGAAGCGAGCAATGACAAGCTTAGAGAAATGCTCCACAAACAAACCGTTGATCTCGGTGAGCCGGGCCGTGACCGTTTGTATGGCTATGGCAGAATCGAGCTGCCGCCGACATTACGCGCCAAAGCCGGACGGCCACTGCCGCCTGAAGACTTGCAAGTGATCCCGCTCGATGGGGAAGAGGGGGAGCGCACTCAACTGGAAATCACATGGCGCGGCGCAAGCAACGGAGTAGAAGCAGCGAATTTTCATATTTACCGTGACGGCGAGCTGCTTGATAAAGTTCCCGCAGCTACGAACCGCTACGTCGATGAAGTGGAAGAAGGAAGCTACACTTACGCCGTCACCGCCGTCAGCAAGGATCGCAAAGAATCAGAAAAGTCGAAGGACGTCACGATTTCCGTCCGCAACCAGCCTGAGGGAACCGACTCTCCTTCCTTTACGGACGTGCAGGGAGACGAATGGTACGCCGAGGCGATTTACGAATTAATTGATCTGGACATTATTCAAGGCTACCCGGATGAAACATTCCGCCCGTCACAAACGATCACACGCGGCGAAGCTGCCGTCATGATGACGCGCGCCCTGCAGCTCGAACCGAGCCCGTATGTCGAAGAGTTTCTCGATGTCCGCCGCCAAAGCTACGCGGCTGATTACATACAGGCCATGGTTGATCAGGAAATCTTTCAGGGCTACAGCGACGGCTCGTTCCGCCCGCACACCGCCATTCCGCGTGGTGAAGTCGCCGTCATCCTGAACCGTTCCTTTGAGTTCACTCCGGATTCCCGGGTGATTTTCCCTGACGTCCCGCCGCGTTACTTCGCCGCTGAAGACATCGCCGTTGTTGCCGGCGCCGACGTCGCATTTGGACGTCCGGACGGCAGCTTCCAGCCACGGACAGCCGTCACCCGCGCCGAATTCGCCGTCTTCCTCTCAAGAGCGCTCCACTACGGAGACGACGAAGCAGGAGAAGAAACGGAAGAAGCGGAGGAAGAAGACGCCGCATAAAGAAGAAGGAGCTTGAGACAAAACTTGCTTAGAGGCTGGGAAAAAGGTAAAAACAACCTTTTGTTCCAGCCTCTCTTTTTAACGGTGAAGGGAACTATACGTGCTATTAGTGAGCGAAGTTGACGGGGGAATTACTATTACTTTTCATGAAATTCTCTAAAATGCGACGCCATAAATATGCGTAAATAATCTTCAAAGTCAACTTCAGCCAGTTCTTTATTGCTATTCCATTCATAATATTTGATAGTAGAAAGAAAGTGTGTGAACTTTTCAATTTTTAGTAATTGAATGACCAGGTCATTCTTTGCTTTCTTTTTCTTCAATTTCGCCCGCTTGAGTTCTTCTTCGGAGATATCGCTTGGAATAATGACATTTTGAATAATGGATCTTATTACTCCTAAAATTAAATCAACTAGCTCAATACCAATCATTTTATTTTTAGGATGCATTTCACAAGTCGAAACACTAAACTGTTCTCCACGATAAAGAGATTGAGTGTTTAATTGTTCTAAAATACGAGTATCCAATTCTAATTGTTTATATACGGATGCTTCTTCTATGTAGACATTTGCTTTTACATAAACATCTTGTCCGTAATTTCGTAATAAACCATAGAAAATGCGTTCAGGTATTTTGGTATAAATCATTAACTTTGAATAGTCCTTATCTTCTAAGCGTTTTTTGTGTATATTAAGAGAATGGTGATTGTAATTAATGACATTCATTTTTACATATGGAACGAATCTTGAAAATAAAGTCATGGTATCAATGATATTTTGTTTGTTAGGACCGTGGCCGCTATAATCTGTCCAATGTAACTTTAATGTACCAAGTTGTAAGCGTTTTGAAAGTTCAGTAAATTCAGTGGCTGAATAAACGGCTTGAGGTATGAGGAGTCCACCCATTGTAGTTGGTTTATCATCATGACGACCACTTTCATCGAAAAAAATATTCATTATTTCTGAATGTAGTTTAAGCTTCATTAAATCACCTCTCCAGTTGACGTAGTGGAAACGATATAGTACAATACGAGAACATAAAGCAACCCGTACTAAGGTTCGATTAGCTTTATGAAGGATGGATGATTACCCGTACCGAGGTACGATTAAAATCCATCTGTTATGTAAGCCAAATAATACTTATCTTGCAGCTACACTTCAAAAGTGTAGCTGCTTTTTAGCTTATATTATAAGTCCTTCTTACCTCGATATAAAGAGTGGGTTGGCAAGCTTTTGCTATTTTATAGAAAAAGAATGAAAATATTGAAGAACGTGCTTCCGCTATTGCTCGATTTTCATGCTTTTTCACGTAACAATAGGAACCTCGTTCCGCTATCAGGCGAAAACATGCGGTGATTCACCGCTCCCATAGGCAATAGCGGAATGGCGTTCCGCCTATTAAAGCGAAAAGGCTAAATAATGAAGAATAAAGGAATGACGTTCCCCTTCCCCGCAATAAAAAAACAACGCTTTTTATATAGGAAGAAAAACGAAACGAAGTCGCCTTCACCGCCACAAAAAATGCCCCATACACGACCACTCCACCCCACTATGGTAAAAAAACAAACATTTTTTTATTTTTTCTCACATAAGCTGAAACCTGAATGGGCGTATTTTCGTCTTATAGGTAAGGACATCCATCACAGCGAGTGATTGGATGGCTATCCAATTGAATCATAACATGTCTGGAGGTGAAAGAGAGCTGCGCCTGAGGGAGCCAAAAAAAAACGTCCTTTGAGACCTGGTCTGAAAGAAGACAACAAAAAAAGCGGCAGAGCCGCTTTTCATTAGTTCAATGCAGTATGAAGAATTTTTGCAAATTCAGCGCGTGTCACGTGATTGGTTGGACGGTATGTCCCATCTTCAAAGCCTTGGACGATGCCGCTCGCCTGTAAAGCATGAATCTCGGCGAAAGCCCAGCTTTGATCGTCAACGTCGTTAAATGAGGCAGATACCGTTTCTTCTACTGGTAGGTTGAAAGCTTTTGTAAAGAGAACGGCGATTTCTTCGCGTGTTACTGGTTCGTTCGGATTGAACGTATCTCCTTCTATGTATGAGAAGTAGCCAGCTCTGTCCGTGGCGGCAATCGCCCGGGCTGCCCAGTGGTTTTCCGGCACGTCACGGAAACCGTTTAACCCGCTGTCTGTTTCTAAACCAGTTGCGCGTGTAATCAACGCGGCAATTTGTGCCCGTGTCAGCTTGTCGTTCGGTCCAAACTGGTTATCACCCAGTCCGGCAATCATGCTTGAAACGGATAATTCTTTAATCTCACCGAACGCCCAGTGTGTAGGAAGGACATCATGGTACTCGCCCTCGCCAAGCACGCGTGCCGGCTCGGCTTTTTTCTCGGCTGTTGCTTGAACTTCAGCCTTCTCTTCCGGAAGGATCCGCTTCGCTCCTAAGTAACGAGGTCCCCAGTAATAAGGATCGTTAATGGAGGAAATCATCACACCCTTAGAGGAAGAAGCGTGAATAAATTGGTTGTTTCCGACATATATTCCTGCGTGGGAAGCGCCAGAGCTTACGGTTCTAAAGAAGACGAGGTCCCCTTTTTGCAGGTTTGCCTTGGAAACAGCTGTGCCTTGATTGTACATTTGAGCGGCTGTTCGGGGAACAGAGATGCCAAATTCCTTCAAGACGTAATTAATGAAGCCAGAGCAATCAAAGCCACTCGGAGTTGTGCCGCCGTACTTATAAGGGACACCGATCTGTTTCTTTGCGGAGGTGACGATATCGTCCCTCACACTTGCTTCCGCCATTTGCACCTGCACCACCGCTGTAAATAGCAAAGCAAAAACGACTACCGGGATCAACTTTCGTAACATACATACACTCCTCTTACTATGTAAAAATTTGAGGTAGGCAATGAAGCTCATGCCACACTGCATCTTAGCAAAAAAATGAACATTTTTTACTAAATCTATGAAAATTATGTTTAATTCGACATAATCTTGGGTAAGTACGAGATTTAGTCTACCACATAATAAGAGAAAGTAATGTTACAAGTTGATAACAAACTCGTAATATAGTCTGTAATAATTCCATAGAATCGCTCCGACTTTATTCACAGTTATATAGAAGAAAGCCGGAATGAAGCGGATAAATCTATGGAAATATGTACTAATATCGAATTGGAAGAAAACTATTGAAATTTATGTAACATCATGTAGAATAAAAAATAACTACCTTTCCTAAATATGAAAACACTTGAGAAATGTTGACTTTCTTTCCTACAACTTTTACATAGTGGTTGACATTACTAGGATTGGTAATTATACTATTCTTGCAAGCATTCTACCCGCGTTTTACTAATGTTGGAGAGCTAAGCTATCCGAGTTTCTTTTGCAAGTGACTCAGTCAGCGTTGCGCTTTACTATCAACGTACTTACAACATGGTTCGACATTACAACATCTGATAGTAGCAACTCTTTGACATTTAGTAGAAATACGTACATTTAATGTACATAATTCAAAGGAGGATTTACCCACATGGCTTACCAACCTAAGTCTTACCGCAAGTTTTTAGCAACATCTGTAACAGCTGCAATGGTAGCTACAGTTGCTGCGCCTGTAATTCCGTCAGTTTCCGCTGACACACCAACGTCATTCCCTGACGTAGCTACAAACCACTGGGCTTCAGATTCAATCGCCTATTTAGTAGAAAAGGGAGCAATTGAAGGTCGCCCTGACGGCACTTTCGATCCGAATGCAAGCATCACTCGTGCTGAAGCAGCAAAGATCCTTGCGATCACGCTTGGCCTTGATGTTGATTCTTCAGCAAGCACTAACTTCTCTGATGCTGCTAACCACTGGGGTTCTGCTTACATCGCTGCAATCCAAGAACAAGCTCCTGGCGTAATCGACGGTTACACTGATGGAACATTCCGTCCTAACCGCACAATCACTCGTCAAGAAATGGCGAAAATGATTGTAACTGCTTACGATCTTGAAGCAGATCCAGATGTGAACATTGACTTCACAGACAACAACAGCTGGGGTGCTGAGTATGTAGATGTGCTTGCTAGCCTTGGAATCGTTGAAGGTGTTCGCGCTGGACAATTCCAACCACAAGGCAATGTAACTCGTGCACAAACTCCAGTATTCGTACACCGTACAGAAGTGCCAGAAGTTCGTGTTAACCCAGGTGAACAACCACCACTAGATTTTGAAATTACTGAAGTAAGTGCGTTAGACCGTAATGGTGAATACATTGAAGTACAATTCAACAAGCCTGTTTCCCAACTTGACCGCTCTGATGTCCGTGTTCAAGACAAACAAAGCAGACAATTACGTGGTATTGAAGAATTGACTCTTTCACGCGATGGAAGAACTGCTCAAATCAAGTTCTATGAAAATGCTTATGTAGAAGAACTTCGCACATACGAAGTAACAATTTCAGTTAACAATCAATCTTCAACATTTGAATTTGAACGCCCTGCGTTTGTTGAAGAAGCTATTGTAACTTCTGTAGATCATGAAGATCGTACAATTACTGTAAGAGGAACTCATTTAACATCTGCTTACAATGGATCATTGAATTATAATGAGCGAGTTGTAACACTTGATGTACCAGAAGACTTTGATCTTGAAGCAGCAAAGGGTGTAGAACATCGCATTTGGTACAATAGTGATGATGAGTTAATTCAAGCTGAAGCCGTAAATGAGAATGTTCTTTATGGGTCATTCACTGTCACGGAAGTTGACGATAATGGAGACCTTGTGGAAATTGAACTAGTGACTGAAGATGAAACTAAAAAATATGAAGTTTCTACACAAAAATATCGTTTCGATAACGACGAAGCGAAATTCCTAGACCTTATTGATGGAGAGTCAGCTTCTGGCGATTGGGTTGAAGATGCTGAGTATGATTATGCCAAAGTCGTTTTAGGAAGCAACAACAGAATTCAATTCATTGATGCGTTTGAGTGGGATGACTTTATCGTTGCAGACGAAATTGACGATACTGTTGTTACTAGCTATGACAACTATGATGAAGTTGATTTCGATGATTACGTTCTTGTTCGTGACGGAGAAACAATCTCTGTTGATGATATCGACCAAGGCGACATCATTTTCTATAATGAAGATGCTGAGTACGCAGAAGTGTACACTAATGAAATCACTGGTGAAGTAACGGCAATCTATGACGATTCATTTGAAGTTGATGATGTAGAGTACGATTACTACAACCTCGACAGAAACTATACTTCACTTTATCTGAATGAAGATGGAGAAATTGAAACTTTCAGTACAACTTCAGCTAATGATCGTCGTGAAGTGATTGAGCAAATTCAAGATGCGGGCGACATTACTATCTATGTTGATCGTCATGGTGAACTAGTATTTGTTACTGGCGAATACGGTGAAGTTCAATCAAATACGTATGGTTCAGTGCTTCTTGCCGACATGATTGGTTACGAACAAGCTACAAGAGATCGTATTGAGCTTGAAGTGAAGAAACAAGACGGAGAGGTTGCCCTTTACGACTTCCGTTTAGATTCACTAGATGAAATCACTTATGACGGTGAAACTTACGAAATTGATCAAGATGCAGATGCTGCTGATGATGAAGTCTATGTAGAACTTCGTGAAAATCCAGATCCAACTGTAGATGGATACGATGCTATTCTAATTCGCGAAGAAGAAGGTGGAACAGTTATTGAAACAATTCCACTTGCAGAAGAAGGAGACTTACTCGAAGTAGTTCTTAACGATAGCGATGTAGTTAAGGAATTAATCTTCCCTGAGTCTACTGGCTTTACCAATGGTGGTAATAGTGATAACAACCTTGAATTATCAGATCGCTTTGTTGAAGGTAAACGTCTACGCAGTAACACAGTCGTTTTCGATGTAACTGATGGCTTTGATGAAGACGATATTACAGTTTCAACTTGGGGAGAGCTTGAAGGATTTGAAATCGAAGAAGCAACTGTCTACTTCGATGAAGATGACAATGTAACTTACCTTGTTGTTACTGAGGATACTGCTTCTGATGTAGAAGAAGAAGATGCAGTTGTAACAAATGTTCAATACCGCAGTGGAGATATCGTTCGTATTTCTGTATTCATTAACGGTGAATTCGAAACATTCGAAGTTGATGAAGTAGGTAAAACGTTCAATAAAGGCGATATTGTAACTCTTGAAATCAATGAGTCAACTGGCGTGGTAGAAGATATTCACGCTGCTGCAAATGTTGAAGCCGGATTGGTTGCTACTTCAATCCGTGGTAATGAAGTAACAATTGCTGGCGGACGTACTCTCGTTCTTGACAATGATGGTTACGTAGTGGACGCAGAAGACACAGATGACATTGAAACTGGACGCGTTCGTGATCTTGATGGCAAAACGTTCACTGCTGTTTACTCAAGTGATAACACTAATCGTTATGTGAAGTACTTTGTAATCACAGATGGTGATGCTGCGCCATATGTTGCTGATTTCTCTGTTACGGCAGCTGACTATGCAGAAGGTGATGACTTAGTTCTTACATTTAGTGACGTAGAGGACCAAAATGGTGATGATTTTACAGGTGTTGCTACAGTAACTGTCAATGTTGATGGTGAAACTTTTACAGTTGCAAACCATGATTTCGATGCGTCACTATCTGTCACTATTGACGATCCAGAGTTGGATGCTGATAATTACAATGGTACCGTGACTGTCGGTGATAACACTGAAAATATCACTTTTACTGTTACCCCTTAATAAAACTAAACGAAACGTTCCTTGATAAGTCTTTCCAGACGAAACAAGGGAGGTAGTACCTCGTAAATGAGGTATGAGGTACTACCTTAACTATTCTGTTGATTAGAAAAGTGAAAGTCTTTTCCACGACAGCAGCAAATAAGTCGTGAGCCTAATCCTCCTGCATCCAGAGAAGCTCTTCCAAGCTGAAGGGGTGAAGTCAGGTGAAGTCGTAACGCGGGACGAAAGCGCGTGCGGGGCTCCTAAAAAGATTGCTATGGTTAGGACAACGAACCCATTTAGATGTAATAGACTGATAGTGAAAGGTATAGAGATGCTATGCTAGGGGTTTGCCTTTCATCCATGTATTTGCAATGATACAGAGGGATTTGGAACAAACGCTGTGAAACCAAATCTGCTTTCTATTAAAGAGTGGGAGCCTAAGGTAATCAAAATTAAGGGATAGACAGAATGGAACGTTTGAAATCTTGCATGAAGAGGTGAGGAAGCACCGAAGAGGCATGTGAGATGGCAGCGGGTTCGTAGTAGTGTTGAGCGCTAGCCGTTTGCACTGGGTTGGTAACAATCCAGGAGGATAAAACTAGCTGGAGCGAAGGAACCCAGTCAGCGATATAAACACTCAACTTACTTATTTCCCCAAAAATTTGTTAAGTAATGTGTTTGCTGATGGAACGCCGTATGCGATGAAAGTCGCTCGTGCGGTGTAGGCTCATTATAAGCCCAGCAGGTGTTGGGTGAAGGTGAGAATAGCTTTCCTGTTTCAACAGAAGATGTAAGCTATGCTGATTTAAATGTTGTTGATGGAGCTGGAGACATTAGTTCATCTGATACTGGAGTTGCAACAGTGGCTGAAAATGGAGCTGGAGATGGAGTAACGATTACATCAGTTTCAGCAGGTACAGCTACTATTACAGTTGAAGATTCAGCTGGAGATACAGCAACAGTAGATATTACTGTAAATGCTGATGGAAGCATTACGGTTGATAGCATTACACCACATTTTGAGATTTCAACAGAAGATGTAAGCTATGCTGATTTAAATGTTGTTGATGGAGCTGGAGACATTAGTTCATCTGATACTGGAGTTGCAACAGTGGCTGAAAATGGAGCTGGAGATGGAGTAACGATTACATCAGTTTCAGCAGGTACAGCTACTATTACAGTTGAAGATTCAGCTGGAGATACAGCAACAGTAGATATTACTGTAAATGCTGATGGAAGCATTACGGTTGATACTATTAATCCTGCTTAATCAAGTTAACTAATTATTTGATAAGGTGAGAGAGTCATTTTAAGACTCTCTCACCTTTTTTTGGTGTGCCCGGCATGTTGTATGGGCTTTAGGGTTCAAGTCCCGAACAGTAGACTCTAAAATAAGGCTCTAGAATAAATGTTGGGGTATTCGCACAATGAGGACAAAAAAAGGCACGCAAGCCCTTTGATCCTGTTATCCTTGAATTGACGAGAAAATAAGAAAGGATGGAGCTGCGTGCACAAAAGTCTATTATGAATCCCAGGATTAAAAGAGGTCAAGGTTACAAAGGTGGAAGAACGCGAGGACATGGGGGCGATTCATGTGGAGATACCAAGGAAGCCCCATGAATGTCCGCCATGTCAAGCGATGACGACACATGTGCACGATTAGCGAATCCAAAAGATCCAGCATCTCAAATGGTGGAATTGGAGATTTTTGGTGTGCAGGCTTTTATGTAGATGCAGTAGGGAAAAACAAAAAAGTAATTGAAGAGTGCACAAACAAGATGTTATTGTCGCAGTGTTGAAGGGAAAAGGACAAGGGAGCCATTTATCACAAAGTAATGAAGACAATCAGGTCCTTCTGTAAGAGGAATAATAGCTTTCTCTTGTTTACTTAAACGGGTAAAATTTCGGAAAATTAAATATATATTTAGTGTGGGAAAAGTAGCGACTATGTTAAGTTGACGGAACACTGTATACGATGAAGTAGCTTGTGCGGTGTAGGCTCGTTATGAACCCATTGAGGAAAGAAGGACAAAAAGAGCGTAGTTGGAGATATGGCTTATAATACTGATGCACTAGAACTAGACTTTCCTTAGTAAATGAGGTACGAATATACTGATCGGTCTGGTTGGAATTAAAGTGGATGTCACTCTGTATCATGGAAACTCTTCGCTCTGCTTGAATGGTATAAACTATATCCAACCGACAAGAGTTATCTTTCATAAATTAGCTTCCTATTTTTAATAATTCAGTATATATTAAAAATGGGGAAATAAGTCTTGTAAGTATTTCGTTGATGGATCGCCGTATGCGATGAAAGTCGCTTGTGCGGTGAAGGCTCAAACCGAAAGCCATGGTATAAAGGGTATAAGGTGAGAATAGCTTGTTCGCTCCTGTACTATTTGCAGATGTATCTAGCGCCACTGTTGATTACGAATTGCAAATTCAATTTGTGGAAGATGCGGATTGGCGAGATGCGGTAACGGATGTCTTGGTCGATGGCGTATCAATAGGAGTTGGAAATTGGAATTTGGTCGCAGGAGAATTAAGGTTGAATCCTGCTAGTATAGCAAGTCTTCAGTATGCTGGAGATCGAACAATTACAGTTATTGCTACAGGATATAATAATGCAGAAGTGGTGCAACCACTTGCCGTTGGAGCTGTGGATACTAGCAAGACCACTATGAATGTAAACCCGGCACTACAGGAAGGACAAATAAGTACAGTAACCTTAGTAGCGAAAGATCAGTATGAGAATTTAGTTTCCGGTCATCAGTTTAAGTATGACGTCAATATTCTAAGTAATGATACAACAACGATAGAACAATATTCAATAAATGGTGTGGTTCACACAGTTTCAGCTTCATTTGTCACACTCCCTCTGACAGACAGTAAGGGAGAAGTAACTTTTGAAATACAAATCCCTGCTACGGTAGATCCTGAGGATGGTTTATTAATAAATATTGATGGTCAAAATATTTCGTTTATTAAATAAAATTTTATTAGAAAAAGGAGAGGCAGGTTGACTCTTCTTTTTCTAATATTGGAGGAACGGAGATGGCGATTAGAGTTCAGGAGATTACTAAGACGAATAAAGAAGATTATAAGGATCTAATGCCAGAAGAAATTTGTAGCATGATTGGCACGTTTTCTATTTTTTCATATGCTCTTTTATTTGAAAACAAGCCGCATACAATAGCAACTGTGGAGATCAGGAAGGCGAGTGCCATTATATTTTTTATTCGCGTTATTCCGAGTAACTATCCTGATGAGGCTATCTTGCAAGCGATGTTGCAAGCGTTGGAAAGGATCATGAGGGAAAAGAAGATAGATCGTTTAGTGAGTTTTCACCCTGATTCCAGCTTAATGGAACAAGTAGTGCAACGAATGAAGTGGAAAAGTGTAGAACATCAATATGATTATCAGTTGAAATTAAAGAACTTCTCTAAACAGAACTCTGTTGAAGTCGGCTCCTATCATGTAGTGCCATGTCGGACAAGGTCAAGTAACTTTTTTGAGACAGCTTTTAAAAAAGTGCAGAAAGAAGCAGAGGAAAATCAAATTTCATTACCACCACGCCCTGCTATTAATGTAGATGCCAGTTATTTATTACTCGAGGGGAGCGAGCCGATAGGGTGGCTGATGGCAACAGCATCAAAAGATGGAACAATTGGTATTGCGAGGTTTTATGTAGGAGAGCACAGTCGAGGCTTGTTGATACCTTACCGCTTCCTACTTATTGCTTGTTCGGATATGCAACATAACCTGCAAGTTAAACAAGTAAGCTTCCATATTAAAATGTGCAAACTTAAATTAATAAATTTAATTGATAAAAGTTTATTAGGAGAAGTGTTGCAAAAAAGAAGGATTCAACTGGCACAGAAGGTTTTATAAGGTGTATTGTTCACTACAAAAAATAACTTTTTAATTATTCGGAAAAATGGTATGATTATTTTGGGGAAATAGGTAACAAATGTGTTTCGTTGATGGATCGCCGTGTGCGATGAAAGTCGCTTGCATGGTGAAGGCTCGTTAGAAAATCAAGATTTTAAAAGGTATAAGACGAGAATAGTATCGATTTAAGTACAACAGCATTGGCATTATCTACAAATGGGGTTAATTTTGAAGGTGGCACAGGAGCAAGCGTTGAAATAACTTCTCACGGACTAAGAATTGAGCTTACTGAAAGTACAGACCATTATGTGTGGAATCGAGTTGCTTTCGATGATGTCCAAGAGAAGCTAGGTACAAGTAGTCCAGATTTCGAAAAATTTGAAAGTGTATCGGTCTCAACATTAGACGGTGGGACTTTAGCTAATCCAACACATCGTTTACGAGCAAATATTAACCTAAGTGGAGACTTTCATGATCCAACCGAAGGGGAAGGACCTTATGTGAGTACTTCAATTAACATTGTGCAGGAGCCAAGTGGCGGTGATTCATGGGATGTTTCTGTGAATCGTGGTGACGGTACTTATTACTATGGCCATACTCTAGGAACGCTTGACCAAGTTATTGAACAACTAAAGAATAGTGGCAGCTATTCAAACTTGGAGATTTCGCAAATTTCAGTAGGGACGGGAGTGAACTTGAGTCCTGGTTTATCAACAGGCTATACAACGTTAGAGGGTTTCACAATTTGGTATGATGGTAAAAAAATTGTTGTGCCATTCACATATGATTATACTGGTGACTAAAATAGGTTTATGCTATGTAGAGCCTCATCTTTATGAAGTGACCCCAAAAAATTAGACACAGTTATCTCATTAAACAACGGGTTGGGCATGAGTTCGATATTGTATCGGGCTCATGCCTTTTAATTTTGCCTTAATCCGTTTTGTGTTGTAATAAGTTATGTACGTTTCTAATTCGCTTTTAAAATGCTCCGCACTTTCAAACTCTTTTATGTAGAGAAACTCAGACTTCATAATCCCGAAGAAATTCTCCATTACAGAATTATCGTAACAGTTTCCTTTACGAGACATACTTTGTACAATCCCCCTCGATTCTAGCGCTTGACGATAGTGCTTCATTTGATAGTGCCATCCCTGATCTGAATGCATCAATAGTTGATGTTCTTCCGGTAGGCGTTCGAAAGCCTTTTCCAACATCCCTGAAACAAGCGAATACGTTGGCCTAGAGCCAAGTGTATAGGTAATAATTTCTCCATTAAATAAATCTAAAACAGGTGATAAATAAATCTTCTCGCCACATAATGTAAACTCCGTAATATCCGTTACCCATTTCTGGTTTGGGGCGTCTGCCGTAAAATGACGATCTAAAATATTTCGTACGATCTTCCCACCAGTCCCTTTATAAGACTTATATTTTTTCATACGTACAATACACTTTAAACCTAATTCTTTCATAATCCGTTGAACCTTCTTGTGATTCACTTTTTGCCCACGATTCGCAAGCTCATCACGAATACGGCGATAACCATAACGCCCTTCATGTTCTTCATAAATAGTCTTTATCTCCACTTTTAAATCGGCATCTGGATCTGGACGATTCATCCGTTTCACTAAGCAATAGTAAGTGCTACGTGGAATGCCAGCGAGCTTTACGAGTGCTTTCACCGGGTATTTATGCCTTAATCCATAGACTACTTGCGTTTTGTCTTGTTTGGTGATATTTCCTTGTTTTGAACTAAGGCATTCAACTTTTTTAAATATTCGTTTTCCATCTCTAGTTGTTTAATACGTGCTTCAAGTGTTTCATTAGAGCCTTTGACAGGTGCTTGTTTTGGTTGTTGATTCAATTCTTTTTTCATGGATGAACGCCCCTTTTTCTTTGATTGAAGGGCATCTAATCCTTGTGTTTCAATTCGTTTTCTCCACGCACTAATTGTGGAAGGGCCAGGTATTTTAAAAATAGCTGCCGTTTCGTTTAAGGACGTACCATGTTCAATCATGTAATTTAGTACGTCTAGTTTAAACTGTTGTGTGTAATTTGTATATCGCTTTACAAATGCTTCCTCACCATTGTATTCGTATTGTTTAACCCACTTAAGAATGGCTTTATTATTTGTTCCTAAAGATTTAGCTATTTCATATGAACTCTCATTTCCATTTAAATAACGCAAAACTGCTTGTAATTTATCGTCTGTAGAAAATTTAGCCATAGAAAAACTGCACCCCAATTGTTAGTTTGTGTCTAACAATTGGGGTGCAGTTCAATGATGGGGTTTTTTTCATTGGTAAGAAGAATATATACTGATTCGGCATACTTCTCAATAAATATGTAACAATCTCGCAACGGCTTTACTTGCGATTGAAATAAATGTAAGCTAAAGGGGCAAATGCTATATCGTAAATGGGGGTACAACAAACATGAAAAAGAGATATGTAATCGCAGCATTGGCAATCAGCCTAGGGCTAAGCGCATGCTCAAATAACAGCGACGTTGAAGAGCAGCCGCAGGACGAGCCACAGGAAGAAGTACAAGACCAGCCTCAAGAAGAAGGACAGCCTGAAGACGCTGCATCTGAAGAAGAGCAGGAACATGCTATTTCAGAAGAAGAACCTTCTGTGAGCCTTGGAGCCGAAGAAGAATTACAAGCAGAATTTGCTTCTCAGCCGGGTATAGCTGATGTCATGGTTCAGTTGGAAGAAGGAACTATTAATAGAGTAAACGCTGATATTCAAATCAATGACGAACAGGAACTGTCACCTGAAGAAGTTGCTGAAACATACGCTGAATTAATTAAAGAGAAATATCCTGATTATGCGGTGGATATTATCGTTACACAAGACGGGAAGATGTTAACACAAACTCAATTTGAGTAATAAATAATTCGGTATTAGTATTATCTATACTTGAAATGGTGAGCGAAACCACCACCATATTCTTAAGAATGCCGCCATCGGTTAGTAAGCAAACCGGTGGCGGCATTCTTTTTTCACGTCAACAATTTGTCACTTATCTGGCTGGAAAGTATGATAAAATAATATCAGTAGCGTTAAATTTTACCGTTGATGACATAGAACCTGAAAGCACAGACATGGCGATGAAACGAACGTAAGGGAAGGGGAAGGTTTTGTTGAAGAAAAGTGCGACAGTCGGATTAGCGTTTTTGTTGGCCACATCAAGTATAGCACCAGTGGCTTTCGCGGATGAGGCTTCTGATGAAGTCCTGGAAGAAGAAGGAAGTGAAGATGTACAAGAAGGGGAAGAAGCAGAGGAAGGCAGTGAGGAAGAGGAAATCGAACTGGTTAACAGCCTTTCTCTTGAGCAGGCTCTTGAACGGGCGCTTGAGGACAATTCTTCTTTAATGCTCTTAAACTATCAGCTTGAAATTCTCGAAAATCAGGAAGGCAACACAAATCTTGATTATCGTGATTTAGAAAAGGATATTGAAGACCTGGAGGATGCGTTAGACAATTTAATGGAACGACGTCGCAATCTTGATCCTTTTGACCCGAGTTACATAGGTGAGCGCATAGGTCTTGGGCAGGAATGGAACGCGATGAACGACCAGCTTGAGATGCTTGAGGATACAATTGAGCAGCTGGAAGACGCGCTTGAACAGCTTCGTTCCGGTCAAGTGACGCTTGTGTATAACCAGGATGAAGCAAGAGAAAGCATTAAAATGGCAACGGCGATGACGTTTACCCAGCTGTTAATGACCGAAGAGCAGCTTGAGCTGCAACGAAAGTCAATTGATGTATTGGAGACAGAGATCGCCAATCTTGATCGTCAGCGTGAGCTTGGATTGATTTCGTTCAACGAGTTTAATACAGAAGCGCGTGAACTGAGAATCCAGAAGTCTGATCTTGAGCAGGAAGAAAAGAAATATCATCATGATCTGGCTGAGTTTGCGCTCGACTTAGGCCTTGTCTATCATCCTGACTTCTCGCTTGAGCCGATTGAGCTTTCCAGCTCTGCCTTACCAGAGCAGGAAACCGATACGAATGAGTTGATCGAAAATTCATTCCAGTATAAAGCCCAGCTTGAGGCGATTGAAATGGCAAAATATGAGCGTGATCGTGTATATGACGATGAGGACTCATCCTCTTATCAGAAAAACGAAGCCGACTTGAATGTGAAGGTCGAAGAGGAGAATTTAGCCCAATTGAAGCTGAATGCCGAAGCGGCCATCCGTCAGCTCTACTTCGATATCGAGGACAGCTATCAGGCGATTCAGGACGCGCAGCGAGATCTGGACTATGCCCGCTATGACTACAATATGTTAGAGCGCCGCTATCAGCTCGGGCTGATGTCAAAGGCGACGTTTGAACAGGCGGCCATTCAAATTGATCAAGCCGAGCTTGCTCACGAAATGGCGAAGTACTCCTACTTCCTTGTCACCCAACAACTTAAAGCCCTTGAAGCCGGCGTTCTGCCGCAGCAAGGACAATCATAAGAAGCATAAGCGCATAAGCGAAAGAAGCACCAGTGGGGATGGCCCTGTTGGTGCTTTTTTTGACGGAGAGATGATTCGGTGGAAAGGAAATTATCAATTGGGGAGATTAGTGCATCCAAAACATTACTCCATAGCTTGTTTATTATGAACGTATTAAAAGAGGAGAATTTGATCCTATCATTAGCTTACATCAATTAGGAAAGACATTAATTGCATATCGCATTTACCTTGGAATGAGTCAACAAGACTTAGCGGAGCGATTAGGGGTATCCCCTTCTCAAGTATCAAGAGATGAGCGAAATGAATACTATGGGGCCAGATTAGAAAGGCTTCAGCAAGTAATGGAAGCCATGAAGATGGTTTCAAAAACAGAAATTCATTCAGGTGATTTGGTATTAGCATAAATAGGAACAGAGAAATGTAGTTATTGATCTATCCAGAGCGTTTAAGGAAGCTGTACGGCGGCAATTAGGAGGTTCATTGATTATCGTGGATCGTTTTCACTGTATGTGTTGGGCATTTGGTCAAGTGAAAAGAAGGGAATGGGTAATCCGCCTTTTGCTTTACCGAAAGGAATGGATCTTAAATTGGTTTGAAGGGAGGGTGAAAGCATGAGTAAGAGACCGTTTGAACTCTGGCTGATTTGGCAAAATGTTGAGACACGCCAGCGTTATCATGTAGGAAGGTTGCTCCATGAAGATGGCGGCTATACATTTTCCTACGAGAAGGAAGTGTATTTGGCAAGTAGGAAATGTATGATTTGGCAGTTAAAAATGTAGCTACTTGCCAACATCCTTTTTTAACGATTGAGTAATGATTCTTTGTG
>NZ_JBEPKD010000020.1:0-75047 GCF_040544555.1 Halalkalibacter oceani
TCGGGCTTTCTTTCACTCCTCACTATAACTTAAAAAAGAAATAGTGGGTACGATCACCCGTCGATGACCTTACCCACTAATCTTAGTATGTTTTAGTTAGGCGGTCTGTCTGGAAGCGGGGGTCTTTCAGACAGACCTGCGCGTTTTTCTTAGTCGTTTAAAATGAAGCCCCGCCGGTCAAGGGCGGCGATGGCGCTGTCCAGTTGTTCCTCGGTTTGCGCCTCGATTTCATGCAAGTGGACGCCATTTGTCAACTCGGATAATAAGGCCGCTTTTGTCGATTGCAAATGAGCGCAAAACTGATCGACATCCTGACGGCTTGAGACCATCAAGGAAGCAGACAGCTCACCATACAGGGCGTGCTCGACCATCACTTGGCGCACAGTCACGCCGTGGTCGACGAGGAGAAAAAGCTCTTCCTTCGTCTCGGCGGGCGTATGGCAGCAGGCGATAATCCGGCTCGCTTTTGCCGGCCTTTCTGTCTTGACATACATATAGCCTTGAGCGGTCGCTAAAATTGGATGCTTTTTCGCTTTTAAGATCGATATATCCTGGACGATTACTTGCCGGCTGACATTGGTTCGTTTGGCCAGCTCATTTCCTGTTAATGGCTTGTCGCTTGTTTGCAGCCAGTCAATCAGTAGATTCCGACGCTCCTCGCCAAGTATTTTCTTGCCATTTGTCACATCTATTCATCCCCTTTATAGGTCAGCAAAATTTCTTTGATTGCCTTAATCAGCTGTGTAACGTCCTGCTTTGTCGTGTGCTTGCCAAACGTAATTCTGACAAGCTCATGCGCTTCTTCGGCCGAACGGCCAAGGCTGATCAGCGTTCGTGAAGGAGAGCTTTGTCCGGCCCGGCAGGCTGAACCGGTTGAGATGGCGAAGCCTTTGCGGTTACATTCCAGCATGAGCAGCTGTCCTTCCATTCCTTTCGCCCGCAGCGCGATATGAAAAGGCAGCCGCGCGGTCGGATGGCCTTCAAAGCACACCTCAGCATGCCCGGCAAATGCCTTTATAAAATCGTCCCGGTAGTCTGCAAGCCGGCTCATTTCTTCGTGTGCATTGGCGCTCATCTCTTCTACCGCCGCAGCAAACGCCGCAATGGCAGGAACATCGACCGTGCCGGCCCGGAAGCCATTTTCATGAGTCGTCCCGTGGTGAAACGAAGCCCAGCCGACGGCATGCTGCAAATAAGCGGCGCCAACTCCTTTTGGTCCGTAGCATTTATGGGCAGAAAAGCTGGCGCTTGTCAGCACGTCGAGCGGAATCGGCAGCTTGCCAAAGGTTTGCACGCAATCACTATGAAACAGTATAGCATGATCGGCGAGAATCTTTCCAAGGGCAGCGAGATCCTGTACGGTGCCGATTTCACTGTTCGCGTGGCCGATCGTCACGAGAACCGTATCCGCATCGATTGCGGAACGCAGCTCCTCTTCCGTTACTTGTCCATATTGATTGACGGCAAGATAACGAATGTGGAACCCCTCGCGCTCGTGAAGAAAGGCAAGAGCTTGATGGACGGAATGATGCTCTCCTTCTGTCGTCAAAATCGTTTTGCCTTTCGCTTTATGGGCAATGGCCAAACCGGTTAGCGCTAAAAACGTCGCTTCCGATCCTGAGCCGGTAAAATAAATGTCGTCCGGGCGTGCTGGTGGAAGGCTTGCCGCAATCGTCCGCCGGCTAATGGCCAGAACATCCTCTGCCTCCTGGCCAAGCGTGTGCAGGCTTTGGCTGTTGGCGTAATACTGCCTCGCGATACGCTGATAGGTGTCTAACGCAAAGTCGGACATCGGGGTCGTGGCACTGTAATCAAAATAAAGCATAATCGGCTCCTTTTCCTACTCAATTTCCGTGCGCTTTCGAAAAATCTCTTGTCACAATTCTTATTTTATGTAAAGATAGGTGACAAGACAACTGTAAATTACATGGAGGAATGATCATGGCTGATAAGGCGGTAGACGTGGTTATTATTGGAAGCGGCATTGCCGGATTAATGACGGCCCATCTTTTAGCTGATCACTTGAATGTGATGATTATCACAAAGTCAAATGTGGCACAAAGCAATTCCAGCCTTGCTCAGGGAGGCATGGCCGCTGCGATCGATCCGCTTGACAGCTGGAGCAGCCATTATGCCGACACGCTTGAGGCGGGCCATCACCATCATCATTTTGATCATCTTGAACTGCTGGTGAAGCGGGCGCCGCTTATTGTGAAAAAGCTTGAAGAACTCGGGGTGGAGTTTGACCGTGATCAATATGGCAGGCTGAAGCTCGGCATGGAAGGGGCGCACAGTCATCGTCGGATTGTCCACGCCGAGGGCGATCAGACAGGCCGGGCGATAACCGCCGCTCTCATTCGGCTAGTGCAGCACCGCGTACAGCTGCTTGAGCAGACAATGGTGCAAAATCTACTGCTCACCGATGCTGGGGTAGGAGGCGTTGAGACAGATCGCGGCGTGGTCCGTGCCAAGGCGACGATTCTCGCCACAGGAGGAGCCGGGCAGCTCTTTACACACACCTCCAATGTACCTGAAGCAACCGGCGATGGACTCGCGCTTGCTTATCGGGCGGGAGCGCGGCTAATTGATATGGAATTTGTCCAATTTCATCCGACATTGCTTGTCCGTGCCGGGCAAACATATGGACTGATCAGCGAGGCCGTTCGCGGTGAAGGAGCGTTTCTTGTCAACCAAAATGGAGAACGGCTGATGGCCTGGCATCCGTTAAAAGACCTTGCCCCGCGCGACGTCGTCAGCAGATCGATTGAGCAGGCACTGCATCGCGGAGAGCAAATCTTTCTCGACTGTCGCGTTATCGAAAATTTTGCCCAGTGTTTTCCGGGTTTGATAAAGCGCTGTCAACAAGCGAAAATTGACCAAAATCAGCCTCTGCTTCCGGTCGCGCCGGGTGCTCACTTTATGAGCGGCGGCATTGAAACGAATGCCAACGGCCAAACCTCGCTTCCAGGCTTGTATGCGATTGGGGAAGTTGCCTGTACCGGCGTTCATGGCGCAAACAGGCTGGCGAGCAATTCGCTGCTGGAAGGGCTTGTCTTTGCCGAGCAGGTCGCCACCTATTTGCGTGAGGTTCCTTTGTTTGACGGGAGGGAGGCGCAGCTCGTCGAGGAGGGACCGCCATTGGTAAGCGGCTGTCCGCCAACGAAAACGGCTATTCAGGCAAACATGACAGCTTATGTCGGGATGAACCGGGACGAATACGGCTTGCAGGAAATGAAGCGCTGGCTCGAACCGTATATGATGGGAGCGCTTTATCCGGGTGGAAGCACGTCACGCGAGGAACTGGAACGAAAGAATATGGTTCTCGTCGCCTGGATGATTACCGAAGCTGCCCTGCTGCGGAAAGAAAGCAGAGGCGGTCATTACCGCAGCGATTACCCGGCAAAGGATGAGGAAGGATGGGACGGGGCGACGGTCGCCATTTCACAGACGGATGGGATCATAAAACAAGAAAAAGCAAGTGGGAGAATAATACCGCTTCGGCGTTAAGGAGAGGGAGAATATGAATAAGCTGGCAATTAAGGAACGGCTGCAACTTTTTTTGATGGAGGATATCGGCGAGGGCGATCTGACGAGTCAAACGGTGATTGCCACTGGCAAAAGAGGGCAAGGAAATATGGTTGCAAAGGAAGCGGGAGTAATGGCCGGCGGGGAAATCGTCCGGCTTGGCTATCAATGCGTCGATGAAGAGGTGGAGGTTACCATTCACGTCGCTGACGGAGAACCTTTTCAGGCTGGGGACATTTTAGTGAGCGTGAAAGGGTCTTATCTTTCCTTGCTCGCCGGCGAGCGGGTTTTGCTGAATATTTTTCAGCGGATGTGCGGGATTGCGACGATGGCCAGAGATGCGGTTTTACGTCTTGATGACCCATCGATCCGCATTTGCGATACGCGGAAAACAACGCCGGGCTTACGTATTTTTGAAAAATATGCCGTTCGCTGCGGAGGGGGATTTAATCACCGGTTTGGATTAAGTGATGCCATTTTATTAAAGGAAAACCATTTACTGGCCGGAGGCGGAATTACGAAAACACTTCAGGCGGTAAAAGAAAAAGTAGGTCATATGGTCAAGGTGGAAGTTGAGACGACAAACGAGGAAGAAGTGCTTGAAGCAGTTGAAGCCGGAGCGGATGTGATTATGTTCGATAATGCGACGCCGGAGGAAATCGCGTCATATGTCAAGCTCGTCCCTTCCGTGATTAAGACCGAAGCATCCGGCAATATTTCTCTGGAGACGATTGCTTCTTATCGCGGCTGTGGTGTCGATTATCTCTCACTCGGCTGTTTAACGCATTCCGTCAAAGCCAAAGACATTAGTTTTTTACTCGAAGCGGAGGGAGAATAAGATGAGTTTTCTTGAAGAGATTTCAAAAGTCAAACGTGTACCGGAACAGTACGCAAAAATGACGACAGAAGAAAAGCGGGCGCGCATCTGGGAGATTAAGCAGCAGTTTGGCAAGCGTTTATACATTCCGGGTCATCATTATCAGCGGGACGAGGTCATTGAATTTGCTGATGCAATTGGTGACTCCCTTCAGCTGGCCCAGCTGGCGCAGGCTAATCGCGAGGCGGAATTCATCGTCTTTTGCGGCGTGCATTTCATGGCGGAGACGGCCGATATGCTGACAAGCGAGGAGCAGCACGTCATTCTTCCTGATTTGAAGGCAGGCTGTTCAATGGCCGATATGGCGACGATCGCGCAAACCGAATATGCGTGGGGAGAGCTGCAGGAGCTGCTTGGCGATACGATTCTTCCATTAACCTATGTCAACAGTACAGCGGCGATCAAAGCCTTTTGCGGCCGCAATGGGGGAGCGACGGTGACTTCCTCGAATGCAAAAGCAATGGTCGAGTGGGCCTTCACGCAAAAGGAACGGATCTTGTTTTTGCCTGATCAGCATTTAGGAAGAAATACCGCCTATGATCTTGGTGTCCCTTTGGAGAAGATGGCTGTCTGGGATCCGATTGAGCGTCGCCTTGACTATGAAGGGAACCTCGATGATCTGCAAGTGATTCTTTGGAAAGGACATTGCTCGGTTCATGAAAAATTTACTGTAGCGCAAATTGAGCAGCTTAGAAAGGATTCTCCTGAAACACGAATCATCGTGCACCCAGAATGCACGTATGAGGTCGTCCAGGCGGCAGACGAAAATGGCTCGACCCATTTTATAATCGAGACGATTAAAAAGGCAGCTCCGGGTACGAAGTGGGCGGTCGGGACGGAAATGAATTTGGTGAACCGTTTAAGCCAGCAGCATCCTGAGCAGGAGATTACATCATTAAATCCGATCATGTGTCCATGTTTAACGATGAACCGGATTGATCTTGATCATTTGCTTTGGTCGCTGGAAGAACTGGAGGCGGGGCAGTTACATTTCCCAATAAAAGTGGATCCGTTAACGACCGAAGAAGCGAATTTGGCATTGCAGCGCATGCTGGAACGCGCTTAATCATCGGAAGAGGACTGGCTTAGCAGGAGCATCTCCTGTTAAGCCGGTTTTTTTAAAAGATAAGAAAGGACGCTAGGCGTTTTTCTTAGGCATAAACCTATTTGTTTTCTCATAAGATTTGCTGAGACCCTTTGGGTATTAGGCTTTCTCCCATTTTTATCTGTTTTGTCAGTTTAACGCTTCGTGTCAATTCGCCTACAACGACATAAGATGTACGAAAAAGGTAAAGAGGAGGGAATGAGATCGTGAAAATTCATATCGTCCAAAAAGGGGATACGCTCTGGAAGCTCGCGAAGAAATACGGCGTTGATTTTGAACAGTTAAAAGCTGCTAATACACAGCTCGCCAATCCGGATATGATCATGCCTGGTATGAAAATAAAAATTCCAACAGGAAGCGTACCTGTAAAAAAAGAATCTCAGCAGGCAGCTAATGCCCCAGTGAAGGAACAGCAGAAATTATACCAGAAGGAAGGCCCTGTGCCTCCACCAACGACGACCACGCCTGCAGCCAAAGAAACACCGCAGCCGGCGCCGCAGCCAAAGCCGGAGGCGCCGAAAGCACCGCCGAAAATGAATCAGCCAATGCCAAAGCCGGAGATGCCGAAAGCACCGCCGAAAATGAATCAACCGATGCCAAAGCCGGAGATGCCGAAAGCACCGCCGAAAATGAATCAACCGATGCCAAAGCCGGAGATGCCGAAAGCACCGCCGAAAATGAATCAGCCGATGCCAAAGCCGGAGATGCCAAAGGCACCGTCGAAAATGAATCAGCCAATTTTACAAGCACCGACATCACAACCTTCTATGCCTCAGCATAGTCAGAAATACGATGTGCACTTATACCAGCCACAAACAAAGCCAATGCAGTCGCCGATTCCAAAAGCACCAAAGCCACCAAAAGCAAATCAGGCTCCGCAAGCGGCAAATGGGCAGCCAAACCAGCAGGCCCCGCAAATGATGCCACAGAGCCAGCCGAACCAGATGCCGCCGCAAATGATGCCGCAGAGCCAGCCGAATCAAATGTCACCGCAAATGATGCCACAAAGCCAGCCGAATCAAATGTCACCGCAAATGATGCCACAGAGCCAGCCGAACCAAATGCCGCCGCAAATGATGGCGCAAAGCCAGCCGAATCAAATGCCGCCGCAAATGATGCCACAAAGCCAGCCGAATCAAATGTCACCGCAAATGATGCCGCAAAGCCAGCCGAACCAAATGTCACCACAAATGATGCCGCAGAGCCAGCCGAATCAAATGTCACCGCAAATGATGCCGCAGAGCCAGCCGAACCAAATGCCGCCGCAAATGATGCCGCAGAGCCAGCCGAACCAGATGTCACCGCAAATGATGCCGCAGCAATTTGAGCAATACGCTCACCATCCGGAGCCGCTGCCAATGATGCAGGGGGCGTTTGACATGCCTTCTCCATTTTTTCAGCCAGTCGGACCGCTTATGACGGGCTACGGTAATGGCTGTGCGCCAATGGGACCTTTAAATGGGCCATTGTATCAGGCACCACAAACGCTGCCTGCTTATATACCGCCAGTGCAAATGGGAAGTGATTGTGTTCAATGCGGTCCCGTGGAACCGATTATGTACGGACCAAATGGGCAAATGATGTCCGTTAAAGATTTTGAACGGAATGAGCAAATAAATAATTATCAGGAAACGGACGATTACGACGACTAATAACAACCACTTCAACAGTCCCTCGTAAAGCCGTTACGAAAGAAGCTTTGCTGTAAGCGTGGGGAAAAGGTGAAAAAGACCTTTGTCCCGCGCTTTTTTATGTCGGATTCAGGTGGTACAATGCCCAGTAACTAACAGTGTAAAGAGGCCTCCAATCAGCCACATTAAGTGATGAAAGGGGGAATTCAAATATGAAAAAAATTGCGATGTCAATTGCAGCAGCGACAATGCTTGTTGGTGGATTAGCAGCTTGTGGTGCAGATAATCAGCAGGGAATGGGCGCGAATAACTATCGTCAAACTGGCTTTGAGTCACAGGATATGAGCGGTGCTTATACCCACTCACGTTACCGTGGACAAGGTCCTGTCACCGATATGATGACACCTGATTATCGTGGTGGCGGTACTTATGGTCAGCTTGATCGACAACGTACGCGTACGCATTTAAATAACTTTCAAACAAACCGTACGCATGGAAACCGTAACGGCTTCGGAGCGACCCAGCGTACTCCGGGCATGGGACGTACCGGCCTGACAGGGAATAACCGTCCTGGAATGGTTGATGAAGATGGATTATTGCGTGATAGAACGCGCACCTATCGTCAGCAATTTACCGGTGATCGAGTCGGAAATGGGCGGATTACCAACCAACAAAGCGGTATTCACCGTTCAAACAGAGCGACTCGTAACCAGTATACCCAACAAAATGTCAACTATCATAAAGATTATGACAGCAAAACAGCGCAGCATGTTGCCAATCGTGTGCAGCGCATAAACGGAGTCGAGGACTGCCGTGTCATTGTCGATGATAACCACATTGTTGTTGGGGTTGAAACGAACCAAAATACAAACCAGGTTCAACAACAAGTAGAACAAGCTGTGCAAAAAATGGCAAAAAATAAGCAAGTCCGCGTTGTGACGGATGAAGATCATGTTAACCGTATCCGGACGATGGATGACCGCTTGCGGACAGGAACAGCATTCGATGAAGTCGCAGCAACATTTACCGATATGGTAAATGATTTAGGACGAGCCGTTCAACGTCCGTTTGAGCGCTCTCGTTAATAAATGGAATGGGGCCGGGGCCAAAAGGTTTCCCTTTCGCCGGGCCTTTAAACCAGCTGCCAAGCCCGTTGTGAGAGATCCTCTCACAACGGGCTTTGGCGTTGGCGGGGGGAATTCATTAAGCGAACTGGCGGACAATGAGCCGCTGAAAAAGGGAAAAACATCCTTTTTCAGCGGCTTTTGAATCAAATAAGGTTTTTTCGGGCATCCTTAGCGTAGTTGCTTAAATATGGATAAAATATGGTGGTGATGATGGAGATGAGGGAACACCAAAAGGTCCCGCAAAAGCATAGTCTTTCCGTTATTGTCGGAATCGGTCTTCTTTTGGCCGCGCTTTTCATTTGCAGTGCGCTCGTTGTTGGTGGAAAACAGCCTCAAGCGGAAGAGGCGGAGGCCGTTGAGGTCATGCAGCCAAAAACCGTACAGATTACGTTGGAAAGAGTATATTTGGACGGAGAAACAAGCGAAGAGATCATTGAAGAAACGATTTGGTCGATGGAGGATTTTTGGGCGCAATATGATGGCTGGACTCTGGTGGACCAAAATGAAGACGAAATGGTTTTCCGGCAATCGGTCAATGATATCTCGCCACTAATGAAAATCAACGGGTACTTTGGCTTAACGGAAGAAGGGATTCTGTCCATTTACGAAGGAGAGCCCGATCAGCAAAAGATCATCCATTCCTTTTTTCAGCTGGATACGAGCAAGCTCGAAAGCAAACAGCATTCGGAGCTTGAAAAAGGGATTCCGGTTAAAGATCGGCATCATTATGAAGAAGTATTAGAAGCCTTTCGCCAATATCAAAATTGAATTGATTCTTCAAAGCAGCGTGAATCGTGAGGGAAATTCCTTCCGGGCGGATCCAGCGCTGCTTTTTTTGCTTTTTGCAGCTGGAAAGAGAAATGACGGAAAGGGGGGCTTATGATAAAATAGAAATAAATGTTCGCATAGAGAGAGGAAGAACGGGCTGTGATTGAATATGTTAAAGGGAAAGTAGTGGAAGTGGAGCTGCAATATGTGGTGGTCGACCATCATGGCTTAGGCTATCAGATTTATTGCCCGAACCCGTTTGTTTTTCAGGAAAAGCTTGAAGAAACGGTGCAAATTTATACATACCAGCATGTCAGGGAAGACTTAATTCGTCTGTTCGGCTTCCGTACGAAGCAGGAGCGGATGCTGTTTGAAAAGCTGTTAAATGTTTCGGGCATCGGGCCGAAGGGGGCGCTCGCCATTTTGGCGTCCGGCCAGCCGGAGAATGTCGTCTACGCGATTGAGGAAGAAGATGAAGCCTTTTTAGTGAAATTTCCGGGTGTCGGCAAAAAAACAGCCCGCCAGATCATTCTTGACTTGAAAGGAAAGCTCGATGACTTTGTGCCGAATCTGCTGCAACAGGAAAAGGCGACAACAGTTGAGAAAACGCCGGCAAATACAGCGTTGAAAGAAGCGCTTGAAGCTTTACAGGCGTTGGGCTATGTCGAAAAGGAACTGAAGAAAGTTCGCCCTCTTTTGGAAGAAGAGGAGCTGACGACCGATGGCTATATTAAAAAAGCGTTACAGCTGATGCTGTAAATGAATTGCGCGAATGCGGGATGTGGGAAAGAGGTGACAAGGGATGGAAGAACGGATGGTATCGGCGGATATGCAGAGCGCGGATGATTCAATTGAGCAACGCGTTCGTCCGCAGCAGCTTGCGCAATACATCGGACAGGAAAAAGTAAAGAAAAATCTCGATGTATTTATAGAAGCGGCGAAGATGAGAGAGGAATGTCTCGATCATGTTCTTCTTTATGGGCCGCCCGGTCTCGGAAAAACGACGCTTTCCGGGATTATTGCTGCAGAAATGGGCGTGCAGATGCGGACGACATCGGGGCCGGCGATTGAACGTCCCGGTGATTTGGCGGCGATTTTGACAGCTCTTGAACCGGGAGATGTGCTATTTATTGATGAAATCCACAGGCTGAACCGCGTCGTCGAAGAGGTGCTTTATCCGGCGATGGAGGATTTTTGCATCGATATTGTGATCGGCAAGGGACCGACCGCGCGTTCCGTACGTCTCGATCTGCCTCCGTTTACGCTGGTCGGAGCGACGACAAGAGCAGGGATGCTATCGGCCCCGTTGCGCGACCGCTTTGGCGTTCTCGCCAGGCTGGAATATTATACAGAGGCTGAGCTGGCGTTGATCGTCAAGCGCACGGCTGAGATCTTTGATACCGCGATTGAAGACGCGGCCGCGATTGAAGTCGCACGCCGCTCAAGAGGCACGCCGCGGATTGCCAATCGCCTGCTCCGCCGCGTGCGCGATTTTGCCCAGGTTAAAGGAGACGGGACGGTTTCACTGGACGTGGCGGTGGATGCGCTTCAGCAATTGCAGGTCGACCGTTTAGGACTGGATCATATTGACCATAAATTATTGTATGGGATGATTGAGAATTATCGCGGCGGTCCTGTAGGTCTGGAGACGATTTCTGCGACGATCGGCGAAGAACCGGAAACGATCGAGGATGTGTATGAACCGTATTTGCTACAGATTGGCTTTATCCAACGAACGCCGCGGGGAAGAGTTGTAACCCCGGCATGCTATGAGCATTTTCAATTGGAGGGACCAGAGCAGTGAATTCATTTCCAAAGATCTTGATCCTTATCGGCATTGCTTTTATCATCATTGGTGTCCTCTGGTTCTTTATTGGACGCTTTCTGCCACTTGGGCGCCTGCCAGGTGACATCTTTATTAAACGCGAGAATATGACCGTATATATGCCGATTATGACCTGTCTGATTATTAGCGTAGTGCTGTCGCTTATTTTTTTCTTGTTTGGACGTTTTCGCTAATCTCTTGCATGGATGAAGCACTTTCGGTATGATGATAGGGATATGACAGGAACGGTTATGTGAAAAGGTGACGACATGACGATGAAAATAGACGATTTTGATTTTAATTTACCAGAGGAATTAATTGCCCAGACGCCGCTTCAGGATCGAACGGCGTCTCGTTTGCTTGTCTTAGATCGGGAATCGGGTGCAATTAAAGATGGAACGTTTTCCGATATGATCGACGAATTGGAGGAAGGGGACTGCCTCGTCTTAAACGATACGAGGGTTCTTCCGGCAAGACTATTCGGAGTGAAAGAAGATACCGGCGCTCAAATTGAAGTCCTGTTGCTGAAGCAGCTGGAAAATGATCAGTGGGAAACGCTGATTAAACCGGCGAAGCGCGTCAAGGCAGGAACGGTTATTCAATTTGGCGATGGCCGGCTGCGCGCGACCTGTGTCCGGGAAGCTGATCATGGCGGGCGGATTTTGCAAATGGAATATGAAGGCATCTTCCATGAAATTCTTGATGAATTGGGAGAAATGCCGCTTCCCCCTTATATTAAGGAAACATTGGCTGATCAGGAGCGCTATCAGACCGTCTACGCCAAGCATCGCGGATCAGCGGCTGCACCGACGGCCGGACTTCATTTTACAACTGAACTGCTTGAACGAATTCAGCAAAAAGGGGTCCATGTGACCTTTGTAACGCTGCATGTCGGTCTCGGGACATTTCGCCCGGTGAGCGTAGAGCGGATCGAAGAGCACCAAATGCATGCCGAGTTTTATCAAATGAGTGAAGGAACAGCGCGGCTGTTGACGAGTGTGAGGGAAAACGGCAAGCGAATTATTGCTGTCGGTACAACATCGGTCCGGACGTTGGAGACGATTATCCAGGAGCACGGCGAGTTTCGCGAATGCTCGGGCTGGACCTCAATTTTTATCTATCCAGGCTATGTGATCAAAGCGATTGATGCGATGGTGACGAACTTTCACTTGCCAAAGTCGACACTCGTGATGCTCGTCAGTGCGTTTGCGGGAAAAGAGAACATCATGAAGGCTTATCAGCATGCCGTCAATGAACGCTATCGTTTCTTCAGCTTTGGAGATGCGATGCTGATTCGTTGACCCGTACAC
The DNA here is from genome assembly GCF_040544555.1 of Halalkalibacter oceani. NCBI lineage: Bacteria > Bacillati > Bacillota > Bacilli > Caryophanales > Bacillaceae > Halalkalibacter > Halalkalibacter oceani. The sequence goes on from NZ_JBEPKD010000020.1 coordinate 12,169, forward strand.
GCTCAAGGAGGAAAAAGGAAATGTCAGCGATAACATATGAGCATATTAAAACATGTAAACAGTCCGGCGCCCGGCTCGGGAAGGTTCATACGCCTCACGGGACGTTTGAAACGCCGATTTTTATGCCGGTCGGTACACTGGCAACGGTAAAAACGATGAGTCCGGAAGATTTATACGATATGAACGCGCAAATTATTTTGAGCAACACGTATCATCTATGGCTAAGACCGGGCCATGACATTATTAAAGAAGCAGGGGGCCTGCATAAGTTCATGAACTGGGAGCGTCCGATTTTAACCGATTCCGGCGGCTTTCAGGTTTTCAGCTTAAGCGACCTGCGCAAAATCGAAGAGGAAGGCGTACACTTTCGCAATCATTTAAATGGGGACAAGCTCTTTTTAAGCCCGGAAAAGGCGATGGAAATTCAAAATGCGCTCGGATCGGACATTATGATGGCCTTTGATGAATGCCCGCCATATCCGGCAGAATATGAGTATATGAAGAAGTCGGTCGAACGGACGAGCCGTTGGGCTGAACGCTGTCTCGAAGCGCACGGGCGCCCGCAGGATCAGGGGCTGTTCGGCATCGTCCAGGGAGGCGAGTATGAAGAATTGCGCAAGCAGAGCGCGGAGGATTTAGTTTCGCTTGATTTTCCGGGCTATGCTGTCGGCGGATTATCGGTCGGCGAGCCAAAGGATGTCATGAATCGCGTGCTTGAATTTACGACGCCTCATTTGCCAGAGGACAAACCGCGTTATTTAATGGGAGTAGGCTCTGCTGATTCCTTGATTGACGGGGCGATCCGCGGGATTGACATGTTTGACTGTGTGCTTCCGACCCGTATTGCCCGAAATGGAACGCTAATGACGAGCAAAGGACGGCTTGTCGTGCGCAACGCCAAATATGCCCGCGATTTTCGTCCGCTGGATGAAAATTGCGATTGCCACGTGTGCCGGAATTACACAAGAGCCTATATTCGTCATCTAATTAAATGTGAGGAAACGTTCGGTTTTCGATTAACGTCTTATCATAATCTCTATTTCCTGTTAAACTTAATGGAAAAGGTAAGAGAGGCGATACGACAAGATCGGCTTCTTGACTTTAGAGAAGAGTTTTTTGAACAATATGGCTTTAATAAGCCCAATGCCAAAAATTTCTAGCATGCTTTGAGTAAAGAAAGGGGGGAAAATAGATGGAGCTATTTGGAACATTGCTTCCGTTAATCTTAATGTTTGCGATCTTCTACTTCCTGTTAATCAGGCCACAGCAGAAGAAGCAAAGAGCCATTCGCGATATGCACAACTCATTACAGCGTGGCGATAAAATTATTACGATCGGCGGACTTCACGGTGTTATCGATTCAATCGACGAGGACACAATTGTCATCCTTGTTAATGATAACCGTAAGCTGACGTATGATCGCGCTGCCGTAAGAGAAGTTGTCAATCCGGATTAACGAGCATACATAAAAAGAGTTGTCCCAACGCGTAGGCTTTGAGACGACTCTTTTTTTGGATCTATTTAAGAGCTTGAGACACAAAAAGAGTGAGCATGGAGTAACAGTGGGTATATTCTCGATGAGCAAGATCGTGGCGGTTCCACTCATTGCTTAAGCTTAAGGGGCTGGGAAAAGGTAAAAAAACAACCTTTGTCCCAGCCCCTTGTTGTGTTTTTCTTTTCTTTAATCCCGCGACAAATTAACACCGATCATGCCGCCGAATGCAGCGACAAGCATATAGCCACCATGATAAAGGTACTGTTCCTTCGTGAAGCTGCTATCATAGCCTAAATACTGGACAAGAAACGTTAGGAGCGAAAAGATGAAAGCCGTCGCCGCCCCGGCCAGCCAGCCCCGGCGGTTCGATTTTGCTCCGGAAATCGTTCCTCCAAGAAACATCGCTAAAAACGCGACGCTCGTAATCAGCCATGCGACAGAGCGCTCGGTAAAGGAAGTAAACGATAAGAACAACGAGATGACGAGACTAAATGAAAGAGCAATGACGAGAACAGTCGACAGCCCAAATAAAACAGCAGGCATAAATCCCCGATTTGCCATATAGATCTCTCCTTTCAAATGGACAAAAATCCTTTACTACAGCTTATTCAGGCTTGTTTTAAATAGACGTAAAAATTTCAATCATCATGCCGGTCCTTCCTTCTTGATGAAATCATGGACAGACTTTTTGGCAGTGGACATGTTTCTGAAAAAGAGGACATAGGATGTAGTAGTGGGAAGGAGAGGAGTGCAGCTATGGGGGTCCCCTTGGCAATTGTGATTTTTATTTTCAGTTATTTCTTCATTATCACGGAAAAAATGAACCGGGCCGTCATTGCCTGTTTTGGCGGCGTTTTAATGCTGATCTTTCACGTTTATGAAATCAATGCTGCTTTTCTCCACCATATTGACTGGCACACGATCACCTTATTATTAGCGATGATGATTCTTGTTTCCATTACAAGCCAGAGCGGTTTTTTTGAGTATGTTGCCGTCTCGCTCGCCAAATGGGTAAAGGGGCGTCCGCTGCCTTTGTTGATTGCGATCTCCTCCTTAACGGCATTTGGCTCGGCTTTTTTAAATAATGTGACAACCGTGCTGCTCATTGTGCCGATTGTCTTTACGCTGACGTCGCTGTTAAAGCTGCCTGCCGTGCCTTTTCTGCTGTCGATCGTCATGGCTTCAAACATTGGCGGGACGGCGACCTTGATTGGAGATCCGCCTAATTTAATGATCGGCCAAGCTGTTGATTATTTAAGCTTTAACGACTTTCTGATTCATTTAAGTCCTGTTGTGCTGCTGATTTTCCTTGTCGTTATGGCTTGTCTCGTCTTGATTTACAAAAAGCAGCTGATCGTTTCGAAGGAGGATCGGGCAAAATTGCTGGAAATTGTTCCATCCACCTATATTAAAGACCGCAAGCTGCTGGTGAAGTCGGTTTCCATCCTCTCGCTGACAACGCTCGGTTTTATCGTCCAGCCATTCATCCACACGGAATTGACGAGCATCGCGATGACGGGCGCCCTGCTGCTGATGCTGCTAACGCATGAAGAACAGGATATGGAAGAAGTGTTTCGTTCGGTCGAATGGGTAACGCTGTTCTTTTTTATTGGGCTGTTTATGCTCGTCGGCGGCTTAAAGGAAGTCGGCATTATTGATGAAATGGCGAAATCGATTATTTATTATACCGAGGGGGATTTGCCGAAAACAGCTCTTTTTATTCTATGGGGCTCCGGTATCTTGTCCGGGTTTGTTGACAATATTCCGTTTGTCGCGGCGATGATTCCCGTTATATTAGAGTTCCAGGAATTTGGAATGCATAATTTGGAACCGTTATGGTGGGCTTTGGCATTAGGCGCCTGTCTTGGCGGCAATGCGACGATCATCGGTGCTACGGCCAACGTGATTGTCGCTGGTCTGGCTGTCAAAGCGAAGCAATCATTCAGCTATTTGGAATTTCTAAAAATCGGCCTCCCGGTAGCCCTGATTTCATTTGTCATCTCGACGATTTATTTATATTTGCGTTATTTGGTTGATTTCATTTAAGACAGCTTCGGGCTGGGACAAAAGGTGTTTTTTTCGACCTTTTGCCCGGCCTTTTTTTAAAAAATCATGAGCTGCTGTTCCCTGGTCATACTAAGAAGAGAAAAAAGGGAATGGGAGGAGCAAGATGGATTATGGCACGATTATCCTGAGGACGATATTTATTTACTTCATCATACTCTTTGTGCTGCGCTTTATGGGCAAGCGCGAAATCGGGCAGCTTTCGGTGCTGGACTTTGTTGTCTCTATTATGATTGCCGAGCTTGCTGTCATTTCAATTGAAAATATTCAAGCACCGATGCTTCATACGATTTTGCCGATCGTCATCCTGTCGATCATTCAACTTGTGCTGGCGATCTTTTCCTTGAAAAGTGAACGGATTCGGAAGCTCGTCGACGGAAAACCGTCTGTTTTGATCAATGGAGGGGAAATTGATGAGAAAGAAATGCGGAAGCAGCGCTATAATTTCGATGATTTGCTCATTCAGTTGAGGCAGCAGAAGGTAAGCAAGCTCTCTGATGTCGAGTTTGCCATTTTAGAGCCGTCCGGAAAGCTGTCGGTCATTGAAAAGAAGCCCGATAAGGATGAGCCCGTAATGCCGCTGCCCCTCATCCTGGACGGCAAGGTGCAGGAAGACCACCTCAAACAAATTAACCAGACCTCCCTTTGGCTGCGCCAGCAAATGCGCAAGCTCGGCTATCGCGACATAAAAAAAATATCCTACTGCGCCCTAAAAGACCAAGACACATTCTTCGTCGACCTGAAACAATGAGCGGAACCGCCACGATCTTTTAAAGTCCGTTGTGAGTGAGTTTCTCACAACGGACTTGTGGCGAGTGGAGCCATTTGCCCCTAGGTCAAAGCGAGTTTTGTCTCAGAGCGGAACCGTCGCAATAAAAGGGTGGGGCATCACCTAAACGATCTTTTAAAGCCAGCGGGAAAGGAGGCCGGTGACAGCCTTCCTTGCGGTTTTCTTATGCTCGTGGAAGAAGGAATAGCAGGCTTTTTCCGATAAGCGGGAGGCGAAGCAGCTCCTCGCGTTTAATTAAACCGAGGCGCAGCATCAGCAGTGTATAGAAAAAAGCAAGAATCGCGATCAACACGAGCGTTTCCGCAATTAGTGGTAATGTGAAAAACGAATGGTTCTTCAGGAAAAGACCAAGCGCGGCTGTCGTCACAATCAGAAAAACTGATTTGATGAACATTTTCGTTTCAATCGTAAAGCTGATCGTCTTCACGACAGACGCAAAGTGAAGCAGGGTAACAAGCACCATTCCGATCACAACGGCAAGCGCCGCCCCCATAATGCCGAGTGCCGGCTGTGAAGCGAGCACGAAAATCGCAGCTATTTTGATCACGGCTCCGAACAGGCTGTTCATCATCGCCGCCTTTGCGAGATTCAGTGCCTGTAAAGTAGCTTGAAGAGGGCCCTGGAAGTAAAGAAAGATGCTGAACGGGGCCATCAGTTTTACATATGTGGCGACGGTAGGCGCATTGTACATTAAAGACATGATCGGCTCCGCCAGGACATAGAGGACGACGACAGCCATTCCGCCGGACAAAAGGGCAAGCCGCAGTGCCTGATTGAGCCGGTAGTGAATCGTTTTATAATGCTTGCGGGCCGAAGCTTCACTAATTGCCGGGACGAGCGAAACGGATAATGAATTCGTAATGAATGTTGGCAGGAGGAGAAGAGGAATGACAAAGCCGGCCAGCTCTCCGTATTGCTTTGTGGCGAGGATCGTCGTAACTCCGGCCAAAGCTAAACTTTGCGCGACGACGATAGGCTCAAAGAAAAGGGAAAGCGAGCCGATTAAGCGGCTTCCCGTCGTCGGCAAAGCAATCGACAGCAAGTCGCGCAGCGTATGACGTCCTTCCTTCGCATAGTGAAAGAAGCGGCGGCGCACCCGAAAAGACTTATTCCGTTTAAATAAGATGATCATATAAACGAGGGAAGCCAGCTCGCCAAACACAACTGAGATCATCGCCCCGGCCGCCGCATACTCCACTCCTAATGGAAGGAAGGCGCTCGTCATGACCGCGACGAGAGTGATGCGGATGACCTGCTCCAGCACTTGAGAATACGCGGTTGGCTTCATATTCTGTTTCCCTTGAAAATAGCCGCGCATAATCGAGGATAAAGCGACGATCGGCACAATTGGCGAGATCGCAATCAGTGGGTAATAGGCTCTTTCATCCGTTAACAGCGTATGGGCGACGAACGGGGCAAAGCCGACCATTGCTATCGTAAAAACAACGCTTAAGACACTCGTAATCGCCAGCGATACGACTAAAATCCGCTTGATCCGCGTTTGATCATTTTTAGCTTCAGCTTCAGCGACCAGTTTGGAGATCGCCACAGGTAGTCCTAATTGCGTAATGGTGATCACAAGAAGGAGAGTCGGCACAGCCATCATATAAAGGCCGACTCCTTCCGCCCCCATGATTCTTGCCACGACGATTCTGTTCACGAAGCCGAGAAATTTAGTGATCAGCCCTGCTATAATAAGAATCAGCGTTCCTTTCAGGAAGGTTTGCTTCGTCATGAACAGCCCTACTTTCATAAAAAATGATGGATATTTTCTGTTATTATCTATATGCTTAGTAGTGGGCCAAGCATGACAGAGAATCATAGAGAGAGGGCGAAGAATTTTGTCTGATGATATGAGGGAGTTTCTCGTGCAAACGTTCAGCTTTTTGCCTGCCGAACTCATTGTTTTGCTCATTTCAGCGATGCCGATTTTAGAGCTGCGCGGCGGAATCGTCGTGGCGCACCAGCTTGGACTCTCTTATTTTGAAGCATTGCTGTATGGTGTCATTGGCAATATCCTGCCGATCATCCCGATTTTGCTGCTATTTCAACCGGTCAGCACTTGGATGCTGCGCTTTGACGTTTATCAGCGTTTCTATCATTGGCTTTATGACCGGACAATGAAAAAAAGTGACAATGTCGAGAAGTTTGGCGCGCTCGGCTTAATATTGTTCACAGCAGTGCCTTTGCCGACAACAGGAGCTTACTCGGCCTGTTTAGCGGCGATTTTATTTTTTATCCCGCTCCAATCTGCTTTTTTGGCCATTTTGGCAGGGATCGTCATTGCCGGCTTTGGGGTCACGAGTGTGATGTATGCGATTTTCTAAAAGGAGGCGGATGATGCATGAAGGAAAAACAGCAATTTGAAGTATGGCGCGAAGATGTGGAACCGGCCCTGATCAGCAAGTTAGATGAATTTCATTTTCTCGGGTATGAACGTGTCACCATTGAAGAAATCTGGGAATGCGTGCTTTATCAGCTCCGTAAGCAAAAGGGATTTCTTCATTTCCATGCGTTTGTCAATCAAGTGATGACGTTGAAGCCGCAAACGTATATGAATTGGCTTACGGTCAAATCGTATCAGGAGCCTGCTGATTGGTTCGCGGAATTTGAGACGGAAAAATAGACAAATTTTCAAAATGTTAGTGAGAAAATTGACTGGTATTTCATTAAAAAGCTATAATGGCTCTATTGTATATTTGATGTTTATTGCCATTATGATATTTTGCAGTTGGTAAGACCTGCTGCCAGCCGGGCATGAAGGCGGCCGGCGGCGGGGATATGAAGGAGGCAGAAAAGGAACATGGTTAAAAAAGGGCGGATTGTCGCTTTTTTTGTGATTGTCGCGATTCTTGCTGGAATTATCGGGCAAACAGCGATGGGAATTACAAAAGAAATTAAACTGGGACTCGATCTTCAAGGCGGATTTGAGATCCTTTATCAAGTAAAGCCTGCCGAGGATACGGGGGAAGAGGAAGAGATTACCGATGAAACGTTGCGGGCGACGGTAAGTGCGCTCAATCAACGGGTCAATGTACTCGGGGTATCGGAGCCTAATATTCGTATCGAGGGCGATGACCGGATTCGCGTCCAGCTCGCCGGTGTAGAAGATCAGCAAACGGCGCGGGAACTGTTGGCGACGGAAGCGGATTTAACAATTCGTGATGTTCATGATAATGTGCTCGTCGATGGAAGCGATTTGCGCCAAAACGGGGCGAGCGCCTCTTTCCGTGCGGATACAAATGAGCCGATTGTTTCATTAACGCTTGCCGATGCGAGAAAGATGGAGGAAATTACGCGTGAGATGCTGTCACGTCCGTCCTCAGAAAATCTGCTTGTCATCTGGCTTGATTTTGAAGAGGGTGTCGACTCCTATGCAAATGAAGTCGGCAAGCCGGATCCGAAATATTTATCAGCCGCTGTCGTGCAAGAAGTCATTCCTTCAAATACAGCGACGATTTCGGGGAGCTTTACCGTGGAAGAGACGCAGTTTCTGGCCGAGGTGCTGAATGCTGGTTCGCTTCCGGTGCAGCTTGAAGAGCTTTACAATAATTCCGTCGGTGCATCCTTAGGTGAGCAGGCGATGGAAAAGACCGTTTTTGCCGGCTTTATCGGTATTGCTTTAATTTTTGTTTACATGCTGTTTTATTACCGCTTTATGGGTATGATCGCCATTATCACATTGTCAACCTACATTTATCTCGTTCTGCTTATCTTTAATTGGATGAATGCAGTTTTAACGCTCCCTGGTATTGCCGCGTTAATTCTCGGAGTCGGGATGGCAGTTGATGCCAATATTATTACGTACGAACGGGTAAAAGAAGAGATCCGAGCCGGGAAGTCGATCATGTCTGCCTTTAAGGCGGGAAGCCGACGTTCTTTATCGACGATTCTTGATGCCAATATTACAACGATTTTAGCGGCGGCTGTTCTATTCTCTTATGGGACAAGCTCGGTACAGGGCTTCGCCGTTATGCTGATTGTCAGTATTTTGACAAGCTTTGTTACAGCGGTATATGGCTCAAGGGTGCTGCTCGGTCTGTGGGTGAACAGCCGTGCTTTAAATAAAAAGTACCGCTTGTTTGGTGTAAAGGAAGGTGAAATAAATGAGCTTTAATTTCCAAGAAAAAGACATCGACTTTGTAAAACATCGGAAAAAGTTTTTTATTTTTTCTTCCGCTTCTACACTTATTGGCTTGATTCTGTTGTTAACAATGGGACTGAATCTTGGAATTGATTTCCTGAGCGGTTCGCGTGTAGAGGTGCCGGTAGCTTCTCCAGAGACTGTAACAGCAGAGCAGATTACCGAGGAATTTGCCAGTATCGGCGATGGGTATGTACCGGATGACATTACATTTGCCGATAATAATCAGATTGCCAGTGTCGGGTTTATTGGTGTGCTCGGTCCTGATGAAATTTCAGAGATCCAATCTCATTTTCTAGAAACGACCGGCTCGGAGCCGAGTGTCAGCACCGTCTCCCCTACGGTTGGACAGGAGCTGGCGCGCAACGCCTTAATCTCGGTGCTTATCGCTTCGGTCGGGATCGTTATTTATGTGACGATTCGCTTTGAATTATTGTACGGAATCGCGGCGATTGTTGCCTTGCTGCATGACGCCTTTTTCATTATTGCCATTTTCAGTTTGCTGCAAATCGAGGTAAATGTCCCGTTTATTGCCGCTGTGCTGACGATTGTCGGTTATTCCATTAACGATACGATTGTTACCTTTGACCGGATTCGGGAAAACATGAAGCTTGCGAAACGGGTGAAAGGATTCGATGATTTGGCGGCGATTGTCAACAAAAGCTTAATACAGACGCTGGCCCGGTCAATCAACACCGTTCTTACCGTCGTGTTTGCCGCTGCGGCCATCTTTATTTTCGGTGGGGAAGCGATTCGCTCGTTTGCGTTGGCGCTATTAATCGGTCTTGTCGCCGGAACCTATTCTTCGATGTTCCTTGCTTCGCAGCTATGGCTGATTTGGAAATCAAAACAGCTTGCGAAAAAGAAATTTCAAACAGCAAAGCAGCCTGAAAGCGAACCGACTGTGTAAAGCTTGAAGGGGGTGTGCCAAAGGAGATGTTTCTCCTTTTGGCACGCCTCTTTTGCCGTTTCGTGCATATAAAAAAGGTGAATGACGGGTGTAAATAATGGTAAACTTAAAAGGACAGCATTCATCAAATAACAACAAAGTGGGTGTTGAAGTGACGGAAGCAGATGTACGTTATCGAAAGGTCCGTTTTGCCGCCTGGGTCGGGATTGTCGGCAATGTCATTCTGGCAATCATCAAAGCCGTAGTCGGCATTATGGCAAACAGCCGTGCTTTAATCGCCGATGCTGTTCACTCAGCCTCCGACGTCGTCGGCTCGGTCGTCGTGCTGATCGGAGTACGGGCAGCGAAATTACCTCCCGATCAGGATCATCCGTACGGACACGGGAAAGCAGAATCTGTTGCTGCAATCATTGTCTCCGTGCTGCTGTTTTTAGTCGGATTTGAAATTGCTTTAAGCGCGGGACGGTCGTTCTTTGAACCGGTAGAAGTGCCGAAAGTGCTGGCGATTTACGCAGTGCTCTTTTCTATTTTTGCAAAAGAGCTAATGTTTCGTTATAAATATCATTTGGGTAAAACGTATAAAAGCGATGCGTTAATGACGGATGCCTGGCATCATCGCTCAGATGTCTTTTCCTCGATTGCGGCTTTAATCGGTATCGGAGCTGCTTTGCTCGGAGACTATTTGCAAATCTCCTGGCTCGTTTACGGGGATGCGGCAGCGAGTGCCTTTGTCGCTTTTTTAATTGGAAAGATGGCCTGGAGCCTCGGCAAGCAGTCGATTCATAACGCGCTGGACCATGTGCTTCATGAAGAAGATACGGTCGAGATGAAGCGTGCCGCCAGCAACGTAGACGGCGTGCTGAATATTGATGAATTTTTCGCGCGGGAGCACGGTCACTACGTCATTATTGATATTAAGGTCGCTGTAAACCCTGACATCTCGGTCGAAGAAGGTCATACCATCGGCAAGAAAGTGAAAGAGCGTCTGCTTGAGGAAAAGTATGTACAGGATGTCCTTGTTCATATTAATCCATATAAAGAGAAATAAGAAGGGAGGAGCAGGTTGATGAAAGGACAAACAGGACTTATTTTTGGGTTGCTTGCTGCTATTATTATTGCGGTGTTTGCGGTGATTAATGTTGATAGAGTGAGAGTCAATTACTTGTTTGGAACAGCAGAATGGCCGCTCATTCTTGTGATTTTAGGCTCTGTTTTTATGGGGGCGATTATTGCCGGCGCGTTAGGAATGGTACGGATTTACCGTTTGCAGGCTGAATTGCGCCGCTTGCGGGCGGGGACAGCAAATGAAGCGCTCAGCGAAGAACAGACGGACGAGATATCGGCGGCGAAAGAGAAGCATGAGTTTCCGGAAGAAACGCCAAAAACGCGGGCCCAATTCAGAAAAGAATCGAATCAGTAAATGTCTCTTGCTGCTGGCGCCCGGCGCCCCGCCAACGCAGCAGCAAGAGATGAGTTTGTGATTGTCACCCCTAGATTGCTCCTGTATAATGGGAAGGTCGAGGGGTGTTATTTTATGTTAAAGCCTAAGGCTAGATGGAAAATAAAAGAGCAACATTCAGATCAAATTGATGAGCTCGTCGAACAGTTACACATATCGCCGTTAGTCGCGACACTATTGGTTCATCGCGGCTTGGAGACGGTTGACACGGCAAAGCGTTTTCTTTTTAAAGAGGAAATGAGCTACCATGATCCTTTTTTGCTTGATGGGATGGAGCAGGCTGTGACACGGATCAAGGCGGCGATTGCCGATAAAGAGAAAATCCTTATTTTTGGTGACTATGATGCCGATGGTGTGAGCAGCACAGCGCTCATGTACAACGCGCTCGTGTCATTGTCAGCGAAGGTCGATTACTACATACCAAATCGCTTCACAGAAGGATATGGTCCTAATGAGCCGGCGATCAGACGGGCGAAAGAGGATGGCTACGGGTTGATTGTCACGGTCGATACCGGAATTGCCGCGGTACAGGTGGCTGAGGTCGCCAAGGAAATCGGTCTTGACTTCATTATTACCGACCACCATGAAGCGCCTCCCGTTCTCCCCGACGCCTATGCGATCGTCAATCCAAAAAAGCCGGGCTGTCTATACCCGTTTAAAGGGCTGGCCGGAGTCGGTGTCGCCTTTAAGGTTGCCCATGCGCTGCTCGGACGGCTGCCGGCTGAATGGCTTGATATTGCCGTGATCGGCACGATTGCCGACCTTGTGCCGCTTGTTGATGAAAACCGGCTGCTTGTCATGGAAGGGCTGCATGCGTTGCAAGCAACCGATAAGCCGGGATTAGTCGCGTTAAAGAAAAAATGCAGCATTCAGGACCAGGTTCAGGCTGATCATGTCGGCTTCGGGATCGGTCCGCGGATTAACGCCGCCGGCCGGCTTGACTCCGCTGATCCGGCTGTCGAGCTGCTTTTGACGGCAAGTGAAGAAGAAGCGGAGCTGCTGGCGACGGAAATCGACGGCTTGAACCGCGAGCGACAGACCGTTGTCGCCTCGATTACAGAGGAAGCGATTGCCGTCGTTGAACGGCAATTCCCGCCTGAGGATAATGATGTATTGATCATTGCCGGCGAGGGCTGGAACGCCGGAGTGATCGGCATCGTCGCTTCCCGGTTGGTCGAGCGCTTTTACCGGCCGACGATCGTCCTCAGCCTTGATTCAGAGAAAGGGCTGGCTAAGGGGTCGGCCCGCAGCATTGTCGGTTTTGATATGTTCAAAGAGCTTTCGAAAAGCCGCGACATTTTGCCTCACTTTGGCGGGCATCCAATGGCGGCCGGCTTGACGATGAAAATAGAGGATGTCGATACGCTGCGTACCCGCCTTTGCGCCCAAGCGAAAGAGGTGCTCTCGCCGGATGACTTCAAGCCGCTGACGACGATTGATATCGTCGCGGCAATAGAAGACATTTCCGTCCCGGTCATTCAGCAGCTGGAAAAGCTCGCCCCGTTCGGTGTCGCTAACCCGAAGCCGAAGGTGCTGCTTGAGGATGTGCACATTCAGGAAATGAGAAGAATCGGCGCCGAGGCGAACCATTTAAAAATCAGCTTTGCCCAGCGTGGCGCTCAGCTGGAAGCAATCGGCTTTCAATGTGGTTACTTGCACGATGAGATGACCAACCAGGCGAAGGTGTCGGCCGTTGGTACGCTGTCTGTCAATGAGTGGAACGGTCATGTGAAGCCGCAGCTCGTGCTGGAGGATATCGCGATAAAAGACTGGCAGCTCTTCGATTGGCGCAGTGTTCAGAAGGAGAGACTGGCGGATAAGCTGAAGACGCTTCCGGCTGACAGGAGGATTCTTGCGGCGTTTAAGCGTGACACACCGTCAAAGCTCAGACTGATCGGAGAAGACGTGTATGATGCACTAGACGGTTCCTTGCCTGCTTGCGGCGAGCGCTTTCTCGTCCTGCTTGACGTCCCGCAAACACGGGAGCAGCTTAGACAGCTGCTTATCCAGCATGGGAAGCCGAGCCGGATTTATACCGTTTTCTTTCAGGACAGTGATTCATTCTTTACAACCCAGCCGAATCGTGAGCAATTTAAATGGTATTATGCTTTTCTCGCCAAACGGAAAACGTTCGATGTAACGAAGCATAGTCAGGAGCTCGCCGGCTATAAAGGCTGGTCGAAGAATACGATTGACTTTATGACAAAGGTGTTTACGGAGCTCGGGTTTGTTACGGTAACGGACGGGATTGTTTCTGTCGCAGCAAATCCGGAGAAGAAAAGTTTGGAGGCATCGGAGACGTTCAGGCAGAAGCAGGAAGAGGCCGAGATTGAAAATGAGCTTGTTTATTCTTCCTATGAAGAGCTGAGACAGTGGTTTTCAGAGGCATTGGCGCAAGTGAAGGAAGAGAGCGTAGTCTTATAATCGAGCAGAGCGATGAACGGCTTTGAACGAGATACGCAAGAAGAACTGACCCGAAAAAGAAGAGAAGCAAGGAGACGGTATAGATGGATTTCAAACAACATATTACGATTGTAGAAAATTATCCGAAGGAAGGAATCCGCTTTAAGGATATTACGACCTTAATGCAAAATGGTCCGGTCTATAAAGCGGCGATTGACGAAATGGCTGCATTTGCCCGCGACAAGCAGGTCGATGTGATCGTCGGACCCGAAGCGCGCGGCTTTGTCGTCGGCTGTCCCATGGCCGTCGCGCTTGAAGTTGGCTTCGTTCCTGTCCGCAAAGCCGGCAAGCTGCCGCGTGATGTAATTTCCGTTGATTACGGACTTGAATACGGCAAAGACCAGTTAACGATTCATGCCGATGCGATTCAAAAAGGACAGCGCGTGCTGATTACCGATGATTTGCTGGCAACGGGTGGAACAATTGAAGCGACGATCAACCTTGTTGAACAGCTTGGCGGGATCGTTGTCGGGATTGTCTTTTTGATTGAACTCGGCTATCTTGATGGAAGACAGCGTCTGGATAAGTACGATGTGTATTCGTTAATGACGTTTCAGTAAGGCCGAAGCAGGAATATAATTTTTTTTCAAGGTTGTCTTTCAAGGTTGCGGTTTAACCTGGCGGGACAGCCTTTTTCTGATGGCCGGATCAAGATAAACAGACGAGCTTGCTAGATTTTGGCTGAATTAGCATGTCTCTCTCGACAATTTTCGTTCTTTCCCCTTTACATACAGCGAAAACTTACCCATAATATAAGGAAATATTGAATCGTAAATAGGTGATTCCATGACGATAGATCAAGTGTTGGAGAAAGCGAGTCTTTACTTAAATGATGAAGATGTCGCTTTTTTACGAAAGGCTTATGAATATGCGGAAAAGGCCCATGAAGGACAATACCGGAAATCGGGAGAGCCTTATATTTTGCACCCGATCCAGGTGGCGGGCATCATTGTCGGGCTTGAGCTCGATCCGAATACGGTAGCGGCAGCCTTTCTTCATGATGTCGTAGAAGATACAGACGTCACGATCGCAGAAATTACAGAGTGCTTTAATGACCAGGTTGCGATGCTCGTTGATGGCGTAACCAAATTGAAGAAGTTTAAATATAAATCCAAAGAAGAGCAGCAGGCGGAAAATCATCGGAAAATGCTGATTGCGATGGCGAAGGATATCCGCGTCATCCTAATTAAACTGGCGGACAGACTGCACAATATGAGAACGCTGAAGTTCATGCCGCCTGAAAAACAGCGTGTCACCTCGAATGAAACGCTGGAAATATTCGCACCGCTCGCCCATCGTCTCGGGATTTCAACGATCAAATGGGAATTGGAGGATATCGCTCTGCGCTATCTTGATCCCCAGCAATATTACCGGATTGTCAATTTAATGAAGCGCAAACGGGCCGAACGCGAGGAATATTTATCAGGAGTAATGGAGACGATCTCGAATCATTTGGCAGATGTCCATGTCGAAGCGGAATTGTCCGGGCGTCCGAAGCATATTTACAGCATCTATCGGAAAATGGTATTGCAAAACAAGCAGTTTAATGAAATCTATGACCTGCTCGCTGTGCGAATTATCGTCAAAAGCATCAAGGACTGCTATGCCGTTTTAGGGGTAATTCATACGTGCTGGAAGCCGATGCCTGGCCGGTTTAAAGACTATATTGCGATGCCGAAGGCCAATATGTATCAATCGCTGCACACGACCGTTGTCGGCCCTCACGGCGATCCGCTTGAGGTACAAATACGGACGGAAGAAATGCACCGCATCGCCGAGTTCGGGGTCGCGGCGCATTGGGCTTACAAGGAAGGCAAAACGGTATCGCCCAATAAAAACACATTTGAGGACAAGCTGAGCTGGTTTCGCGATGTGATCGAGCAGACCGAGACGAATGATGCCCAGGAATTTATGGAATCACTCAAGCTCGATCTCTTTTCGGATATGGTTTTCGTCTTTTCCCCAAAAGGGGATGTCGTCGAACTGCCGGCCGGCTCTGTTCCGCTTGATTTCGCCTACCGCATTCACAGCGAAATCGGCAACCGTTGCATCGGCGCCAAGGTGAACGGAAAAATGGTTCCGCTCGACCATAAGCTGAAGACGGGTGATATCGTTGAAATTTTGACATCTAAGCATTCCTACGGACCAAGTCAGGATTGGCTGAAAATTACGAAATCATCGCATGCGAAAAATAAAATAAAGCAATGGTTTAAAAAAGAACGCAGAGAAGAGAATGTAGAAAAAGGCCGGGAGATGATCGAAAAGGAAATCAAAGCGCTTGATTTTGAGCCGAAGGAGGTGCTGACCGCCGAAGCGATTCAAGAGGTGGCAAACAAATTCAGCTTTGCCGGCGAGGAAGATATGTTTGCGGCGGTCGGCTACGGCGGCATCAGCGTCAAGCAAATTGTTAACCGCCTGACGGAGAAGCTCCGCAAGCAGCTTGACCAGGAGCAGGATGACCAGTCGCTGGCCGAAGCATTATCGGATGTGCAAACGACGTACCGACCGAAGAAAAAAGTCAACTCGGGCGTCACCGTAAAAGGGGTCGATAATCTTCTGATTCGGCTGTCCCGCTGCTGTACGCCCGTACCCGGTGATGACATTATCGGGTACATTACGAAAGGGCGAGGTGTTTCCATTCATCGCGCTGACTGTCCGAACGTGCAACATGAGGATGTAAAAGGCCGTCTGCTCCCGGTCGAGTGGGAAGGAACGTCTGAACAAAACAAGTCCTATAATGTGGATATTGAGATTACAGGCTACGACCGTAACGGTCTTTTAAATGAAGTGCTTCACGCAGTGACGGATTCGCGCACGATTATCAATGCAGTTTCCGGGCGTTCCGATCACCGGCAGAAGCTGGCGATGATTCATATGTCGATATCCATTCGTAATATTGATCATCTTCATAAAGTCGTCGAGAAGATTAAGCAGCTTCAGGATATTTATTCCGTACGGCGCGTGATGCATTAATGGAATGAGAGGATTGGTAAGATGAAAGTTGTGCTGCAACGGACGAAGCAGGCCTCTGTCGAAGTAAACAATGAAGTGGTCGGGAAAATAGAGGCCGGGCTGACTTTGCTCGTTGGGATCACCCACGAAGATACGAATGCGGATGCCGATTATTTAGCGGAGAAAATTGCGCATTTGCGGATTTTTGAAGATGAAAACGGGAAAATGAATCATTCTATTCTGGAAGCGGGCGGACAAATTTTGTCGGTATCTCAATTTACGCTGTACGGCGATTGCCGGAAAGGAAGAAGACCTAACTTCATGGAAGCGGCCAAACCGGACCAGGCTGAGCCGCTTTATCAGTATTTCAACAATGCGCTTAAGTCACGCGGGCTTCATGTCGAAACGGGAAGCTTCGGAGCGATGATGAATGTCGCGCTCGTCAATGACGGCCCGGTTACGTTGATTCTCGAAAGCAGATAAATACGAAGCTGCTGAAAAAGTGCGATTTTCATTTTCTCGAGTTACGAAAAAGGAAGTTATTCAGTGGCCTCATAATTACGCACCTTTCGTCTATTCTCCATGTAAGATTTTTGCTGTTATTGGCCATGATAATAGAAAAAGTCAAGGAGAGGGTGAATAGACGTGCGAGCGAATCACCGTCAACAAATGCATGCCAATCAGAAGCATGCGATTTTTTCTATTGATTATCACAGCTTTCTTGATAAAGAACAACAGGCCAGTCATATCGAACTGGCAAACGAATTCGGCTTATCATTACGGGAGGTACAGCTTCTTAAGAAGAAATTGAACCGCAATTAAGCTATTGACAGCGATCCCGAACATCCGTATGATTGGTATGAACTTATATGTAAAACCATTCCGAGGACGAGGCATGTCGTTAAGAGAACAGGTAGTAAAGAGAGGAGAGGCCGTGGCTGAAAGCCTTCCCTATCTGCTTAGTGATGAACACCTTTGAGGAGTTTTTCTGAACGGAAACTAGTAGGAAAAGACGTAGACAGGCGTTAACTGTGTAAAGCGGGAGCGATTATTTGGCTCCAATTAGGGTGGCACCACGGGTATAACTCTCGTCCCTGATGATTAATCATCAGGGATGGGAGTTTTTTTTAGCTTTATAAGAAAAGCCGCTGAGCGGTTTTCTTATAAAGTATAAAGTATGCGGGTTAAATCGAAGAAGAGCGACGGCTCCACGCGTTACATGCTGGACGAAACGAAACCCGCTTTTCGTCCAGCGCAACCCCATGTAACGGCTTCGCACGTCGCTTCTTAAGAAAAGCCGCTGCGCGGTTTTCTTAAAAGGAGGAAGGCAATGAGCATTCAAATTCCACGGGGAACCCAGGATATTCTCCCCGGTGAAGTAGAAATTTGGCAGCATATTGAGGCGACGGCCAAGGAAGTGTGTCGTCAGTATAATTATCACGAAATCCGCACGCCGATCTTTGAACATACTGATTTATTTCAGCGTGGAGTCGGTGATACGACTGATATTGTGCAAAAAGAGATGTACACATTTGAGGATCGTGGTGGACGGAGCATTACATTGCGTCCTGAAGGGACAGCCGCAGTCGTCCGTTCCTATGTTGAGAAGAAGCTTTACGGCCAGGCGAATCAGCCGACGAAGCTCTTTTACCAAGGACCGATGTTTCGCTATGAGCGGCCACAGGCCGGACGGATGAGACAATTTGTCCAGTTTGGCGTCGAGGCGCTTGGAAGTGCTGATCCGGCGATTGATGCTGAGGTGCTGGCGCTTGTGATGAGCATTTACGCCAAGCTTGGGTTAAAGAACGTCAAGCTTGTCATTAACAGCCTTGGTGATAAAGAAAGCCGTCAGGCACACCGCCAGGCACTCGTTGATCATTTCAAGCCGAGCATAGCGGAATTTTGCAGTGACTGCCAGGAACGGTTGGAGAAAAACCCTCTTCGCATCCTGGACTGTAAAAAGGACCGCGAACATCCGCTGATGGGGACGGCACCATCGATTCTTGATTACTTAAATGAAGAATCACAAAGCTATTTTACCCAGGTGAAAGCGTATCTTGATGCGCTCGATATTCCGTATGTCGTTGACCCGACTCTCGTCCGTGGTCTTGATTATTACTACCATACAGCATTTGAAGTGATGATCGACGGCGAGGGCTTCGGCGCGATTACGACAATTTGCGGTGGCGGACGCTATACGGGGCTTGTCGAGGATATCGGCGGACCGTCGACACCGGGAATCGGCTTTGCGTTCAGTATCGAGCGTGTCATTATGGCCTTAAAGGCGCAGAAAGTTCCGTTGCCTGTCAGCACGGAGCTTGACTGTTACGTCGTTTCTTTAGGAGAAAAAGCAAAGGCAAAAGCGGTTGAACTGCTCTATCAGCTGCGCGCTGCCGGCATTTCCAGCGACAAAGATTACCTCGACAAAAAAATGAAAGCCCAGCTGAAGGCTGCTGATCGGCTAAACGCTCGTTATACGGCGATTCTCGGCGATGATGAGCTGGAGAAAGGCTTGATTGTTGTCAAGCAGATGGAATCAGGTGAACAAGAGGAAGTCGAACTCGAATCCTTTATTCAATATATGAAACAGCATACACAGGGAGGCAATTAAGATGATTGGAAGAACACATCATTGTGGCGAGCTTCGCCCCGAGCATGTAGGTGAAAAGGTTCAGCTGAAAGGCTGGGTTCAGACGAGACGCGATTTAGGCCAGGTGATTTTTCTTGATGTTCGTGACCGTTCCGGCATTGTCCAGGTCGTGTTCAGTCCGGAAGTGGACAAGGGCGCCCTTGAGACGGCCGAGCGAATTCGCAGCGAGTATGTCATTGATATTGAAGGCACCGTTGTAGAGCGTGATCCTAATACAGTCAATGAGAAAATCGAAACAGGGACGATTGAAGTTCAGGCTCATAAGGTGGACATTCTCAATGCCGCTAAAGCGCTCCCGTTTCAAATTGAAGCGGATACGGAGGCTTCAGAGGATGTCCGCTTAAAATACCGTTATCTCGACCTGCGTCGTCCTGACATGCAGGAGACATTCAAGCTGCGTCATAAGGCAACGAAACTGATCCGTGACTTCCTGGACGAAGCTGCTTTTATGGAAATCGAAACGCCGATGCTGACGAAGAGCACGCCTGAAGGAGCGCGTGATTATTTAGTGCCAAGCCGGGTTCATCACGGCAAGTTTTACGCATTGCCGCAATCTCCGCAACTGTTCAAGCAATTGCTGATGGTTTCCGGGTTTGAACGTTATTATCAAATTGTCCGCTGCTTCCGCGATGAAGATTTGCGCGCCGACCGTCAGCCGGAGTTTACTCAGGTTGATATTGAGACATCCTTCATGGACAAAGAAGATTTGCTGGCGATGACAGAGCAGATGATGGCCCGCATTCTTAAGGAAACAAAGAATGTCGAGCTGACATTGCCATTCCCGCGTTTAACATATGAAGAAGCGATGAACCGTTTTGGCTCGGACAAGCCTGATCTGCGCTTTGATATGGAACTTGTTGAGTTGTCAGAGATCGTCAAGGATTCTCCGTTTAAAGTATTCCAAGGGGCGCTTGCTGCCGGTGGAATCGTAAAAGGCCTTAATCTGAAAGGGGGAGCAGACAAGCTGTCCCGTAAAGAGATTGATGCGTTAACAGATTTCGTGAAACAATATGGAGCAAAAGGTCTTGCCTGGCTCAAGGTCGAAGAAGACGGCCTGAAAGGACCGATTGCCAAGTTTTTTGAAGGCGAGCTTGAACAGGCTTTGCGTGAGGCGATGGGAGCCGAACCGGGAGATCTTTTATTCTTCGGGGCAGATAAAAAGCAGGTTGTGTTTGACAGCTTAGGCGCTCTCCGCTTAAAATTCGGCAAGCAGTTTGATTTAATTGATTCATCGCAATTCAATTTCCTCTGGGTCGTTGATTTCCCATTGGTCGAATATGATGAAGAAGCGAAACGCTATGTCGCCCTGCATCATCCGTTCACAAGTCCGAAGAAAGAGGATCTCGAGCTGCTGGCGAGCGATCCAGACAGCGTACGTGCGGACGCTTACGATTTAGTGTTAAACGGCTATGAGCTTGGTGGAGGTTCCCAGCGGATTTATAAGCGTGACATTCAGGAGCAAATGTTTCATGCGCTCGGTTTCTCAAAGGAGGAAGCGCAGGAGCAATTCGGCTTCCTTCTAAATGCTTTTGAATACGGAACACCACCGCATGGCGGAATAGCACTCGGTCTCGACCGATTGATTATGCTGCTTGCCGGTCGGACGAATTTACGTGACACGATTGCTTTCCCGAAAACAGCAAGCGCGAGCTGTCTTTTAACAGAGGCGCCGGGAGAAGTAAGCGTTGAACAACTGATTGACTTGAATTTATCTGTCATCGGTCAAAAAGCTGAAAAGGTCAATGTGTAAGTAAAAGGAAAAAAGGCTGGGCACCCGGGCTGCATTAACGCAGCTCAGGTCGCTCAGCCTTTAATTGTTGATAAGCTTGAACGAGCTGTTTCGGCTCTTCTTTAATATAAAAGGTGCGCACGCCCTGGCTTGTATGCAAATAGAGAAAGCCGAATGCGTCTTTGTCCGGTTTTTTGCGGAATGAAATATCAAATACGGAGGTCAGGGGGAACGTATCATTTTTGACGGTGATCTGATCCTCAAATAGCTTCATATCAAAAGATGTCTCAACAATGCGTTTTTCTGTCCAGCCAATTTCCTGGCGGACTTCAATGCAGCGCTGAACGGCAAGAAGAGTCATAAGGTCACCAGTTTCCTTTCTTAAACATATAGGCTATCTATCACTTTACCACAGGAATGAAAATCGTCCAAATGATTCATTTGTGGAAAATTCTGAAATTATATTGACAGAGTGTTAAGATCTTGCTAAGATATCATTAAATCGGTAAGAGTCCTGAGATGTACGTGAAGACTGACTGTTTTGAGCCAACACTTTTTGAACGGGAGCCACCGTTGAGTACTGGATTACATGCCTTGTCTGCAAGGACGTAAAAAGGTAAGCACATGGCACCCACCTGCCGACGCAGGTTCAAAGCTAAAGGATCAAACGGCATTTTCGGGATTCTTACTCTACATAGGAATCGTGCGGAAGATGCCTCAAAAGCGTTTGAAACCTTTTGAGGCATCTTCTTTGTGTAAGAAGGAAGGGACATAAGTATTTCAACTATGAATATTCGAACAAGAGGCTGTGACAAAAGGTTGTTTTTTTTTACCTTTTGTCACAGCCTTTAAGCAATGAGCGGTACCGCCACGATCTTTTAAAGGCCGTTGTGAGTGGGTTTCTCACAACGGCCTTGTGGCGTGTGAAGCCATTGCCAGTAGATCCAAAGCTAGTTTTGTCTCAAGCTCATCAGACAAAACGGCTTTGAGACTTGATTTTCCGGAGATAGTCCTGTCGGTGTGGTATTCCTCCAGTGCCACGTTGGTCAGTTTTTTTCAGATTCATGGCAGCAAAAACAAGCATCGTCTGCATGGAATTTTTTTCGTGTCCTTCAGGATCGTCCAACGCATCCTGCCATGTGGCGTTGGACCACTTATATGATAAAAAAACTGAATACCTGTCTTTATTTGGTCCCACTAAAAAAAGCGGACGGGATGGGAGGGTCGACTCCTGCAGGAGGGAAGGGCAGGTTGAAATCCACCGGCTTGCCGGTTAGTTCAACGAGCGACAGCAGGTCGATCTGCTGTCGATTGTTCGGTTGCCAAATGCCAAGGCAGCCTTGCGCTTCCGCATTTTGCTGTGGTATAGTCATTTTCGATAAACGTTTGCTAGTGAGACGGAAGGAGTAATGACATGCTACATCAGTTTTCTCGAAATGAATTGGCTATCGGCCATGACGGGCTGGAGGTGCTGAAAGGAAGCACGGTAGCCGTGCTCGGCATTGGAGGGGTCGGGTCTTTCTCGGCGGAAGCTTTAGCCCGCTCAGGCGTAGGCCGCCTCGTCCTTGTCGATAAGGATGATGTTGATATTACAAATGTGAACAGGCAAATACACGCGCTGCTTTCCACGGTCGGCCGTCCGAAGGTTGAATTAATGGAAGAGCGTATTAAAGATATCAACCCCGATTGTGAAGTGATCGCCTTAAAGATGTTTTACACAGAGGAGACGTATCAGCAGTTTTTTGAGTATGGACTTGATTATGTAATCGATGCGAGTGATACGATTTCTTATAAGATTCACTTAATGAAACAATGTCTCGAACGAAACATTCCGATTATTTCCAGTATGGGAGCGGCGAATAAAATGGATCCGACCCGACTGCGAATTGCAGATATTTCTAAAACGAGCTATGATCCGATTGCGAAGGTCATTCGGACGAAGCTGAGGAAAGACGGGATTCGCAAAGGAATTGAGGTTGTCTTTTCCGACGAGCAGCCGATCAAGATTAGAGAGGACATCCGCAAGGAAATTGTGCCGGAAGCGGCTGAACAAGGCCCGATCCGTAAAGCGAAGATGCCACCTTCCTCCAACGCGTTCGTTCCGTCTGTCGCCGGGCTTATTATGGCAGGTCATGTGATTACCCGCCTTCTGGACGGGATTGAGATTAACCGCTAAAGCAAAAAAACAGCAGGTTCGTTCTGCGCACGAGCCTCGGCCGGCATGGCGCAGACTTACTTGCTGTTCTAAAGAAAATTATTTTGCCACTCTTTCCAGATTACCGTTCTTATCCATTTTGAACGTGGAAGCCGGTAACCCTTCTTCCTCCTCAAGCAGGGCCATTCTTCTTGCCCGATTCATAATTTGAATAAGAGATTGATAATCCTCTTCAATAATACTACTATCCTGTTTCATTTTCTGAAGCTCTTTTTCCAGCTCCTGATTCCGTTCCTGCAGCTTCTCATTCTCCTGCTGCAAACGTTCAATTTTTTTCTGCAGGGCAGCCGTTTCCTGATTGGTGTGGGTCAGCGTCTGCAAGTAATCAATCACTTTCTCGAGCGACATCTCGCTATCTAGTGAACCGGCCGGTTGGGATGGGGGCGCAGGGTTCCACATCGTCCGCACAGGCGGATAATAAGAAAAGGAAGCGGCCCGTTTCCGTTCTTTTCTTTCCTTTTTCGCTTCTGCGATCTCTTTTATATAGCGATTTCGAACGACCGCATTCCAGCGGAATCCGCAAGCGGCCGACGTCCGGTTTAATTCATCTCCCACTTCATCAAATGCGCGCAGCTGTGTGCTTCCTTCCCGAATATGGGTCAAAACGGTTTCAGCAAGCAATACATCATCTTCATGCGACCAGGCATCTTGTCTAACTTTCATTCTGTTCATCTCCTTTTTTTATCACTAAAAACGTCTTGCTACAAATCATTTCCAGAAATCCTTTGTTTTATACAAGGATGATAGAGCTCGAACCAATGTGGAAACATTTCGCTTGGTTTTAAAAGCAACTATCCGAAGTCGTTGTCGGTTGTGTCCTGATTCACACTAGTATTCTCGAAAAGCCGCAAAAGTGAAATAAGCGCATACATGCGGCTCGTGCTGCGTTTTTCTATCATTCTCTCAGGGAGGAAATTTGGCGATTGATGGAGAAGCTAGTAGATGACTGAATGAAATGGAGGAAAAGAAGATGGTACTTAGTAGCTTTGATTTAACGAACAAAGTGGCGATTGTGACGGGCAGCGGCTCGGGAATTGGAAAAACGATTGCCCTCGGGCTGGCGGAAAGCGGTGCCAGCATCGTCGTCACGGAATTGCCGGGCAAGGAGGAAGCGGCGCGGGAAACCGCTGCTGAAATTGAAAAACTCGGACAGCAGGCGCTCGTTGCGACGCTTGATGTAACAAAGCTTGAGACAATTCGCCAAATGGTCAGCGAAGCGGAAGCTCATTTTGGTCGGATTGATATTCTCGTCAACAATGCCGGCATTATTATCCGCAAGCCTTCGCTCGAAGTCACGGAAGAGGACTGGGATAAAGTCCACGATGTGAATTTAAAAGGTACCTTCTTTACGAGCCAGGAGGTCGCTAAGGTGATGAAGGAGCATGGAGGCGGGAAGATCGTCAATATCGCTTCGATTAATGGAGTCGTCGGCTTTTATGAGCGGGCGGCTTATTGCTCAAGCAAGGCCGGCATCGTCAACTTGACGCGAGTGCTGGCGATCGATTGGGCGGAGTACGGCATAAACGTCAATGCCGTCGGTCCGAACTATTTGCTGACGCCATTGACGGAAAAGCTGTTTTCCAATGATGAATTTCGTGAGGATGTCTTATACCGGACACCAATTAAGCGAATTGGCACCCCGGAAGACGTCGTCGGAGCGGTAGTCTATCTTGCCAGCCCCGCCTCTAATTTCGTAACAGGCCACACCGTGATGGTCGACGGCGGCTGGACGGCTTGGTAAGGAAGAGGGGATACCCCTCTTCAGTAAGCGGTGTGCGAAGTCTCGCAAAACGCAGCTGGGTCAAACGTATTTTCTATAGGACTATTCCGAACAAATGAAAAGAGGGGAATCCGTCGCTCCTGAAATAGACTTCGCTTTCCGCGGGAAGCTGGTGAGCCTCCTCGGGCTACCGCCCTGTGGGGTCTCACCGTTGCTTTTTCTCCCGCAGGAGTCTCCGTCTATTTCATCCGCTCGACATTCAGGTAAATACAGTAGTTGCATTTTTCGTATGGTTTTCCGGGTACATGGCAGCAAAACCAAGCATCGCCTGCATGGAATTTGTTTCGAGGACAGTTCTGACCCACACTCGGATTGGAGCTGTACTCACGGGAGCGGGTTCGAAGCTCAGGATCGTGACAAATCCTTCTACCAAAAAAGCCTGTCGACCGTCTCGCTTTTGCGAGACTTTGTCGACAGGCTGAAAGGTGCGCCGCAGTGGCACACCTTTTTCTGTTTGGGAGGTCAACGTTATCGCTTTTGCAGGCGCTCGTAAACGTCGGCGAGCGTTTGTTCAAATTTGCTCGTCTGCTTCGGTTCATAGTAGCGGGCTTGTTTTAACACGGAAGGCAAGTATTGCTGCTCGACCCAGCCGTGCTCGTAATCATGCGGGTATTTGTAGGTCTGGCCGCGGCCGAGCTGCTTTGCCCCTTGGTAATGCGCATCCTGCAAATGCTTTGGCACGTCGCCGATTTTTCCTTTGCGGATATCGGCAAGTGCGGCATCAATAGCAACATAGGCCGAGTTTGATTTAGGTGACAGGCAAAGCTCGACCACAGCGTTCGCAAGCGGGATCCGGGCTTCGGGCAAGCCAAGCCGTTCAGCCGCTTCGATCGCGGCGAGCGTCCGGGCGCCGGCCTGAGGACTGGCGAGGCCAACATCTTCATACGCAATGACAAGCAATCTGCGGCCAATGCTGATCAAGTCGCCGGCTTCAAGCAGTCGTCCTAAATAATGGAGAGCGGCATTGACGTCGCTTCCTCTGATCGACTTTTGAAAAGCAGAAAGCACATCATAATGGGCGTCTCCATCTTTATCATGCTGAAAGCTCTTTTTTTGAATGCTCGCTTCAGCGGTTTTCAGTGTGATGTTCTTCATTCCGTCAGCATCCGGATACGTGGAGAGGACGGCAAGCTCAAGGGCGTTCAAAGCTGAACGAACGTCACCCCCGCATGCCTCAGCAAGATGGCGGATGGCCTCATCGGCAATCGACACCTTTTCTTTTCCAAGTCCGCGCTCCTCGTCCTTTAATGCCCGTCGAAGGGCAAGCTCAATATCCTCCACCTTCAGGCGCTCAAGCTCAAAAATTTGACAGCGGCTGCGGATCGCCGGGTTGATCGAATGGAATGGATTTGCGGTCGTCGCACCGATCAGGATGATCAGCCCCTTCTCAAGATGCGGCAGGAGAAAGTCCTGCTTTGCTTTATCTAAACGGTGAACTTCATCTAAAATCAAAATGAGCTGACCGTGCATTTTCGCTTCAGCGACGGCGATTTCCATATCCTTTTTATTATTAACGACCGCGTTGAGCATTTTTGCCGGCGTACCCGTTGAACCGGAAATCGCATGGGCGATTGACGTCTTTCCGATTCCTGGCGGGCCATATAAAATCATCGAAGAGAGCCGGTCCGCATCGACCATCCGTTTCAGGAGCTGGCCTTCCCCGATCAGATGCCTTTGGCCGATCAGATCTTCAATTTTTTGAGGACGCATTCTGTAGGCGAGCGGTTGTCGCTTCATGCAAATTCCTCCTTCTTTTTTGCGGATTTGTCCTACCCACAAGTGTAATCGAACTGTTGGGAAAAGCCAACTATTCGGATTCATTTTCCGTTCAACTATAAACGTTGTGTTTTTTCGTGCTATAATAGCAAAGACTTAGTATCGTATGAGATGGAAGATGAACGGTAAGAGGAGGAGTACTTCGGGATGCAGAGAGCTGCCGTCCGGAGAATTCTGTAAGGCAGAAGCGGCTTCTTTGCTTTGGGATTGGCGTCCGTGGTAGGATATACTCTGCGCCAATGCCATAACTTAGTTGACTTTATCATAGAAAGAGGGACAAGACATGAAAATTTCAACGAAGGGACGTTACGGTCTCACCATTATGATGGCATTAGCAAAAAAATCAGGTGAAGGACCTGTCTCGTTAAAATCGATTGCCAAGGAATATGATCTTTCCGAGCATTATTTAGAGCAATTAATTGCGCCATTGCGCAATGCGATGCTTGTAAAAAGCGTTCGTGGTGCTTACGGAGGATACATGCTGGCGAAAGACGCGAAAGAAATTACGGCGGGAGATATTATCCGCGTACTCGAAGGGCCGATCAGCCCGGTTGAGGTATTGGATGATGAGGAACCGGCGAAGCGCAACCTCTGGATCAAAATCCGTGACGCCGTAAAAGACGTACTCGACCACACAACCCTCCACGACCTCGCAACCTACGAAGACGACGGCGAACAAGAATACTATATGTTTTATATTTAAGGAGCTGTCGCAGACAGCTCCGAAGCAGCGAGCGTAGTCTGCGCAAAGGTTGTAAAGCAAGAAGGGAACGCTTTTCTCCCTTCATGCGTGCGCAGGACGAAGCCGCTGCAATTATAAAAAGGCTGTCGCAGACAGCTCGAGAACAATAAAGAAGGTGAATAAAGGTGGAAATGGTGTATGTGGACCATGCCGCTACGTCTCCGCTTCATCCTGAAGTGCTTGACGCGATGCTGCCGTATTTGCAATCGAATTATGGGAATCCGTCAAGCATTCATCAGCGTGGCAGACAGGCGCGTCAGGGGCTTGATCAGGCCCGGGCTCAAATAGCCGCCGCTCTTGCAGTTAAGGAGCAGACGCTCGTGTTCACAAGTGGAGGAACGGAAGCCGATAACATGGCTATTCTTGGCTATGCGCTTGAACATGCCGACAAAGGCAAGCATATCATTACTTCACAGATTGAGCATCATGCCGTCCTGCATGCCTGTAAAGAGCTGGAAGAACGCGGCTATGACGTGACGTACGTCAAGGTTGATGAATACGGACAGGTGAACCCGAAGGATATCGAAGCGGCTTTGCGTGATGACACAATCCTTGTGACAATTATGTATGGCAACAATGAAGTCGGTACAGTCCAGCCAATCGTGGAAATTGGGGAACTGCTCAAGGATCACCAGGCTGTTTTTCATACAGATGCGGTACAAGCCTGCGGCGCGCTCGAAGTAAAGATCGCAGAGCTACCTGTTGATATGCTTTCGATTTCAGCTCATAAACTGAATGGCCCGAAAGGAATCGGCCTGCTTTATATAAAGAACGGACTTACGTTACGTCCGTTGCTCTATGGCGGGGAGCAGGAACGGAAACGCCGGGCCGGCACGGAAAATGTCGCCTCGATCGTCGGCTTTGCCAAAGCATTGCAGATTTCCAATGCTACCATCAAAGAACGGCACGACAAGTATCAGCGTTTTACCCATACACTGCTTGATACGTGGACGGAAAAACAAGTTGATTTTTATGTGAACGGCCATCAGACGGAGCGCTTGCCGCATATTGTCAACATTAGCTTCCCTGGCGTTAATCTTGAATCGTTATTGATGAATTTGGATATGGCCGGCATTTCCGCCTCAAGCGGCTCAGCATGTACGGCCGGTTCGGTTGAGGCGTCCCACGTTCTTGTCGCGATGTTCGGTGAGAATAGCGAGAGATCGCAGGCAGCGGTGCGCTTTAGCTTCGGCTTTGACAATACAGAAGAGCAAATCAAGTATGTTGCCGAGGAGACCGCAAAAATAGTAAATCGATTAAAACAGCAGCAGGAGTTTATCAGCTAGAGACAAAGGTGGTGAATAAGATGAAAAAAAGACCGGAGGATACGCGGGTTGTTGTCGGGATGTCAGGTGGCGTCGATTCATCTGTGACCGCGCTTCTATTAAAAGAGCAAGGCTATGACGTCATTGGCATTTTTATGAAAAACTGGGACGATACCGATGAAAGCGGGTTTTGTACGGCGACGGAAGATTACGAGGATGTGATCCGCGTCTGCAATCAAATCGGCATTCCCTATTATGCAGTTAATTTTGAAAAACAATATTGGGATAAAGTGTTCACTTATTTTCTCGACGAATACAAAGCGGGAAGAACACCGAATCCCGATGTGATGTGCAATAAAGAAATTAAGTTCAAGGCCTTTTTGAATCATGCAATGAGCCTTGGCGCGGATTATGTCGCAACCGGACATTATGCTCGCGTCGAGGAACAAGATGGGGAATTCCACCTGCTGCGCGGCGTCGATGATAACAAAGATCAAACATATTTTCTGAATGCTCTTTCGCAAAAGCAGCTTTCAAAAACGATGTTTCCGATCGGCGATATGCCGAAAAGCGATGTCCGGCAAAAAGCACTTGATGCGGAGCTGGCGACGGCGACGAAAAAAGACAGTACCGGCATCTGCTTTATCGGGGAACGCAACTTTAAAGAGTTTTTAAGTGAATTCCTGCCAGCCCAGCGCGGGGAAATGCAAACCGTGGATGGCGAGGTAAAAGGTCATCATGACGGGTTGATGTATTATACGCTCGGTCAGCGGCAAGGGCTTGGTATCGGCGGTTCAGGAGAGCCGTGGTTTGTCATCGGCAAGGATCTTGAGCGGAACGTGCTCATTGTCGGCCAAGGCTTCCACCATGAAGGGCTTTATTCAGAGGGCCTTGAAGCAATAGGCATGAATTGGATTTCAAAAGAGCCGTTGCAGGAGGAAATCGTTTGTACGGCTAAGTTCCGTTATCGTCAGCCTGATCAAAGGGTGACGGTCTATCCGCGGGCGGATGGCACGGCGAAGGTTTATTTCCATGAGCGGCAACGGGCGATTACACCTGGTCAGGCTGTTGTCCTCTATGATGGCGAGGTTTGCCTCGGCGGAGGAACGATTGATCAAGTAATAAAAAAGTGGTGAGACCGAAGAGAAAGAAAACAGCGGATATTTCTTCAGAGATGATTTGAGGGCAGGGCGTCGGCTTCGCGTTTGTTCGCGGATGGCTGAAAGAGCCCTGTTTTCAGTCACCCATAAAACGATGATAACGGCTCCGCGCACTGCTTCTAAGAAAAGATGCTGTGGCGTTTTTCTTATCGTTAGGAGGAGGTTGGAAGATGAGCTTGAATGAACAAGGAATTGCCTATATGAATGAGCGCAAATATGAAGATGCGGCGAAGATGTTTAATGATGCGATTGAAGAAAATCCTCATGACCCGACCGGCTTTATTAATTTCGGCAATTTGCTCGGTGTTGTCGGGGAATATGAACGGGCGTTAACTTTTTTTGACAAAGCGATCGGCTTGGATGAAACGGCGGCGACCGCTTATTATGGCGCGGGGACGATTTATTACAAGCAGGATCAGTTTGAAGAAGCGGCAAAAATGTTCAAGCAGGCCATTATCGCCAAGCTTGATGAAAGTGATGTCCATTTCATGCTCGGGATGAGCTATTATCAGCTTGGAGCGCTGCCGCACGCGCTTGCTTCGTTCAAGAGAACCGTCGAGCTGGCGCCGGATGATGTCGAAGGACGGTTTCAGTACGGTCTTTGTCTCGCACAGCTTGAATATATTGATGAAGCGATTGACGAGCTTGAGCAGGTTGTGGAGCGCGATGGACAGCACGCCGATGCTTATTTCAATCTTGGAGTGGCGTACGCCTATCATGACCGGACGACGGACGCTCTTGAGGCATTTACACGCGCGCTTGCTATTCAGCCGGATCATGCTCTTGCCGCCAATGGGAAGAAGACGATTGAAAAGGCACTTGGGTTAGGGTGAGCGATCGTGACGGAGGAACATGGCCAGGTTGAGAAGGGCTACATAAAAGGAACGGTTTCCCACATTGTCTTTCAGAATGAAGAAAATCATTATACAGTCGCCTATATTCAGATTCAAGCTACGAATGAAGAGATAAAGGAAAAGAAAGTGACCGTTGTCGGCCTTTTGCCGAAGCTGGAAGTGGAGGAGACGTTTTTGTTTTTCGGTTCGCTGACAGAGCATCCGAAGTTCGGGCTCCAATACCAGGTCGACCAATTCCGGCGCGACTTGCCGCAAACGAAGCATGGCATTATTCAGTATTTGTCGAGCAGCCGTTTTCCAGGTGTCGGCGAGAAGACGGCGCAGTCGATTGTCGAAATACTCGGTGAGCGGGCGATTACAAAGATTGTCGAAGACCGCGCGTCTCTCAATCAAATTCCGAAGCTGTCAAAAGAGAAGGCTGATGCTTTGTACAGTCAGCTGATTGATCAGCAAGGTGTGGAGCAAGTATTGATGACGCTTTCCGAGCATGGCTTTGGCGTCGAGCTGTCCATGAAGGTTTATCAGGCTTATGGACTGCAGGCCCTTGATATTATTCGGACAAATCCATATCAATTGATCACGGATGTCGAAGGAATCGGCTTTCGCCGCGCCGATCAGCTTGGCGCGGCAATCGGCTTAACGGGCAATCATCCAGAGCGGATTCGCGCCGGCTGTTTGTTTTTGCTTCAGGAGCTTTGTTTGCAGGAAGGGCATGTTTTTTTGAAAAAGGAGACACTATGTGAAGAGGCGAGCCGTCTTCTTTCCTCATATGACTGCCAAATCTCAGCTGAAGAGATTGCTGAACAGCTGCTCGTGATGGTTGAAGAAGGACATATAGTGGAAGAGGAGGACCGGCTTTATTTAAAGTCGCTTTATTTCGCTGAAAAAGGGATTGTCACAAGCGTGCGCAAGCTCTTGAGTGAAGACAGCAAGGATGAATTTCCGGAGGCCGAGTTTTTGAAGGCGCTCGGCCAGCTTGAAGAAGAGATGAAGATTGAATATGCCCCCTCGCAAAAAACAGCGATTCAAACTGCTCTATCCTCCCCGTTCATGATTTTGACAGGGGGGCCGGGAACAGGAAAGACGACGGTGATCAAAGGGATTGTTGAGCTGTATGGCCGTCTGCATGGCCTGGCGCTTGAGCCAAGCGCGTATACGAAAGGCAATCCGTTCCCGATCTTACTTGTCGCGCCGACGGGAAGGGCAGCGAAACGGATGAGTGAAGCAACCGAGCTGCCTGCCACGACGATTCACCGGCTGCTCGGCTGGAAGGGCGGGCAAGGCTTTGAAAAAGGCGATGACGAGCCGCTTGAAGGGGAGCTGCTCATCGTTGACGAAAGCTCAATGGTCGATATTTGGTTAATGAATCAATTGTTAAAGGCTGTGCCGAAAGGAATGCAGGTCATTTTGGTCGGCGATCAGGATCAACTGCCATCCGTCGGGCCGGGGCAGGTGCTGCGCGACTTCCTTGATTCCGGAATGATTCCGACCGTCCCGTTAACCGATATTTACCGTCAGGCGGAAGGCTCTTCGATCATCGAGCTTGCTCATGAGATGAAAAAAGGAAAGATGCCTTCCAATCTCCCTGAACCGCAGCCGGATCGCCGCTTTTTTCCGTGCCGCAGCGATCAAGTTCAGCATGTTGTCGCTCAAATTTGCGGAAATGCGCTGAAAAAGGGCTATACGCCGAAAGACATTCAGGTGCTTGCCCCGATGTATAAAGGGCCCGCCGGTATCTCGGCGTTAAATGTCATGCTGCAGGAGCTGTTCAATCCGGCGACGGAACAAAGGCGTGAGCTTCGCTTTGGCGAGGTCGTCTACCGCACCGGTGACATTGTCCTCCAGCTCGTCAATAACCCGGACGAAAACGTCTATAACGGTGACAGGGGAGAAATTGTCGCGATTTTTTACGCGAAGGAAAATGCAGAACGCCAGGACCAGCTTGTTATTTCCTTTGATGGAACAGAGGTCGTGTATCCGAAAAAAGATCTTAACCAGATTACGCATGCGTATTGCTGCTCGATCCATAAGTCGCAAGGAAGTGAATTTCCAATCGTTGTCATGCCTGTCGTCCGCAGCTACTCACGGATGCTGCGGCGCAACCTGTTATATACAGGGATTACGCGGGCGAAGCAGTTTTTATTGCTGTGCGGGGAATTACGGACGATGTATGCGGCGATTACGGAAAAGGATGAGGTGCTCCGCCATTCGATGCTGAAGGAAAAACTCCGGCAGCTTTCTTCCCCGAGTAAGTTTCCGGAGTGATGTACGGCGGAACGTTACAAGCCCGATGGAAAGCAGAACCTTTCCATCGGGCTTTTTTCAGCCAGCCTTTAAAAGAATGTAACGGCTTTGCACGGCGGGTTGAAGTGATGGAACATAATTGGTTAGAATGGTTCCACACGCCACAATCCCGTTGTGAGAAACCCATTCACAACGGGATTTGAAAGATCGTGGCGGTTCCGCTCAGGCTGTTTTTATAAGAACGTATGATTGGGGATGCTTCAAGGAAGTGCGTCGGCTTCGCGCGTTACGCGGCTGTCAGAAAGAACCCCGCTTTCAGCCAGCCTTTAAAAGAATGTAACGGCTTTGCACGACGCTTTAAAGAAAACCGCGTAGCCGGTTTTCTTATGGAAATTAATCACTCACATAGTGGGTTTGGGAGTGCGGTACACTAGGAATGTTCGGAAAGGTGGCGAGAGCTTTGCGAACATTTGCAACGATTGAGGGATTGCCTGTGCTCTCTTTGGCAACGGGAGAAGAGTGTGGACACGTTGTTGATTTGCTGTATGAGGATGGCGCGGTAGCTGGTCTTGTTATTGATGTGAAAGGCTGGTTCAGGCGCGCCATGATGCTGCCGCTTGAAGCAGTGGAAAGCTTTGGCGAGGATGGAGTAATGGTCACCGACAGTGACGTTTTGCAGCCCTTTCACAAGTCCGGGGCAGCGGTGCTGAAATCAGGTCGTAAGCGTCTTCAGGGGACGCCTCTGCTCACAAAAGAGGGAGAGAAGCTCGGACTGGTAGAAGATGTATATTTTCATGAGGAACTGGGGACAATCATAGGGTACGAAGTGACGGAAGGATTGGTCGCTGACATCCTCGAAGGAAGAAAGGTTGTCAAAAGCGAGGCGAAGCTGACAATTGGAGGAGGGCGCGCAATCCTGACGGAATAGAAGGGAGCCCTATGATGCGTTGTCCAAATTGCCAAAGCAAAGATATTGGAAAAATCGGCACGAATCAGTACTATTGCTGGAACTGTTTTGTTGAAATGAGCATTTCTCAAGGAAAGCTGTCTCTTCATCAAGTTGAAGAGGATGGTTCTTTAAGTTCACTCGATGATTTGTTTGAGGAACAGGATCTTCAGCTCGATGGAACGTAAGTAAGTTCATGTCCTTGCATTCGGGATCGGTGCAGCCGCATATTCACTGACTGATCGAAAAACGAAGAAAGATTCGATTCCTTTATGACATCATTAACCGATAAAAAATCATGGAAACACCTACGATGAATATCATTAAAGCATAAATAGAGAGGCTGGGACAGAAGCCGAAGTTGAGAGGAAAAAAACATGGCAGTGGCGCCGTTTTGCGCAAATCCCCTACTGAAGCGGATTTCTTCGGTAGGGGATTTAAACGCAGGAGCAGACTTCGCGCGCTGCCTCGAGATTGAGACAAAAGGGCAAACGACCCGTTGTCTCAATCTCTCTTTTAAATGGAGGGGCAGAGATGGGACAGACTCAACAAAAGTGGATCGCGCGTTTATTGATTGTTTTGCTGATCTTACTCATTTTATATATGCTGTCGCGGGTAGCCTTCCTTGCAGAACCGTTTTTGCTCATTGGAAAGGCGCTGCTGTTACCGGTTGGAATTGCTGCGTTGTTAAGCTATTTTCTTCATCCGCTCGTTGAAAAACTTCACCAAAATGGCATGGAACGAAGGTGGGCGGTTTCCCTCATTTTTCTGGCGGTGATTGGCCTGATCAGTTTTGTTGTGATGATCGGCCTGCCGTTTTTGATCGCTCAAGTTCAGCATGCCTTTGCTCAGCTCCCGGGAAAAATAAACGAATTAACAGTGCTCGTCAACCGGCTGCAGGATCAGCTCAATTCGTTACCTGAACCGCTTCAGTCCCAGTCAAAGGAATGGACCGTCCAGCTCGAAGCGTGGAGTGGAAAAGCATTGGACCAGGTAGAAAAGGTCGCGGTCTTTTTGCTGCATTCCGTTTTCGCTTTTCTCGTTATTCCCTTTTTAGTGTTTTACTTTCTGAAAGATTATGATCTCGTTGAAAAGACGGCCTGGTATGTAACCCCGCGTAAATGGAGACAGCCGTTGCAGCGCTATTTGAAGGATCTTGATCAGACGTTCGGCAGCTTTATCCGCGGTCAGCTCCTCGTCTCACTGTCGGTGGCGGTGCTTTCGATCATCGGCTTATGGCTGCTCGGTGTCCCGTATCCGATTTTGCTCGGGCTGTTTATCGGCGCGGCGGATTTGATCCCGTATTTCGGCGCGTTTATCGGCGCTGCTCCGGCGATCATCGTCGCTTTGCTGGAATCATGGCAGCTGGCGATCTTTACGGCGATTCTTTTAATCGTCATCCAGCAGGTGGAAGGAAATGTGCTGAGCCCGTTTATCGTCGGCAAAACCTTGCATCTTCATCCGATGCTGATCATTCTCGCCCTCCTTGTCGGCATTCAGACAGGAGGAGTGATCGGCCTACTCGTCGCCGTACCGATGCTGGCGATCGCCAAGGTTACGCTCTGGCACTTGCGCCTTCATCTGATGAACGATTGACATTTGTCAAGCGGCTTCCTATAATGAAAAGGGCATATAAACATAGTAAGAATACGTTGAAGGAACGAGTATGAAACAGTCCGTTTACAGAGAAAGGCATCCATGGCTGGAAGATGCCTGAAACGAAGGGTTTCAGAAAGCTGCTCCTGAGTGCAGGCAAATCCTGCCGTCTAACCGCGTTATGGTCGAAAGTGATAGACGCCGTCGGTGTCTATAAATAGGGTGGTACCGCGTGACATAACTCTCGTCCCTTATCCGGGAAAGGGAGTTTTTTTGATGCCCGGCCCACAGTGGGGAAGCGATTAGGCCCAGCGCGTGTTTTCGTTTTACATACATATAAATAAGGAGATGATAGAAGATGAAACCTTTAACATCTGCCCAAGTAAGACAAATGTTTTTAGACTTTTTTAAGGAGAAAGGTCACGATATCGAACCGAGTGCGTCGCTTGTTCCCCATGAAGATCCGAGCTTGCTCTGGATTAACAGCGGGGTCGCCACGCTAAAGAAATACTTTGACGGTCGAGTGATTCCGGATAACCCGCGGATTACAAACGCTCAGAAATCGATTCGGACGAACGATATTGAAAATGTCGGTAAGACGGCGCGCCATCATACGTTTTTTGAAATGCTCGGCAACTTCTCAATCGGCGATTACTTCAAAGAAGAAGCAATTGAATGGGCGTGGGAATTTTTAACGAGTGAACGCTGGATCGGCTTTGAAGCGGATAAACTGTCCGTCACGGTGCACCCTGAGGATGATGAGGCTTATGTATACTGGAAGGAAAAGATCGGCATTCCCGAAGAGCGCATCATTCGCTTAGAAGGCAACTTCTGGGACATCGGTGAAGGACCGAGCGGACCGAATACGGAAATTTTCTATGACCGTGGACCGTCTTACGGCGACGATGCCAATGACCCCGAGCTTTATCCAGGGGGAGAAAATGACCGCTATTTAGAAGTATGGAACCTCGTCTTTTCACAGTTCAATCATAATCCTGACGGAAGCTATACACCGCTTCCGAAAAAGAATATTGATACAGGGATGGGCCTTGAGCGGATGGTATCCGTTATTCAGGATGTGCCGACGAACTTTGAGACGGATTTATTTATGCCGATCATTCGCGCGACGGAGCAGCAGACATCTGTTCACTACGGACAGGAGGAAGAAAAAGATGTCGCCTTTAAGGTGATCGCCGACCATATTCGTACGGTAACATTCGCCGTTGGGGACGGAGCGCTTCCTTCAAATGAAGGACGAGGCTATGTGCTGCGCCGCCTTTTGCGCCGCGCTGTCCGCTATGCGAAGCTGATCGGGATTGACCGGCCGTTTATGTATCAGCTCGTGCCGGTTGTCGGAGAAATCATGGTTGATTTTTATCCCGAGGTCAAAGAGAAAAACGATTTTATCCAGAAGGTCATTAAAAACGAAGAAGAGCGCTTCCACGAAACGCTTCATGAAGGATTGACGATTCTTGAGAAAATTCTTGATGATGCGATAGCCGCCAAGAAAACAACAATTGCCGGCGAGGATGTTTTCCGTCTTTATGACACGTACGGGTTTCCAATTGACCTGACGGAGGAATATGTAGAGGAGAAAGGCTTAACGATTGATCGTGAGGGGTTCGAGAAGGCGATGGAAGGTCAGCGCTCAAGAGCACGCTCGGCAAGACAGGAATCCGGCTCGATGCAGGTGCAGGACGAATTGCTCGGCGAGATTGTCGTCGAAAGCAAGTTTGTCGGCTACGATACGCTGGCGACGACGGCGAAGGTCGAAGTGCTTATTCATGATAAGCAAAAGGTCGACATCGTCGGAGCGGGTGAACAGGCGCAGCTTATCTTAAACGAAACACCTTTTTATGCCGAAAGTGGCGGACAGGTGGCTGATAAAGGCGTCCTCCGCGGCGACGGTGTCCTCGCTGAAGTGACGGATGTCAGCAAAGCGCCGAACGGCCAGCATCTTCACCATGTGACGGTGAAGGAAGGGACGCTAAAGCAGGGGGCAGAGGTGCGCTGTGTCGTCGAAGAAACGGAGCGGACGGCAATTGTCAAAAACCATACCGCCACACATCTTCTGCATCAAGCGCTTAAGGATGTGCTTGGCGAGCATGTTAACCAGGCCGGTTCCCTCGTTTCCGAGGAACGACTCCGTTTCGATTTCTCGCATTTTGGCCAAGTTAATGAAGAGGAAATCGCCAAGGTCGAAGCGATTGTCAATGAACAGATCTGGCATTCTCTTCAAGTCGATATCTCTCTAAAAAATATTGACGAAGCGAGAGCGATGGGCGCGATGGCCCTATTCGGCGAAAAGTACGGCGATATCGTCCGCGTTGTAAAAGTCGGCGATTACAGCCTTGAGCTGTGCGGTGGCTGTCACGTCAGAAAT
Source organism: Halalkalibacter oceani (assembly GCF_040544555.1). Lineage (NCBI taxonomy): Bacteria > Bacillati > Bacillota > Bacilli > Caryophanales > Bacillaceae > Halalkalibacter > Halalkalibacter oceani. The sequence continues at coordinate 49,786 of NZ_JBEPKD010000020.1, forward strand.
ACGGCGGAAATTGGACTGTTCAAAATCGTGACGGAATCCGGAATTGGGGCCGGCGTGAGACGGATCGAAGCAGTGACAGGCAAGGCGGCTTATCACTATATGAATGACCAGCTTCAGCTGTTGAAACAGGCCGCTGCCAGTTTAAAGGCAAAGCGCGTTGTCGATGTGCCGGCAAGAATCGAAGCGACACAGCAGCAAATCAAGGAATTGCAGCGTGAGAACGAATCGTTAACGCAAAAATTAAGCAACCTTGAAGCGGGAAGTCTTGTCGATGAAGCTATTACGGTGAACGATGTCCAGCTGCTGGCGAAAAAGGTTGAAGCGAAGGATATGGACAGCCTGCGCGCGATAGTCGATAAGCTGAAGCAGGACATTGGTTCAGGAGTGATTGTCCTCGGCGCTGTGACAGGCGGCAAGGTAAACATTAGTGCCGGAGTGACAAAGGATTTAGTAGCAGAAGGCTACCATGCAGGAAGGATCGTCAAGGAAGTCGCCTCTCGTTGCGGCGGTGGCGGTGGCGGCCGTCCGGATATGGCGCAGGCTGGCGGAAAGAATCCGGAGCAGCTTGAACAGGCGCTTGCTTATGTGCAAGAATATATTCATACGATTTCCTAATTTCCTGCTTTTGGTGTACAATGAAAGGTAAACAAGCAATAGAGAACGTTTTTATTGCAAAATGAAAGAGGTGTTTGTGATGAGCTCTATGGACAAGACAATGCAGTTTAATTTTCCGGATGATTCGGTCGATGTTGATGTCCAAGAGGTACTCCTTTCTGTATATGGGGCGCTGGAGGAGAAAGGCTATAATCCCATCAATCAAATTGTCGGCTATTTACTCTCTGGAGATCCTGCGTACATTCCCCGGCATAAAGATGCGCGTACCCTCATTCGCAAGCTTGAGCGCGATGAGCTGATTGAAGAGTTAGTGAAATCCTATTTATCACAGCACCGTAAGGAGAATGAATGAGAGCATTAGGGTTGGATGTCGGAACGAAGACGATTGGCGTGGCTTTGAGCGATGAGCTTGGCTGGACGGCGCAGGGACTGGAAACGATTAAGCGAAGCGAAGAGGAGCCAGACCAGGACTTTTTAACAATAAAGCGCATGGTGGAGCAATATGATGTTCACACTATCGTAGTAGGACTGCCGAAGAATATGAATGGAACGATCGGCCCAAGCGGTGAACGGAGCGAGCAGTTTGCCGAGCAGCTGCAGACGCATGTACCGGACTGCGAGCTGAAAATGTGGGACGAGCGTCTAACGACTGTCGCTGCGGAGAAAATGCTGATTTCAGCTGATGTCAGTCGAAAGAAACGAAAAAAGGTCATTGATAAAATGGCTGCCGTTATGATCCTGCAAGGCTATCTTGATCATAAGGGAAACTAGGAAAAGAGGTGCGACGATGACGCAAGAAGAAAAAGATCGTATTGTGATTCCCGATGAAAACGGGGATGAACATTTATTTGATGAGTTGTTTAAATTTACGGTGGACGAAACCGGGAAATCCTATATTCTTGTTACACCCGTTGGCGAAGAGGCCGATGAGGATGAAGAGGTAGAAGTATTCGCGTTTCGTTATGAAGACCGTGACGAGGAAGAAAACGACATCGCGCTCTTCCCGATCGAAACCGACGCTGAATGGGAAATCGTTGAAGAGATGCTCAACACGTTTTCGGAAGAAGATCAATAAGAAGGAACGGGAACATCCAAAAGGATCAGATTTTGATCTAAGGATGTTCTCTTTTTTTGAAAATGTAGTATAATAAGACGGTGGAAGGGGGAGAAGGATGTCTGATTCCAACGAAAAACCACGAAATGATCTATATGAAGAACGGGTTTCTCAGGCGAAAGTCGTGAGAAAGATCGTCTTTTTTTGTGTCATCGGATTCATTCTAATTGGAACCATCCTGCTTACAAGCGGGTATTTTTATATAAAAAATGCACTTGGCCCAATGAATGAAGAAAATCCGCAGGAAGTTGAAGTCACGATTCCAATCGGTTCATCTGCCAGTCAAATTGGAACCATTTTAGAAGAAGAAGGTCTTGTCCGCAATGGAGCGTTATTCCGTTATTTTGTCCGCTACAACAATGAGAGTGGATTCCAGGCTGGAGACTATGTCCTTTCCACTGCGATGACGATGGATGAAATGATCGCAGCCTTAAAGGATGGACGCGTGATTCAGGAGGCGGAGCTCGTTTTCACCGTGCCAGAAGGATTGTGGCTTGAAGATATCGCCGGAATCATAGCTGAGAATACAGAGCATTCTGTTGAAGAAGTGATGGAAGTGCTTAATGATCGCGAGTATATTGAAAGCCTGATTCACCGCTATGCGATGCTGACAGATGAAGTGTTGCAGGAAGGGATCCGTTATCCGCTTGAAGGGTATTTATTTCCGGCGCGCTATGACTTTCTTGAGGACAACCCGCCGATTAAAGAAATCATCGAGACGATGCTTGACCGGACGGAAGCCGAAGTTGACCCGTTTCTCGCCGAAGTCGAGGATGGGGAGTATACGCTACATAACATCCTCACGCTCGCTTCAATTATTGAACGGGAAGCGCAGCATTCCGAGGATCGCTACTTAATTTCCGGGGTCTTGTATAACCGGCTTGAGCAGGGGATGAGACTTCAGGTTGATCCGACAGTGTCTTACGCGCTTGGCGAGCATCGCTATATGACAACTTACAATGATTTGGAAGTGGACTCGCCTTACAATACGTATTTGTATCCAGGCATTCCAATCGGGCCAATCGCCAGTCCGGGCAGCGACTCGATCCGGGCCGCATTCCAGCCGGAGGAGACAGATTACGTCTACTTCTATGCGCGCTATAATGGCGAAGTGATTTATAATGAGACATATGAAGGGCATAATCAAACCCATCAAATGTATCGTGATGAATGGATTGAAGCAGAAAGTGAAGAATAGGGAACAGCAGGTTGACCCACTTTGAGCTTCACCGGCTGCGTCTCGTCAAAGCCTTTTCAATAATCAACCGGGGTGTGCCAAAAGGGTTTTCCTTAGGCACACCCTCTCTTACTGGAATAGAGGATGCTGGGATAGAACGAACATGCCAAACGAAGAATCATGCAGCGGTGCAGGGACGCCCTCTGCCATTTGGACGATACCTTGTAGGTAGAACAGTTTGTCACAGCTTCAGACTGGAGGAACGGAATGAGCGAAAAAGAAGTAGTGTATTATCTTCATTCACTGTTGCCGGCCCGACCTGACAAAATTGTCGAGATGGAACATTTTGCTACGGAGCATGATGTTCCGATCATGGATCTGGTCGGCATGGAGTGCCTGCTCCAGCAGCTTAAGCTGGTGAAGCCGAAGCGGATTTTGGAAATTGGCACGGCAATCGGCTATTCAGCAAGCAGAATGGCGCTGGCGTTGCCTGAAGCTGTGATTGTCACCATCGAGCGCGATGAGACGCGTTATGAGCAGGCGCTGGCGAATGTGCAGGAGCTGAATTTGACGGATCGGATTGAAGTATGGCATGGCGATGCCCTGGAATTGAGCCAAAAACTTGAATTCGAGTCCCTTTTTGATGTATTATTTATTGATGCCGCTAAAGGTCAATACAAACGATTTTTTGAGATGTATGGGTCATATGTGAAAAAAGGCGGCGTGATCTTTTCGGATAATGTCCTGTTTCGTGGCCTTGTTGCTGCTGACCATATTGAAAATAAACGATTACGCCAATTAACGAATAAAATTAAAACGTATAACAGCTGGCTCATGTCCCGATCTGATTATGATACGACCATTATCCCGGTCGGTGACGGCCTTGCTGTAAGCGTGAAAAAGGAAGAGTAGGAAGGGGATAGATATGAACAAGAAGCCAGAGTTGCTAGTGACCCCTAAAGACCTTGACGCTGTATCGCGGGTTTTTGCAGCAGGGGCAGATGCGGTCATCATTGGCGAAGAACGCTACGGGCTGCGGTTAGCCGGCGAATTCTCCCGCGCTGATATACGAGCAGCTGTCACGATTGCCCATGAACAGGGAAAACGGGTCTATGTAGCAATGAATGCGATATTTCATAATGATAAAGTGGGGGAGCTTGCTGACTATGTTGCCTTTTTGCAAGAGGCAGGCGTCGATGCGATTGTATTCGGAGATCCGGCTGTCTTGATGACGGTGCGTCAGGCCGCTCCGGGCATGAGATTGCATTGGAATACGGAAACGACCGCGACGAATTGGTATACAGCCAATTACTGGGGGAAGAAAGGCGCAGCCCGGGCTGTGCTCGCCCGTGAATTGAGCATGGATGAAATTGTGGAAATCAAGGAGAATGCCGAAGTCGAGATTGAAGTGCAGGTTCATGGAATGACCTGTATGTTCCAGTCGAAGCGGACGTTGATCGGGAATTACATGCAATTTCAAGGAAAGAATCTCGCCGTCGAGCGCCGGACAAAGGACCGGCAATTATGGTTATACGATGCCGAGCGTGAGGCGCGTTATCCGATTTTTGAAGACGAGAACGGAACGCATATTATGAGCCCGAATGATATTTGCATCATCGATGAGCTGGAAGAGATAATCGAAGCAGGCGTAGACAGCTTTAAAATTGACGGCATCCTTAAGGAGACGGACTACCTTGAAAAGGTAACGGCTCTTTACAGAGAGGCGATTGATCTTTGCGCCGACGAACCAGAGCAATACGCGGAGAAAAAAGAGGCGTTACTGGCAGAGGCCGAAGCGCTTCAGCCGCAGAATCGAAAATTGGATACCGGCTTTTTCTTTAAAGAAACGGTCTATTAGAAAGGAGGAAACGGGATGTCAACGATTGCAGAACGTACAAGTGAAGGGAAACGGATCATTATGAAAAAACCGGAGCTGCTCGCGCCGGCTGGAAGTCTCGAAAAATTAAAAGTTGCTGTTCATTATGGCGCGGATGCGGTTTACATTGGCGGCCAGGAATTCGGCCTGCGCTCAAATGCCGATAATTTTTCGCTTGAAGAAATGCGAGAGGGCGTAGAATTTGCCCGCAGATATGGCGCCAAAGTATATGTGACGACGAATATTTACGCTCATAATGAAAACATGGACGGGCTTGAGGAATATTTACGCTCCCTGCAGGATGTCGGCGTGACCGGGATTATCGTCGCCGACCCGCTCATTATTGAAACATGTAAACGCGTTGCTCCAAAAGTTGAGGTGCATTTAAGCACCCAGCAGTCGCTGAGTAACTGGCTGGCGGTCAAGTATTGGAAAGAAGAAGGGCTGCACCGTGTCGTTCTTGCCCGCGAAGTAGGACTTGAAGAAATGCTTGAGATGAAGAAAAATGTTGATATTGAAATTGAAAGCTTTGTTCACGGCGCGATGTGTATTTCATATTCCGGCCGCTGTGTCTTGAGCAACCATATGACAGCGCGTGATTCCAACCGCGGAGGCTGCTGTCAATCATGCCGCTGGGAATACGACTTATATGAAACGAATGAGCAGGGCGAAAAAGCGCTGTTCTCGGAAAACGATCCGCAATATACGATGAGTCCGAAAGATTTGAATTTAATTCAGGCGATTCCTAAGCTGATTGAAGCCGGAATTGACAGCTTGAAGGTCGAAGGGCGAATGAAATCAATCCATTATGTCGCGACCGTTACAAGTGTATATCGCAAGGTTATTGATGCTTATTGTGCCGATCCTGACAATTTTCAGATCGATAAGGCATGGCTGGATGAACTGGAAAAATGCGCGAATCGCGATTTCGCTCCACAGTTTTTCGAAGGCGAACCGACATTTGAAGAGCAAATGTACGGCAGTCATCCGAAGCGGACAAAGTATGACTTCGCCGGATTGGTGCTCGATTATGATCCAGAAACATCAATCGTTACATTGCAGCAGCGCAATCACTTTAAACCAGGAGACGAAGTGGAATTTTTCGGCCCGGAAATAAGCAACTTCATGCAAAAAATCGAGACGATTTGGGATGAAGATGGACAGGAACTTGATGCGGCGCGTCATCCGCTGCAAATTGTCCGCTTTAAAGTCGATCAGCCGGTTCATCCACAAAACATGATGCGCAAAGAGGTAAGATAATGGCAACAAAACCAATTATAATTGGGGTAGCCGGGGGGACGGGCTCCGGCAAAACAACGGTTGCGAAAGAAATTTTTCAGCAATTTAATGAGCAATCGATCGTCTTGATTGAGCAGGATGCATATTATAAAGATCAAAGTGGACTTAGCTTTGAAGAACGGCTGAAAACGAATTACGATCATCCGCTGGCCTTTGATAATGATCTGCTGCTTCATCATCTTCAGCAGCTCGCTGCGAAAAAGAGAGTTGAAAAGCCGGTTTACGACTATAAAGCACATACCCGCTCAAATAAAGTCGTGATCATTGAGCCAAAGGATGTCATTATCGTGGAAGGAATCTTGATTTTAGAGGATGAGCGGCTTCGTGAGATGATGGATATTAAGCTATTTGTGGACACGGATGCCGATATTCGCATCATTCGCCGCCTTCTTCGTGACATTCGTGACCGAGGTCGTTCGATTGAGTCGGTCATTGATCAATATACGTCGGTTGTCAGGCCGATGCACCTGCAATTTATTGAACCGACGAAGCGCTATGCCGACATCGTCATTCCCGAAGGTGGACAAAACCGTGTCGCGATTGATCTAATGGTGACAAAAATACGCACAATTATTGAAGAAAAAGCGATTTTGTAATAGCATAGGGAAAGTGAGGTTGCATTTTAGGGGTAAGCCTTACTTTCTTTCATACATGTAAGCAACTAAGAACTCGGAAACTGCCGAGTTCTTAGTCTACATATGTGAAGCAATTATATTTTATTTGAACAAGCAGATGAGGAGTGAGTCACAATGGCGGAAGAGAAAAAACATTATATGACAATGGAAGGAAAACGCAAGCTGGAGGAAGAGCTCGAATATTTGAAGACGGAACGGCGCAAAGAAGTAGTGGAACGCATTAAGATTGCCCGCAGTTTCGGCGATCTTTCGGAGAATTCCGAATATGATTCAGCGAAGGAAGAGCAGGCGTTTGTCGAAGGGCGGATTATTCAGTTAGAAAAAATGATTCGCAATGCGGTGATGATTGAAGAAGAAGAAGGTTCAGAAAACGTTGTAACGCTTGGGAAGACGGTGAAGTTCATCGAACTTCCAGATGGCGATGAAGAAGAGTATACGATTGTTGGAAGCGCTGAATCTGATCCGGCTGAAGGAAAGATTTCCAATGATTCTCCGATGGCGCAAAGCTTACTTGGAAAAGCAATCAATGACAAGGTAATGGTAAATACCCCTGGTGGAGAGATGGAAATTCAAATTGTTGATATTCGCTAAGAACGCCCGGCTTGTCGGCCTGTCTCGTAATGGAGACCGGTAGGCAAGCTTTTATTTTTGCTTCCAAATATTATTCTAATATAACAAAAAGATAAGTTAGTTAAGTATTTTGGTAAAATATTATAGATTATCTAACATAAAAATTAAAAGCGTTTTCAGTTATCTGACATAAATTCGTCATATATTCAGAAAGTTTATTGTTAGATTTTCTCACAAAGGTATAGAATTTTAGAAAAGTTTTTCATATAATGTAAGAGAATAAGTCACAGATGAAGAAAGGAGAATGTTAAATTAATTTCATTATGTCGCAAATTTATTTGTTCTTTTGGACATAATTACAAATGGAGATTTAGCCGAATGGACAAATAGTTAGCAGGTACACTGTGTGTAACTAATTTTTAAAAAATTCAAAAAGGGGTATCAAGTATGAAAAAATTACTCGTATTATTACTGTCTGCGTTATTCTTGTTTGTTATCGCAGCATGTGGCGGCTCGGACGACACAAATGAAGGTACTGATGACGCTGCACCAGGTGAAGAAGCAACTGGAGATGCTGGAGATGCTGAATTTGAAGAATTGGTTATTACCTTTAGCCATAATCAACCAATTGAAAGCCCAGAGCACATTGGGGCTGAAAAGTTTAAAGAAGTAGTAGAAGAGCAAACTGGCGGAAAAGTAACAGTCGATGTTTACCCGGCTTCGCAGCTTGGAAGCTTACGTGAACAAGTTGAAGGAACACAAATGGGTGAAATCGATATTACAATGCAGCCAACTGCTGTCGTTAGTCCGTTTGTTGATGACATTAAAGTAATCGATCTTCCATACTTATGGCCTGCAGATACAGAGCAAACGTATGAAGTGCTTGACGGAGAAGTTGGACAAGAAGTTTTAGCAACTCTTGGTCAAGGTGGATTTGAAGGACTAGGTTACTGGCCTGGCGGCTTTAAATTGTTCACGACAGGAAACAAGGAAATTCATGAGCCGGCTGACTTCCAAGGTTTAACGATGCGTGTTATGGAATCCCCGCTTTTAATTGAGCAATATGCAACATGGGGCGGAAATGCGATTCCTGTGCCTTACGCTGAAGTGTATAACTCTTTACAGCAAGGTGTTGTTGATGGACAAGAAAATCCATTACAAACAATTTACTTAAATAATTATCATGAAGTTCAGGATAATATTATTGAAAGCTACCATGGCACAATGACATATGTGTTAATGGCTAACCAAGGCTGGTATGCAGGGCTTTCTGACGAGTTAAAGCAAGTGATTGCTCAAGCTGAAGAAGAAGGACGTACTGCTGCGCGCCAAGCATTAAGCGAAGTGGAAGACGAGTACCGTCAAGCGATTATTGATTCTGGTGCGAACTATTATGAATTAACGGAAGAAGAAATCGAAAGCTTCCGTGAAGCGTCACTGCCTATGCATGAAGAAGTGTACAATACACCTGAACAACTTGAACTGCTTCATAAGCTTTATGAAGCGATTGACCAAGTAGCAGGTAATGAATAGGACGTAACGAAAAAGTTAAAAGCCCGTAGTGGCTCCGTATATCGCTTGCCACGTTGAAGAGGGTGTCCCAGAAGCTTTCGGGACACCCTCTCTAAGCAGTATGCGGTTCTGCTCCTGGCAGGTGGATAACGAGTTGATAGGATAACTCCGCTTGCACAAAAAAAGATGCGTCAGAACATTCCGCATTGCCGGCGGCTCAAGGATGAATGAGCGGGCCGGCAGAGGGAGGACGACGCTTGCTGTATGGGGTTGTCTTTAAAGGTGCAAAAGTGATCCTTCAAAGGCATCCCCTGTTCTTTTAGATAAGGTGTGTAATGACGTTTCATCATACTAAAAGAAGGGCAAAGACTCCGCGTAAGACTTTTAGTAAAAGGAGAATGAACAATGAAGTGGATCAATCGGATTGAGGAAGCTTTTGTTGGCATTTGTTTACTTGCTGTGACGATTGTCTTGTTTGTGAATATTGTGCTTCGTTTCGGCTTCAGTGCAAATACGAACTGGGCGGAGGAGGTTATTCGGTATGGCATGATCTGGATTACATTTATCGGAGCCGCGGTTTGTTTCCGGCGAGGTCTTCATGTAGGAATTGATTTTTTCCTCGATTATTTATCAAAGAAATGGGGCGCGATTATAGCGTTAGTCGTCAACCTGCTTTCCATCGTTTTTATGGCGTTTATTTTTTACTACAGTATTGAATTAGTGAAGTTCAGCATCAACTCCGGACAAATTACACCTTCGCTGCAAATTAAGATGTTTTACATTTATTTAGCGATTCCGATAGGGGCGCTCCTTTCACTTATTCATTTGGTCGTTCATACATTCAAGCTGTTTAAAGACCTGCAATCTAACACGATAGAGGAGAAACAACCATGATTACTGTATTGATTGTTTTGATTTTTATCTTCCTGTTTTCAAGTACTCCGATTTTTGTGTCGCTTGGATTGGCTTCTTTTGCAACGGTGCTTTTGACAACGGACATTAACCCGATGATTTTGATACAGCGTCTGTTTGGCGGACTGGATCAGTTTGCGTTAATGGCGCTGCCGTTTTTCATCTTAGCAGCCAATATTATGGAAGTCGGCGGTTTGTCAAAACGGATTTTGGATTGGGCTCGTGCGATGGTCGGTCATATCTCCGGTGGAGTGGCGATGACGAGTCAGGTTTCGAGTATGTTCTTTGGGGCGCTTTCTGGTTCGAGTCCGGCGACAGTCGTCGCGATCGGAAAGATTATGTACCCTGAAATGATCAGAGGAAAGTATCATAACTGGTTTGCGGCGGGACTTTTGGCTTCAGCCGGTTCGGTTTCCCTTATTATTCCACCAAGTATCACGTTAATCATCTTCGGTTCCGTGACAGGTGTCTCTGTCGGACAGCTTTTTATCGCCGGTATCGGAGCGGGTCTCATTTATGGGCTTTCCTCTATTATTTATATTTATTTCTACGCCCGGAAGCATAATCTTGAGCGTGATAAGCGGGCAACGAGGCAGGAACTGCTGAGCACGACTTATAAAGCCGGCTGGGCTTTGCTGATTCCGGTCATTATTCTTGGCGGGATTTACGGCGGGATTTTCACTCCGACAGAAGCAGCTGGTGTCTCTGCGGTATATGCGTTATTAATCAGTATGTTTGTTTATAAGGAAATGACATTAAAGAAATTATACCGCGTTTGTATCGACTCCGGGATTTTAACGGCCCAGGTACTCGTTCTTGTCGCCGCTGCCCAGGTGCTCGGCTGGATGCTGACGAGAGGTCAGGTGCCGCAAACAATTGCCGGCTGGATGACGAGTACGATCGAGTCACCATTTATGTTCTTGATAATTCTGAATGTTGTGTTACTTGTGCTCGGGATGTTTATGGAGGGCGTCGCAGCTATTATTATTGTCGCTCCACTTATTTTCCCGACGGCAATGGCAATGGGAATCGACCCTGTTCATTTAGGGGTTATTATGATTTCGAATTTGGCAATCGGCATGTACACTCCGCCGTTTGGAATCAATATATTCGTCACCCAGGGGATAACCGGATTAAAAATGGGCGAAATGATGCCGGGCTTACTCCGTTTCTTCGCGGTCAATGTCCTTGCCTTGCTCGTCATTACGTATGTACCGGATGCATCTTTATTCTTGCTGCGTCTGTTGTAATGTATCTCGCTAACAGGGGAGGATCGAAAAATGGCCACTTCATTGAAAAAATTACTGAAAATTGGCGGCCTGCGCCACTGTAAGGTGGTTGCCGGCCATCAAGGCCTTGAGAAAAGCGTATCTTATGTGACGGTGATGGAAGTCCCGGATATTATTAATTGGTTAAAGGGAAACGAATTGCTGCTCACGAGTTTATATCCGATTAAGGACGATCCTGCCGCCCAGCTTGAACTGATTGATCGCTTGTATGAAGTCGGGACAACGGCGGTGGCGGTGAAACCAAACCGTTTTATCGGGGCGATTCCGGACGAGATGAAAAGAAAGGCTGACGAATACGGGATGCCTCTTCTGGAAATCCCGGAGGAAATCTCCTACCTGGATATTCTCTCACCGGCCATGAATGTCATTTTCGATGAAAAGGTAGTTCTTCAAGAGGATCTCGATCAAACAAGTCACTTATTAAGTGAAATTTCCCTGTATGAAAATGGGTTAAGCAGTTTTATGGATACGTTGGCGCTGCTGACGAAAACAGAGGTTTACTTGGAGGCGTTGGCCCCTTATATTGAAGTTCCCCCGCAAAAGCATGAGCTCGCTCCTTTAACAACCCAACAAGTCAATGAATTAAAGGTTGTCCAGCGCGCTGTGCGGATGCCAAGAAGGAAGCAGGGCGAAGCACTGGAAGATTGCATTGTCTCTCCGATCATTATTGATGGGGAGTTGCAAGGGACGGTTTCAAGCTTCCATTCTCGTTCTGAATACATCGAGATGGAGCTGGCAATTTTAGAAAAGGCATCGATGCTATTGTCATTAGAGTTTCTGCGGAAAAAAGTAAAATACGACATAGAGCAGCAATATCGCAACGACTTCTTCCGTGATTTGTTTTTCAACCAATTTATTAACAAACAGGATTTGATTGATAAAGGGAAAATGTACGGCTATCAGGCGGAGGAAGCCTATGTCTGCATCTCTGTCAGCGGCAAGGAGGTGGAGGACGGCAAGCTGTTTGCTTCCGCGCTTGGCCGAATTGAAAGTGTGCTGACCCAGGTTGAGGAAGACGTCGTTGTCGGTGCCGTCCGCCATTCTTTGTACGTCCTGTTGCCCGTAAAAGGCAGAACAAAGCCGGAGCTTAAGAAAATGATCGGTCAGTTCGCGACTGGAATTAAACAAGTGGTGCAGATAGATGTGTCTCTCGGAGTCGGCCGAACGTACAGTGGAGTAGACGGATTGCGTAAAAGCTTTCGGGAAGCTGAGCAAGCGGTCGTGTTTGGTCCGGTCTTCTGGAAGGATCAGCCGATTATCTATTTCACCAATCTTGGGGCTTATCGCTTAATTGCCCTGATTGAAAACAGGGATGAACTGGAACAGTTTTATGATGAAACAGTCGGCCCGCTTGCCAAAAATGATTTGGACAGCGAATTGAATCTTGTTGAAACGCTGGAACAATATTTTAAGCATAATGAATCATTAACGGAAACGGCGAAGGATTTGTTTATTCACGTCAACACACTGAAATACCGGCTTCAGAAAATAAAAGCCATTTCAGGCTTGAACCTCCAAAAAACAGAGGAAAAGCTAATGCTGAATATGGGATTGAAAATACATCGCTATCTGGAAAGCGACTGTCGATTTAGATAGTGAAACAATCAGATTGTTATCTAAATGAACAAAGGTTAACCACCGCTTAAAACGGAATGTATAACAGCATGAGAACAACTATGAATAAATTGAGGGTGGTTTTGCATGAATAGAATTCGAGTGGTTCAAACGTTAGAAAAAATTAGCAAAATAGGCGCCACCGCTAATGGCATGGAGCGGATTGCCTATTCTGAGGCGGAAAGACAGGCCAAGCAATTTGTGCGCGAGCAATGTGAACAGCTTGGGATGACGGTGAGAGAAGATGAAGCAGGAAATCTCATTGCCCGTAAGGAAGGCATTGACCCGTCCCTGCCGGCTGTAGCGGTCGGTTCTCATCTCGATACCGTCTATAATGGCGGGAAGTATGACGGAACGCTTGGTGTGATTGCCGGGCTGGAAATCGTCAGAATGCTGGCAGAGGAGGAAATCAATACGCTGCATCCCGTTGAACTGATTGCCTTTGCTTGTGAGGAATCGGCGCGATTTAATGCTTCAACGCTCGGCAGTAAAGCAATGACAGGTTTTCTTGATTTGGATTCGCTTCGGTCCTTGAAGGATAAGGATGATCGTTCAATCCAAGAAGTAGTAGCAGAGCAGGGGCTGGAATTTGAGTCCATGACGAACGCGGCCCGGAGCAAAGAAGATATTAAAGTCTTTCTTGAGCTTCATATTGAACAGGGCAGTAAATTAATCGATCGTAACAAGACGATCGGCGTTGTGACAGGGATTGCCGCCCCGATGCGACTATCACTTACCATTGACGGAAAAAGCTCTCACTCGGGTACAACAGGGATGAAGAACCGGAGCGATGCCTTTTTGGCAGCGGCCGAATTGTCACTGATTGTGGAAAAAGCAGCACTTGCCGAAGAGCAGTATGAAACGGTCGCAACCGTGGGTGTTGTCGATGTTTTACCTGGAGCTATGAATGTCGTCCCGGGGAAATCATCGCTCAAGATTGACATCCGCAGCACGAATGGGGAATCAAGAAAGCGCGTCCTTGCCGCGATTAAGCAGGAAATCGAAAGAGTGGAGCAGTCACGCAACGTAAAGGTGACGATTGATTGGAAAACAGAAGAAGAGCCGGTGATGATGGATGAAATGCTCGTCAAGAAAATGGCGACCATTTGTGAAAACCGGCGTATCCCCTATTCCTTTTTGCCAAGCGGGGCGGGCCATGACTCGATGTACATGGCGAAACGCTGGCCGACTGCACTGCTGTTTGTTCCTTCCGTTGACGGTCTGAGCCATCACCCGGATGAATTTACAGAGGCTGGCGATATCATGACAGGCATTGGTGTCATGAAGGAAGCTGTTTTAGCGTATGCCATTGAAGTTAACAACAAGAGTAAAAGGAGAAAAGCATAATGAAAGCACAACAAGTCACGATCCTGACAAATGTACAAGTGAGTGAACGCTATTGGCATATGACAGTCGATACGAGTGAAATCGCCGAGAAGGTGCATCCGGGCCAGTTTTTTAATATTCTTTGTGAACAAAGCGTCTATCCTTTTTTAAGAAGACCGCTCAGTGTGTACCGCATTGATGATGAGGCAAATACGCTTGAATTTCTCTATCTCGTAAAAGGACTCGGCACAACAAAAATGACAGAATTCAAGGCAGGCGAGAAGATTGATATCTTCGGTCCACTTGGGGTCGGCTTTGATCTGAAGGAGGAGTACGAATCAATTTTGCTGCTGGCCAGAGGGGTAGGAGTCGCGACGTTGGCAGCACTCGCCTTTGAGGCGGCACAAAAGGGGAAGAAGGTTCATGCGATTCTCAGCGCCCGCAGTGAAAATGATTTGCTTGCTGCTGATTTTCTTGAAGGGCTTGGCGTGAGTGTCTATAAAGTAACGGATGAATCAGGCACGAGCGATGTTGAAAAAGTCGAAGCGTTGATCGGGAACATTATGGGCGCTCAGGCGATTGACGCTCTGTACACATGCGGTTCAAAGCGGCTGTCGCGTCTGATGCAAAGACTGGCGATCAAGCATCAGCTTCCGGGAGAAATTGCGCTTGAAGAGCATATGGGCTGCGCAATGGGCGTCTGCTTTGCCTGTGTTTGTGATATTCGGGAAGGCGATGATGTGAAAAGTGTCCGCGTCTGCCATGAAGGGCCTGTTTTCCCGTTAGAAAAGGTGGTGTTAGCATGACCGAATTAAAATTAGCAGTTGATATTGGCGGCCTAACATTAAAAAATCCGATCATGCCGGCATCGGGTGCGTTCGGTCCTGAGATGGATAAGATCATCGACTTTAATCAGCTTGGCGCGCTTGTGCCAAAGAGCATCACGATTGAAGCGAGACCGGGAAATGCAACGCCGCGCGTTTGTGAAACAACGGCAGGAATGATTAATTCAATCGGGATTCAAAGCAAGGGAATTGAGTATTACATGGAGCATTATGTACCTTATTACGCCCAGTTTGATACGCCGCTTATTGCCAGCCTGTCAGCCGGCTCGGTCGATGAGTTTGCTGAATTGGCTGACATCCTTGCTGCCGATAGCCGGATTGATGCGCTTGAACTAAACATTTCCTGTCCGAATTTAAAAGGAAATGGTCTGGCGTTCGGAATGGATGCCGACTTAACGTATAAGCTCGTCCAGAAAGTACGCGCTGTTACGGATAAACCGATTATCAGCAAGCTGACGCCAAATGTGACAAGCATTCAGGAGATCGCTAAAGCGGCAGAGGCAGGCGGCAGTAATTCTTTAAATGTAGCCAATACGTTGCTGGCGATGGCGATCGATGTAGAGACAAGAAAGCCGAAGATCGGCAATGTAATGGGAGGTCTCTCCGGTCCGGCGGTTAAACCGATTATCGTCCGCCTGATTTACCAAGTGGCGCAGGCGGTTAACATTCCGATTATCGGCTGTGGCGGAGTCGCAACGGCCGAGGATGCGATTGAAATGATCCTTGCCGGAGCGAGCGCGGTTCAGGTCGGTACGGCAAGCTTCATTCAGCCGACAGCGATGATCGATATTTTGCGGGATGTCAAAGCCTACATGGAGCGTCATCATATTCCAGATATTCAGGAGTTAATTGGTCAGGTTCACATTCAAAAAGAGATAAAGGAAGTGGAGCTAAATGAAATGGGACTTAGTTATTAAAAACGGTACGGTTGTCACAAATCAGGAAGAGTTTCGCGCGAATCTTTTTATTAAAGACGGGATCATTCAGGCCGTTACCGCTGAGGAGCTGCCTGGTGAAGCGGCGGATACGATCGATGCTGCCGGGAAATATGTATTCCCGGGCTTTATGGATACCCATGTACATTCCCGTGATCCTGGTGCAACCTACAAGGAAGATTTCTATCATTCCTCCTTGGCGGCAGCGGCCGGCGGAATTACAGCCGTCTTTGAAATGCCGAACACAAATCCGCCGATTAACAATCCTGAAAACTTTCAAAAGCAGGTCGACAATCTGGCAAGCAAGGCCTTTGTCGATTATGGCATCTGGGCGATTTGTCTCGGGCATTTAAATCTTGATAAGCTTTCTTCTCTGCATGAAGCGGGTGTGATTGGCTTTAAGTTTTTCTGGGGATATGCCGTCCATGCGAAAACGTATCAGCTGATGTATAACTACAAAACGGGGATGGAAGATGTCATTCCACCATTCGGCGACGGCGATGTCTATGACATGTTTGCCGAAGTCGCGAAAACAGGCCAGATGCTGGCGATTCATGCTGAGAACAATGATTTGATTCAGCATTTAACAAATAAAGTCGAAGCGCGCGGCGGTCGCACTTACGAGGATCTGCTTGAAGGACGTCCTAATTTGGCCGAAGAGCTCACAGTTCACTCCGGCATTGCGATGGCGAAGCAGACTGGCGCCCGTCTTCATATCCTTCATGTCAGCACGGCAGAGGCTGTTGAAGCGATCCGTCAGGCGCAGCAGGAAGGCTATCCAATTACAGCGGAAACGTGTCCGCATTATCTGTTCCTGTCGGCTGAAGATTATGATAAGGTCGGCCCGCAGATGAAGGTTTATCCTCCTGTTAAATATAAGAAGGATCAGGAAGCGTTGTGGGAAGGCATTAAGGATGGCACGATTTCCTTTGTCTGCTCAGACCATGCTCCGCATACCGAGGAGGAAAAAGACGGCGATCTCTGGTCGATTCCGGCAGGCATGTGCGGGGTAGAGACGCTTGCCCCGTTAATGCTTGATGCCGCGGCGAAAGGCACGATTTCCCGCACGGATGTCGCGAGCCTGCTCGCGGAAGCACCGGCAAAGCTGTTCGATATTTATCCGAAGAAAGGCTCTTTACGTGTCGGAACGGATGCTGACATTACAATCGTTGATATGGAGCAGGAATATACGCTGCGACGCGAAGCTTTGCATAGCAAAAGCAAAGTAACCGCTTATGACGGTTTTGAGGTGAAGGGCAAGCCGGTTTATACGATCGTCCGTGGCCATGTCGTGATGGCCGACGGTGAACTGACTACGACGCCGGTTGGCCAATTGATTAACCCAAGAACGATTTAACAGGCTTTGCTGACAGGCAGGTCTTAATGTAGAGGTGTCGCAAAAGTCCGGGTAACGGCCTTTTGCGACAACCTCTTTTCATCATTATGTACAAAAGGAGCAGACGACAGTGCGCTTTGTAGCTACCGGAGACAGTTTTATTACGAGAAGAATGACGGAAAAAGAACAGGATCAAGACTTAATGTCGTTAATCGGCGAGGCGGACTGCCGCTTTACGAATCTCGAAGTGACAACCCATCATTACGAAGGCTACCCTTCAGCGATGAGCGGCGGTACATGGGCGATCGCGCCTCCCACCGTCCTAAGCGATTTGAAGTATTATCAATTTAACTGCGTCACATGGGCGAATAATCATACATTGGATTATTTGTACGGCGGGCTTGAGGCAACGGAACGCTATTTGGACGAGGCTGGTTTCGTTCATGCCGGTGTCGGCAAGCATCTTGATGCGGCGGCGGCTCCAAAATATTTGGAAAGCCCTGCCGGAAGAATCGCGATCATTGGTGCCACTTCCACGTTCCACGAGTTTTGGCGAGCGGGCAAGCAGCGTGGAGACAGCCTCGGACGCCCGGGCGTCAATCCACTCCGCTATCAAACGACATTTTATTTAAATCAGAAAAATATGGAGCATCTTCAACAGGTAGCCGCTGTGACCGGCATTAATGCCGAGCATGAGTTAGCCGTCAAAGAAGGCTTCGCTCTGGCCGGCGCCCAATATAAATTCGGCGATTATTCCTTTGAACTGAGTGAAGAAGAAGGAATGAAACGTCATTTGCATGAAGGCGATGTAAAAAGAATTAGAGCGGCGATCGCCAATGCAAAGCGTCAGGCCGACTACGTGTTAATGAGCATCCATACGCATGAAATGGGCGAGGGGCGCAAGGAAGTGGCTCCTGATTTTCTCGAAGACTTCGCCCGCCTCTGTATCGATGAAGGAGCGCATGCCGTCATTGGGCATGGTCCTCATATCGTCCGCGGGATTGAAATTTATAAAAATCGTCCGATTTTCTACAGCTTGGGCAATTTTATTTTTCAAAATGACACTGTGGCAACCTTGCCGCATGACTTTTATGAACAGTATGGAATCGAAGGCGAAGCGACGGTCGCGGACGCTCTTGATATCCGCAGCGCAAATGGAACGAGAGGGCTTGGCGTTAATAAAAAAGTTTGGGAGTCCGTCGTCCCGCTCTGGGAGATGGAGGATGGCAAGCTGACAAGCTTACGTTTGCATCCGATTGAGCTCGGTTTCGGATTGCCCCGCTATGAGCGCGGCTGGCCGAAGCTGTCTGCCAATCTCGATGTTCTCTATGATTTGCAGCGTTTATCGGAGCCTTACGGGACGAAAATCACGATTAAAGACGGCGTTGGCCACGTATCTCTGTAATCCCCATTCTCTTCATGGCAAATTTATGCGATAATAGAATTCATACACAATGTCGCAAAGAATGAGGTGAGATGATGAGTAAAGTGGAAAGAGTGAGTTATTTCAGTGAGCTTTATAAGCTGATCAATTTATATTCTTACAAACGCGATCTCGTAGTCGATGAAGAAACGGCAAATTTCTTTGAAAATGTAAAAAAGTATTGCGAGCTGCTCGAGTTGGATTATGAAGCCTTAAAAAAGGAATTTGACCTGCTGGAGCCGAGTGACTTTACCGATAACTAAGACAGGGATCCGCTGACGCCCTGGGAGGATGTATCAAAAGGTGATCAAAGCCTGCTGATGCATCCTTTTTTCGCTAAAATGACGCAAGAAAAGTAAGCCGTTGGCCGGGGATTGGCATCATGGTTAAATAGACATGGTTGTAAAGCCTACCTCGCCAATTGGAGAAAGTTCTTGTATAATACGGATGAGAGATAGGAAAAGGAGAGTGGAGTTATGCAAGGGTATCGTTTTGAGCAACGCAAAAAGCAGCGAATCAATCGGATACTAAACATAGCGATTGGGGTCGTTGTCCTTCTGATCCTTGTATTTGGAGCACAGATCTTTTTTGGATCATCTCCCTCTGAGGAAGCAGCACTTGACCAAGAGGAGTCTGTCGAGGAAGAACCAGAGCGAGAAGCCATTACCGATCCAGCTGAGCCTGTAGAACAGCCGGATGAACCGGCAGAGGAAAGAGAGCCGGTGGATCAGGAAAATGAGATAGATGAGCAAGAGAATGATAGCGACGCAGAACGCGATTTGGAACCCGTCCCGGACGGTGAATGGGAGCCGGTCGGCACATCGCAGACAGGTGAGTTCGCTCCTGATTTTACCCAAGGAAGCACAAATTGGAATGAGATGGAGAGAGCTTTGCGCTATGCAACAGGTCTTGATGAAAATATGATCGTTTGGCGTCTTGAAAATGGAGGAAGCCCTACGAGAGCGCGCGGCGTCGTCAGTGCTCCGGACAGGCAGGAACAGCCGTATGAAGTGTTTATTGAATGGGTCGATGGAAGAGGCTGGATGCCGGTTGACAAGCAGCAGCTTGCCGAAAATCCATACCGCAGAGGATAAGAACAGAAGCAATGAAAGGAAGCCCTGTTTTGGGCCTTAGAAAAAAGGTTGATAGTTACCTTTTTTCTAAGGCTCTTTGTAATGGACTACAGCCGTGTAGACGGGCCTCTCCGTTTTTGGATGAATATGGACGCTGTGCTGGACGGAGTGGACACGCAGCAGCAACGCTTTGTTCTGTTCGATTTTGTCGTTTATCAAGGCTTCAAGTGTGGGCAGATCAAAAGCTTCATAGAATTCAATTTTGTCTCCGATACGGTCTAATTGAATCGCCATCTCTATTCTCCTTTTTCGCTATGCGTTTTTTCTTTATTATCTTAGCAAAGATGCGTGCAAATGAAAATGAAACCTGTATAATAGGTTTGATGATATGGATAAGGAGTGTTACGCGTGAGAATTGGGATTATTGGAGCGATGGACGAAGAAGTGGAATTAATCAAAGGAAAGCTGGATAATCGTCAGGATACAACGATTGCCGGGTGTGAGTTTCATCAAGGGAAGCTGGGCGGCACAGAAGTGGTCCTGCTGAAATCAGGGATTGGTAAAGTGAATGCGGCGGTTGGCACGACGCTTTTGATTCAACTGTTTGAACCGACATGCATTATTAATACAGGATCAGCCGGCGGCTTTCATGAGCAATTGAAGGTCGGCGATATTGTTATTTCAACTGAGGTGCGTTACAACGACGTGGAAGCGACCGTCTTTGGCTACGAGTTTGGTCAGGTGCCGGGAATGCCGGCTTACTACACACCGGATCAAAGGCTTGTCGAAGTGGCGCAAAAGGCGGCGGAAAAGGTTGGCATTCATGCCGTGACAGGCTTGATCGTATCCGGCGATTCGTTTATGAGCGATCATCAGCGGGTCGAGGAGTTAAAGCAGATTTTCAATCATCCTTATTGTGCGGAAATGGAAGCAGGAGCGATCGCTCAAGTCTGCTACCAATTCGACATGCCTTTTGTTATTATCCGCTCACTGTCTGACATCGCCGGAAGCGATGCGAAAGTGTCCTATGATCAATTTCTGGAAACAGCTTCCGTCCATTCCGCGAAGCAGGTGCTATTAATGGTCGAGGCATTGGCTGAATAACTGGTAGCGTCTCCCTCCATTAACGGAGATTACATGCGATCCTCCTGATGATTCATGATAGAATTGAAGGAGGATGGGGGGAAGTCAGAGATGGATCAACAGCAAAAAGCATTAAAAGATAAAGTAGCAGATTATAAGCGCTTCGGCTTTATTTTAGTAGCGTTAAGCATGTTTCTTTTTATCGGCCTGCTCGTTCCGGCTCAAGGGCTCGCTTTGCATCACCCGGAGCTGTTCATTGCGGCTGTTTTTCTTACATTGGCGCTCGCCGCCTTCTTTCACCGCATTGCGATGAAAGCTGAAAAGCAATTACAGGAAGATCAACAATCATAAATCTGTCAGGCTGCTGCTTCATAAGATGAGGGGCGGCTTTTTTATTTGCCTTCAAATAAATGATCTCCGGGTATGGTCCTTCCTTTTTTCTATCCCGGTTTGAAAATAGTTTCAGCGTTTGGTCAGCTTGATAGCGAAAAGTTTTCTTTGATGGAATGCCAATTTGTATTAAAATGACAAAAGAGTCTTTGTCAGAGTAACTGTAAAAATGGGAGAGTGTGGAATGGACAAACAGAAGCGAACAAATAGACCGCTTGTCCTGGCTGCTGTCATGCTGGCGATGTTTATGGCGGCTGTGGAAGCAACGATTGTCGCAACAGCGATGCCCGGGATTGTCGCAGATCTGGGGGGCTTTTCTTTATACAGCTGGGTCTTTTCTTCCTATCTTTTAATGCAGGTTGTTGCGATTCCGTTATATGGAAAGCTGGCCGATCTTTATGGAAGAAAGCTCATTTTTTCAATCGGGATCATTATTTTTTTAATTGGTTCGCTGCTTTGTGGATTTTCCTTTACGATGGAAATGCTCATTATCAGCCGGGTTTTACAAGGGCTGGGAGCCGGGGCCGTCCAGCCAATCGCGACGACAATTGTTGGCGATATGTATACGAAGGAAGAGAGAGCCAGCATTCAGGGCTATTTGGCGAGCATTTGGGGCGTGTCGGCCATTATCGGCCCGTTGCTCGGTGCTTTTTTCATGGAGTATGTCAATTGGTCATGGGTGTTCTGGATGAACGTGCCTTTCGGGATCGTGTCGATGGGGATTGTGATCTTTTTTCTGCATGAAAGCGTGGAAAAGAAACAGCAGTCGCTTGACCTTGGCGGAGCGGCGCTCTTACTCGTTTCAATCAGCGCGCTGATGGTCGTTCTTGTTCAATTCGACGGGACGATGATTCTTTCCAAAACAGAGCTTCTCCTGCTCGTCAGTTTGTCGCTTGTCTGCCTGATCTGGTTTTTCTATCATGAGCGCCGAGTGACTGCGCCAATCGTCACCTTCTCTCTTTGGCGGCAGAAGGAAATACGGTATGCCAATTTGGCTTCCTTCACGTCCGGGGCGATGCTGATGGCCGTATCGAGCTTTTTGCCGACGTATGTCCAGGGGGTGCTTGCACAAACTCCGCTCATCGCCGGGTTAACGTTGACGGCGATGTCAATTGGCTGGCCGATCGCCTCGACAATTGCCGGGAAAATGATGCTGAAAACCGGCTTTCGGGTCACGGCTTTAATTGGTGGTTTCGGTCTTTTAGCAGGGGCGCTCGGCTATTATTTGCTGACGGCTTTTCTGCCGAATCCGTGGTGGGCTGGTTTTAGCTCGTTTATGCTCGGGGCAGGTCTCGGTTTTTCGACAACGACATTTGTCGTGTCGATTCAGTCCAGTGTAGATTGGAAGGCGAGAGGGGAAGCGACGGCGATGAATTTATTTATGCGCCTGCTTGGCGGAGCTGTCGGGGTGGCATTATTAGGAGGCATTTTGAACAGCCGCCTTCGTGCTTTTCTTGAACGAGAAGGAGAAGCCCTTTCGATTGAACCGTCAATCGAAGCGGTTAACCGCCTGCTTGAAGCAGAAGAACGGGCCCTGCTCAGCCAGGGGGAGCAGAGCCTTCTTCAGACGGGACTCTCTTCCAGTCTGGCCGCGGTCTTTCTCGCGCTAGTGGTTCTCGCCGTCCTCAGCTTTCTCTTTATTTTGCTTCTGCCAAAGGATCAGGTGGAAAAGCAGGAAAATTAGTCCGGCCTTGTCAGATCAAGAAAGTGGGTCAAAATTCGCGCCGTCAGACCCCAAATGACGTATTGCTTATAGTAATAAAAAAATTCAGTTAGCGTGTTTGTCCGTGCCGCATACGTTCTGCTGTTTGAAATCTGGTCGAGTGGAAAATGCTCATCCGGCTCAAAATGGAGCTTCATCTCATACCGTTTTGGCTCGTATGTATACAAAAAGGAAAGAGGGACGGTAAAAATATGATCGACCTCAGCCTGATTCGGTGTAATGCTTTCGATATTTTCCAAAACAGCGGCAAATGGATAGATGATACCGCGGAATGGCGTGACAAGGATATCGAGCGGCGCGAGAGGCTTAATGTACTCTCGTTTAAGGCCGAGCTCTTCGGTAACTTCACGAATCGCCGCCAGCTGCGGGGTCGGATCATCCGAATCAATCCGTCCGCCCGGAAAGCAAATTTCTCCCGGCTGGCTGTTCAGATGATGG
Source organism: Halalkalibacter oceani (assembly GCF_040544555.1). Taxonomy (NCBI): domain Bacteria; kingdom Bacillati; phylum Bacillota; class Bacilli; order Caryophanales; family Bacillaceae; genus Halalkalibacter; species Halalkalibacter oceani. The sequence continues at coordinate 72,971 of NZ_JBEPKD010000020.1, forward strand.
GCGCGAACTTCAAACAGTATCGACAATTCTCCATTTTCGTAGACGAGCGGCAAAATGACAGCGGCATTCATACTGCCTTTTTGAGTGAGCACGCTAGCTGATCTGCCAGCAAGCTTGGCTTCAATTTCAGATAGGTCTCTCATGACAATGCCTCCAGTAGGTTATCGTTATAGGAAAGTATACCACAGATTATCAGCGTTCTTAGCTGGGGATGCTTCCGGGATGAAGGGGTCTTTTCAAAATAAATGAAATTTATATGTAAGAAGATATGCCAAAGAAGCTGAAACGATGTCAGCAGTGGTGTACATTAGTATCAGGAAAGGTCATTGACCTAGCTTCCAAAATGTTCTCTCTACTCTCCCCCATTGCGAGCGATTCGTTTGTCGAATCGCTCTCTTTTTTTTTGTTGTAAAAATCAGCAGCTTCCTGCACTGCGAATGTGACGACACGGACCGGGCACCCGGATATGGCTGGCTGATACTTCCAGTTTTTTTCGTGCTGTTTTTGAATAGTTCAAACTTTACGAAGGGGATTCTAGTAAAGAATGTACCTTGAAGGAGATGAAGATCATGAAAAAAGCTGGAGTTGTCGTTTTGCTGCTGCTTGTTCTGGCAGTGGGCGCTCCTGTCTATGCCAATAGTGAAGCAGAGGCACAGGCACGAGTCGTCCATGCAACACCTGATGCGCCAAAGGTCGATGTTTATCTTGATAAAGTGTTAGTCGTAAAAGCGCTTGATTTCACCGAAGCGGGGCAGTATATCTCATTAAGTCCGGGGCTGCATACTCTTTCTATTTTCCCTGAAGGAGATACGGATACCGCCTTAGTCACAGATGAGGTGACGGTGGAAGCCGGTCATCATTACACATTGGCGGCAATCGGGGAGGTTGAAGCGATGTCCATCGCCAAGCTGGTTGATGACCAAACAACCTCGGCAGGCAAAACAAAGCTTCGCGTCGCTCATTTTTCACCATTGTCACCGGCTCTTTCCGTGACGACAACTGAGGGCGAAGTACTCTTTCCTGAGCTGATTTTTCCAACGACAGCCTCTTATCTTGAAGTGGCGCCCGGCTCTTATTCGTTACAAATAAAGGAGCCTGCCGCCCTACTTGAACTGGTCGAAGCAGAATTAAAGCCAGATACGGTCTATACGGCCTTGGCAGTCGGTGCAAACGCCGCGGGAGAGGGGGTAACGGTGATTTTGCTTACTGATTATATGCCGTTGCCGGCTGAGCTGCCGAAAACGGGACTGGGCGGCGCTTCGCCAACGATGTAAATGAAACAGAAAACGGCTATCCTCGCGTTCGTCTTTCTTTTCGTTTATGCCGGGAGCGGAGTAGAGGCGGCCTACTGTGAGCCGCTGTTGCTAAAGATTCCCGCCCTCTCGCTTGAGGCCGAGGTGGAAGGATTGACCCGGACGGAAATGGAAGCCCTGCCGCCAGACGGTTCAAAGGTTTTCTGGTACAAAGACGGTGTGACGCCGGGTGATCGTGGCAGTGCTGTGTTCGCTGGGCATTATGATGATTACGAAGGGCCGGCTGTGTTTTATCAGCTTGCTCAATTACAGAAGGGGGATCTCATCTATCTTGTTGATGGGGGCGGCCTCGTTTCAACCTATCAGGTCGAAGCGGTTCTGTCGTTTCCGAAAGAGGCCGGCTCCGTCGAGGACGTGTTTACCGTTAATCATGACGCCGGCTTGCAGCTTGTCACATGCTCAGGCATCTATCGGCGTTCTGATCAGACACATTCTCACCGTCTTATCGTCCAGGCGAAGAAACGCGGTAATTCCTACCCATATCAAGCTTCTTCTTAGCAGCAGCATCCCTATCTCCTGCTTCTTTGCTTGCAAAATAGGCAGAAATCACTGAAAATAAGAGGAAGACCATGCATATGATACAGATATAGCAAGCGTAGAGGGGAAACGAAAGATGGATGTTCATTCGCAGGAAAAAGAGATGCTTTTATTATTGGAAAAGCTCGTAAATGTATTTGGCAAGTAGGAAATGTATGATTTGGCAGTTAAAAATGTAGCTACTTGCCAACATCCTTTTTTAACGATTGAGTAATGATTCTTTGTGT
>NZ_JBEPKD010000021.1:0-74208 GCF_040544555.1 Halalkalibacter oceani
TAAGGTGTAAACTTAGGAACCGCCGTATACCGAACGGTACGTACGGTGGTGTGGAAGGTCGGCTACTCAACTAATGAGTAACCTCCTATCCGATTTATGCAAGGGGTTTTGTAATGGGAAGAGTTAATTATGGATGATCGATAAAATTGAAAGTTTAAAAAAGGAAGATTATGACACGGGTTTACGGGCTACATTAGAGAATCTGCTGCTTTTACTGAATGACAAATTGTATATATTGGAAAAAGATAGAGCATGATGCGGCATCCTTTAACCAAGCTATAACCTTTTTTTTCTCCGTACTATTGTAAAATAAAGGGTGTGTATAAAGGAAAGAGGTGGGTGCGAGAGAAGCGGTTTAAGAAAGGAATCATGTTATTCATTGTATGCAGTCTTGTGATCTCTTCCGTGCTGATGGACGGTGCGCCGAAAGTGCAGGCGGACACCGACACCTTTTCCGGCGGAGACGGCAGCGCGGAAAATCCGTATCAAATTGGCACAGCCGGGCAACTGAACGAGGTACGCAATCATCTGGACGCTCATTTCAGGCTGGTCGCTGATCTTGATCTCAGTGACTATGCGGATGGTGAGGGCTGGGAACCGATTGGGACGGGGGATGCTCCTTTTACCGGAACCTTGCACGGCGGCGGGCACACGATTGCCAACCTGACAATTAACAGAGACGAGGATTATCAAGGTCTATTCGGCTATGTGGAGGGGGGAACCATCCGGAATCTGATCTTGGCAGAGGCCAGCGTCGACACGATGACAGACGATGATCCGGTGGGCAAGACGTATGTCGGGTTGTTAGCCGGAAGAATAAGCAGTGCGGGAAGTGTCGCCAATGTGGACGTGTCGGGGGACGTGAGCGGACATGAACATGTCGGCGGGCTGATCGGCTCTCTCGGAGAGGATGGCCGCGTTAGCCATGCGACCGCAGATGTCGAAGTGAGGGGCTGGGAAAACTTTACCGGCGGGCTGATTGGTAATAATGCCGGTGAGGTCTCCTATTCCCGCGCCTTTGGGAAGGTCGAAGGGAGAATCAGTCCTGTCCCCTCGATGGGAGGCCTTGGTGTAACGGGAGGTTTGATCGGTCGGAATCAGGTGGATGGGCGCGTTTCGGATTCCTATGCTACGGGTGACGTGTACGTACATGGTGTTAATATAGCGAACGGTGGGCTGATCGGTAGGAACGATGGAGAAGTGACGCGGTCCTACGCAACCGGTGATATCCTCAGTGAATCTCACGCCGGCGGGCTGATTGGCCAAAACGAAGGAAGCGTGACCGATGTGTATGCGACAGGATCATTGACAGATTCTTTATACTATGCTAGCGGCCTGATTTCTTTAAATAGAGGAACAGTGTTACGTGCCTATGCCACTGGGGAGGTAGCTGGAAGCTCTGTTAGCGGCCTGGCAGCCAACTTCGGCGGGTCGATTGAGCATTCCTTCTATTTTCAGGCATGGGATAATGGGCATGGTACGCATGTGAGTGAGGAGGACATGAAACAGAAAGAGACTTATACAGAGGCAGACTGGGATTTTGAGACGGTTTGGGCGCTGGATGAGGGTTACAACGACGGTTTTCCCCATTTGCGTGTCGCTGTGACGTATGATGGCAATGGGCACACGGGCGGTGTGCTCCCGACGGACGGCAAACGTTACGCCATGGGAGAGTCAGTCACTGTACAGGGTCACGATGATCTGGTGAGAGAGGGCTATACGTTCGATGGTTGGACGACCAGCATGGATGGGAGCGGAACGGTTTATAGGGAAGGAGATACGTTCCCGATTACGGAGCATACGGTGCTGTATGCGCAATGGTCGGACGTGGTTTCCGAAGTAGACAGCCTGACCGATATTCGTGTCGGAGCTGGAACGGCGTTAGCTGATATTGGGTTGCCACAAGAGGTGGAAGTGACCTTAGCGAGCGGAAGTACGATGAAGCTGGCTGTCACGTGGGATGACGGTGATCCAGAATATGATCGGCACCGTGCCGGAACATATACGTTTACGGGCACATTGGATCTGCCAGAAGGAGTAGAAAACCCGGATCATCTCACGGCGATGGTGGATGTTCGCGTCGAGCGAGGCAGTGACGGAGGTGGCGGCAGCAGTGGAGGCGGTGGTTCTCCTAGTCCTGCCCCGAGACCAACTACCGAGGAAGTTCCCGTCGTGGTGGATGGAGTGGAAGATGCTAAAGAGCTGTCGGAGTTGTTCGTGATTCGGACGACAGAACCGAATGGAACGAGTAGCGATGAGCTGGAGCTGTCGGAGGCGTTCATCGCCTCATTGCTAGAACAAAGGGATCATTCTGAGCCGATTCGCTTTCTTCTACCAGATGGAAAAGATGTGTCCCAGGTGACCATCACGGTGACAGAAGGGGCGGGGGCATTGTTAGAGGAAGCGAATGTCGATGTGGAGTTCATTACGTCCTATCTGGGCATTTTTCTCCCTTCTTCCTCGATGGCGGATTTCACTGAAGACCTTCGTTTTGAGCTAAAGCCAATGCAGGAGGAAGAGCTTATGGAACAAGTGAGGAAGAAAGCTTTGCAGGAGGGCGTCAGCGATGATCCAGACGTCAAGCTTCTCTTCATGCCGGTGACGGTGACGACGAATGTTCAAGGACGTAGCGTCGGCCTGACGCTGCCGGTACCGGAAGTGGCCGAGGCAAACCGGGAAGACATTGTCGTATTTATCGAACATAGTGATGGAGAACAGCTGCTTGTTCCGGCGAGCTTCGTCCCTTATGCGGGGGAGGAGGCGGAAGAAGCGCTCACCTTTGAGGTCGATAAGTTCAGCACCTTCACAGCCGTCCAGCTGGCAGGCTGGTCGGAGCGCATTGTGGATGAGCAAGAGAAGGTGAAGCCGCCGTATATTGAAGGCTATCCCGATGGGACATTCCGCCCGAATGAAGCGGTCACGAGGGCGCAAATGGCGGCGATGCTCGGCCGGCATCTCGGTATAGATGAAAAAAGTGGAGGTACAGGGTACATCGACGTTTCTGACACTCATTGGGCATACGAGGAAATTGCCGTGGTCGAGCGGGAAGGGATTATGCACGGGCATACAAACGGTCAATTCCGTCCCGAGGAAGCAATCAGCCGGGCGCAAATGGCCGTGATCGCCTATCGCTGGCTGACAGAGCGAGAGATAGAGTGCTGCCAGGAAGCGGCGGACGGAGACGGTGCCCCGTACCGGGATGTAGACCCGAACCATTGGGCGAAGGAAGAGATTGAAGCAATCCGCGAGTGGGGACTGATGGAAGGATTCGGCGACAATTCCTTCCTCCCGGCGGAGACGTTGACAAGAGCCCAAGCCGTCACAGTGTTGAACCGTCTCTTTGAGCGGGATACGACCGACGTCGGTACGACTCCGAGCTTTTCTGATGTGCCAGTGAGCCATTGGGCATTCAATAACATTGAAGCGGCTGCAAGGAATGAATAAACAACTGGCATCTGTTTGTAGACAGAGCGAGTTTATCCGCTTGTTCAGTGAAACGTGTTTAAAAAGTTTATTGTAGAACGAAGAAACAGAAAAAGGGAGTGCTCAAAGGAAAACAGCTTTGGGCGCTTCCTTTTTTGAATGAATTGGAGGGGCAGCCTCATTTACGCCGAGACTCGCTCCGTGAAAGGCTTTAGCGTTATTTCTTTAGAAATGATTGGCAGTTCTTTGAACTTATCCTCTATCTTTGTTAAAATGATGATGTTGAAAAAACATAACTGGTACAAGCTGGACATAAGGTAATGATAGACAGCAGGCAGGATGTAACGTTGGTGTGGAAAATAGGCATTACACGTTTAGTGGTGTGGTGCTTTTTGTTTTCAAGAGCTGAGGAGAAGCGGTTTTTGAAACGGAATGGGAGTTGGTGAAGGTGAAAAGAAAACAGTCGTTGATTGTATGTGTTGCTTTAGTGGCCCTGGGGGCGTATCTCTTTTTCTTTCTGTCTGATCAAGGTGGAATGTCAAATGCGGTCTCGCCAACCGGTGGCAGTGAGGAAGCAGCTAGTTCTGTTGAGCTAACAGACAAAGAACTGCTTGAGAAATTTGAAAAGGCGCTGACAATTATTCAGGAACAGTATGTCGAGGAAGTAAGTGATCAGCAATTAATCGAGGGTGCAATTGAGGGGATGCTGCGGACGCTTGAAGATCCTTACTCTGTCTATATGGATCAGGAGACAGCCAATCAATTTGTTGAGTCACTTGGTTCTCATTTTGAAGGAATTGGCGCCGAAGTGAGCATGACAGACGGAAAGGTGACGATTGTCGCGCCATTCCGGGAATCTCCGGCTGAACGGGCCGGATTGCAGCCAAATGACAAGATTATTGAAATTGACGGTGAGTCAATTGAAGGTCTTTCCTTGTATGAGGCTGTATTAAAAATCCGCGGTGAGCAGGGGACGACGGTTCGGCTGACGATTGAACGGGCCGGTTCAAGTGAACTGATCGAGGTGCCGGTTGAACGTGATGAAATTCCGATTGAAACAGTCCGCTCGGAAATCATTGAACAGAACGGAAAGAAAGTCGGTCTGCTTGAAATCACTTCTTTTTCCGAGGATACAGCGGAACGCTTTAAGGAAAGTTTAAGCAGTCTTGAAGCGGAAGGAATTGATGGACTGCTGATTGATGTACGCGGGAATCCGGGCGGTTACTTGGATGCGGTCGAAGAAATTGGTGACTTGGTCATTCCGAATGAACAGCCGATTGTGCAAATTGAAAACCGTAATGGGGAGAAAGTTCGCTATGTGTCTTCTCTCAAGGAACCGAAGCCATATCCGATTGTCGGGATTACGGATGGCGCTTCTGCCTCGGCATCAGAAATTCTGGCGGCAGCCTTAATTGAAGGGGGCGGTTATGACGTTGTCGGAGAAACAACCTTTGGAAAAGGAACGGTTCAGCAGACGATCCGTTTAGGAGATGGCAGTGAGCTAAAGCTTTCTTTATTCAGATGGCTGACAAGTGATGGGAATGATATTAACGGCGAAGGGGTTAAGCCTACTGTTGAAGTGCGACAGCCGGACTATTTTTATACAACTCCTTTGACGCTGGAAGAACCGTTGACTGCGGATATGATGAATGAGCAAATCAAGAGCGCCCAGATCATGCTGAAAGGTCTAGGCTTTGAAACTGGGCGAACGGACGGCTATTTTGATGGGCAGACAAAGCAGGCAGTCCTCGCTTTTCAACAGACGCATGAGCTAGAAGCGACGGGTGATTTAACGAAAGAAACAGCCGATTTGCTGCAGCAGCAGATTTTAGAAAATGTACGGGAGCGTGAAAATGATCGCCAGCTCCAAACAGCAATTGAATTAGTGCTGGAGCAGGCTGGCACTTCACGATAATCGTGCAAATGACTTATCGGCTATTAAAGGAAGACAGACAGTCTTTGTCGAAATAAGAAGGAGATATAATAAAAGCCTTCGAAGAATTGACAATGGCTGGTTCACTACTCGCCTAGAGAGGAGAACCTTACTCCTCTCTAGGCTTTTAAAAGATGGAGCAACTTTTTTGGTGTAAAAAACGATACAGCTGGTTTCTTATTTACGATTCAGAAGGCTGAAGGAGAACCGACTATGATGGACATAATGAGCAGCTTGGGTTGGCTCATCCTTTCGTTTCTAGCTAACCCACTTTTATATCTTGGTTTTATCATCATTGCTTTCATATCTGCTGGCAGGGTGAAGCGGGAACGCGAATCTTTTCATACGCGCGTCTATTCGAAACGTGCGGATTGGACAATCCCATTACTTCCAGCTTTGCTTATGGGAGTCGCGCTTTCCCTCATTACCGGCTTAGTCGGCGTTGTCGTGACGATCGAATGGCTGCTTTTGGTGGCGGCTCTATACGTACTCACCGCATTGACTTGCCAGCTGCGCTGGATCAGCCCGGCTTTCGTGCTCGGCCTGTGCCTTCTTTTCTACGGGATGGAACCGTGGCTCGGCGAAAGTTCGATGCTTGCCGGCGTTTATGAACGAATTACGCTCATTCCTCTTTTCGCTCTAGCCGGCTTAGCGTCCTTATTTGTTATAGCAGAAGGGATTCTGATTCGGACGAATGGGGCGCGCTTTTCTTCGCCGAAGCTACGAAGAAGCAAGCGGGGGAAATGGGTCGGTTTCCATGAGGCAAAGCGGCTTTGGGTCGTACCGGTTCTCTTTTTTATCCCTGATGGACTTCTCCCTTCCTTTTCTTATTGGCCTGTGCTGCAAATCGGCGATGGAGGCTGGCAACCTGTTCTTCTTCCACTTTTATTCGGCTTTCAACAGCGGATAAAGGCGACATTGCCGCATATTCCAATTAGGCAGCACGGCAACCGGCTATTCTTTTTCGGTCTCATTTTAGGCGGCCTTGCAGCGGCGAGCTACTACAGCCCGTATGTGGCGGTTGTCCTTGGTGCTGCGGTCATCGCCGGTCGTGAGCTGATCTGGCTTCTGGCAAAGGAAAAGGACGAAAAACAGCCTGATTTCTTCTCGGCGAAAGAAAAAGGCTGTGTCGTTCTTGGCGTTCTTCCTGGCAGTCCGGCTGAGAAAATGAATCTTGAAATTGGAGAAATCATTGTAAAAGTAAACGGACAGCCGGTTTCAACCGATGAGAACTTTTATGAGGCTCTCCAGCAAAACTCGGCTTTTTGTAAGCTGGAGATTCTTACCCATGAAGGAGAGCTTCGCTTTGCTCAAGGCGCGATCTATGATGGCGGACACCACCAGCTCGGTGTCCTGCTCGTAAAAGACGACATCCAGCTTCAGGATTCTATTATTTAAGGCGTGTTCTTCGAGTTATGAAAACGGACGTTTTTCAGTGGCCTCACCGAAGCAGCCCTTCTTTTTCTGTGGAAATCAAACAGAAAGGAAGAGCTGCTTTTTTCTTTTTTTGACAAAGTCCTCCCCTCAATGAGTCGAAATTTGGATAAATTTAGAGACTTAAGCACTATTGTGGCAAAGAATTATGTTGAAAAATCTCGGAACCTTTTGTTTTTCTTTGAAAATGATGGTATGTTAATAGAAAAAGTGAAACTTTTCTGATAGGAGAGAAGTCACTGGTACAACTGATGGGGAGATACCTGAACGCACGGAGGTGACATTTGACTTCGGTGAGGGGGAGTAGGGTCAACAAATCGCAAGGAAAAAGGAATGGGTGAAGTGACGAATGGATAAGATGTCTATTTTAGGCGTAATAGTTGGTGTAGCAGCTGTGATAATTAGTATGGTCTTTAAAGGGACCAGCTTGATGGTCCTGATTAACCCAGCTGCTATAACGATTATTTTAGTTGGGACGGCGGCGGCGATTTTAATCGGTTTTCCGTCGGAGGATGTAAAGCGGATTCCAAAGCTATTTAAAGTGATTTTTCAAAGACAGCAGATTCCAAACACGTCTGAACTGATTACGCTATTTGTGAGTCTTAGCGCAATGGCGCGAAAAGAAGGGCTGCTCGCCCTGGAAAATGAAATTGAGCAAATTGAGGAACCGTTTTTAAAGCAGGGAATGAAGATGGTGGTTGATGGGTTGGACCCGGATTTCATTCGCGATACGATGGAGGTCGAGCTTGAAGTGATGGAAGAGCGTCATGCCTCGGGGGCGGCGATTTTCACTCAGGCAGGGACGTATGCGCCGACTCTCGGTGTTCTCGGCGCCGTGATGGGCTTAATTGCTGCTCTCGGTGATTTGAATGATATTGAGGCGCTCGGCTACGCGATTTCGGCGGCATTTGTCGCTACGCTGTTCGGTATTTTTACGGGCTATGTGCTTTGGCATCCATTTGCGAATAAATTAAAGCGTAAATCGAAGCTGGAGTTAACGCAGAAAAGTTTGATGATTGAAGGTGTTCTCTCTATTCAGGCCGGGATTTCGCCACGTGCTTTGGAAGACAAGCTGCTCGTGTACTTGTCATTGGATGAAAAAGCAAAACGGGGAGAAGCAGTCAACCAGGGGGAGAGTGTAAATGGCTAAAAGGCGAAAAAAGCATCATGAAGAGCATATTGATGAGACGTGGCTGATTCCGTATGCGGACATGCTGACATTGCTTCTCGCTCTTTTCATCGTCTTATTTGCTGTCAGTTCGGTTGATGCGGAAAGGTATGAACAGATGATGATTACGTTCAATGAAACCTTTCAAGGAGGAAGAGGCTTGCTGGAGCAGCCTGTCCCGTCACCTGTTAACTCCGGGATGGAAGAAGTAAGGCAGGGGGTTTCCGGAGAAGAAGGTCGGGCTGTGTCAACGGAACGGCGGGAACTGGAAGAGCTGAAGCGGCAAATTGATCTCTACATAGAAGAAAACGACCTCAGCTCGGAGCTGCAAACGAGCTTGTCGGCGGACGGTCTGCTGTTGACGATTCTTGACCAGGCTCTGTTTCATTCCGGCAGCGCGGAAATTCGTGAGGATGCGCTCAATGTGGTCGAGCAAATTTCAGATTTGCTTATTTCAGATCCACCGCGCCGCATTGTCGTCGCCGGTCATACGGATAACGTGCCGATTCAAAATGCAAAGTACCGGTCCAATTGGGATTTAAGTGCTGATAGAGCGTTGAATTTCACGAAAATCCTGCTTGAGAATGAAGAGCTTGATCCAAGCCTGTTAAGCGCCACCGGCTATAGTGAATACCAGCCGGTTGCCTCGAATGATACGCCGGAGGGCAGAGAGAGAAACCGCAGGGTGGAAGTGTTAATCCTGCCGAATGAAAGTCTTAGTGAGAGGTAAAAGAAGGCGAAGTATGGTACGATAGAAAGCGGATCGTGTAAACGAACTGAGTAAGAGGTAAAGGGGTAGGACAAACGAATGATCGATGTAGGACTGGCACTTTTCGCCCCGTTTCTCTTAATGGTTGTGGTGACCCGGATAACGTTTAGTTTGCTGGGAGCTTGTATCGTGACTTTTATGGTGCTCTTTGTCGTCCTTGACAGCCATGCCCAGCCGTGGCCAATCATGATTCTGACACTGCTGTCATTTGCCGGGGGCTTTGCCGTAGCGAAAAAAAGGTTGAAACGAATACAAGGAATGTAGAAGCAAGCCTAAAACAAAAGGGTGATAGTTCCCTTTTGTTTTAGGCTATTTTAATAGGTAAGAATGTTACGCGGATGGCGTAAAGACTCCTCGCTTCATGGCTTCACCCGCCACCCACTCATAATGAAGCTGCAGAAAAAGTATGATTTTCACTTTTTCAGCAGCTTCTATTTGAAAATCCTGACAAAAAAATAAGCACATTCGTTCGCTTTGTTTGTGTTTTTTTAAAGTGGCTATGGTATAATTATGTTTGTTCTCATAGAGGAATCTGTTTTCTTTTAAGAGGAAAAGGAAAGGAAAATAACGATATTGTTTAAAGATTCGGCAACAGTGCTATGCTGAGAAGATAGAGATTCGGAGGAGGTTATATCGTTGGAGCGATCGTTTGAACTTGTGTCCCCGTATGAGCCGCAGGGTGATCAGCCCCGGGCGATTGCGGAAATCGTTGAAGGGCTGCAAAGAGGCGAAAGGCATCAAACTTTACTCGGTGCGACGGGGACAGGGAAGACGTTTACGATGTCGAATGTGATCCAGGCAGTGAATAAACCAACGCTTGTGATGGCTCATAATAAAACACTTGCCGGGCAGCTTTACAGTGAGTTTAAAGAATTCTTCCCGAATAATGCAGTTGAATACTTTGTCAGTTATTACGATTACTATCAGCCGGAGGCCTATGTGCCAAGCTCTGATACGTTTATAGAAAAGGATGCCAGCATCAATGATGAAATTGATAAGCTGCGTCACTCGGCGACAAGCGCCTTATTTGAGCGGAGAGATGTGATTATTATCGCCAGTGTCTCGTGCATTTACGGGTTAGGGTCGCCGGAAGAATATCGTGATCTCGTCGTCTCTCTCCGCGTCGGAATGGAGATGGACCGCAATGAGCTTTTGCGTAATCTCGTCGATATCCAATATGATCGAAATGACATCAACTTCGTCCGCGGAACTTTCCGCGTTCGCGGCGATGTTGTTGAGATCTTTCCCGCCTCTCGCGATGAACAGTGCATCCGGGTCGAGTTTTTTGGTGATGAAATTGACCGGATGACCGAAGTCGATGCTCTGACGGGCGAGATTAAGGGAGAGCGTAATCATGTCGCGATTTTCCCGGCTTCCCACTTCGTTACGCGGGAAGAAAAGCTGAAAAAAGCAATCGCCAATATCGAAGTCGAGCTGGAGGAAAGACTGAAGGAGCTGAAGGACCAAGGGAAGCTGTTGGAGGCACAGCGGCTTGAACAGCGTACGCGCTATGATCTTGAGATGATGAGTGAAATGGGTTTTTGCTCAGGGATTGAGAATTACTCCCGCCATCTTACATTGCGTGAAGCCGGTGCAACGCCGTACACGTTGCTCGATTTCTTTCCTGACGACTTTCTCCTTATCGCCGACGAGTCTCATGTCACCTTGCCACAGGTGCGCGGGATGTTTAACGGAGACAGGGCGAGGAAACAGGTTTTAGTCGATCACGGCTTCCGTCTGCCTTCCGCCCTGGATAATCGTCCGCTCCGGTTTGAAGAGTTTGAAGCGAAAGTCCATCAGGCTGTTTATGTCTCGGCGACTCCGGGTCCTTACGAGCTGGAGCATACACCGAAAATGGTCGAGCAGATCATCCGGCCGACAGGATTGCTTGATCCGACGATTGATGTCAGACCGATCGAAGGACAAATAGATGATTTGATTGAGGAAATTCACTTGCGCACAGCGCGTAATGAACGGGTGCTTGTGACAACGTTAACAAAGAAAATGTCGGAAGACTTAACCGATTATTTGAAAGAAATCGGCATCCGGGTCCGCTATCTTCACTCGGAAGTGAAGACGCTTGAGCGGATTGAAATTATTCGTCAGCTCCGGCTCGGCTCGTTTGACGTGCTGGTCGGAATTAACCTGTTGCGGGAAGGGCTTGATATTCCTGAAGTATCGCTCGTCGCGATTCTTGACGCGGACAAGGAAGGCTTTCTCCGGGCCGAGCGTTCCCTCATTCAAACGATTGGACGGGCGGCGCGAAATGAAAACGGTCATGTCATCATGTATGCCGATAAAATCACGAATTCGATGCGGATTGCCATCGATGAGACGGCGAGACGCCGGACCATTCAGGAAGAGCATAATCGCAAGCACGGCATTACGCCGAAAACGATTCAGAAGAGCATCCCGGATGTGATTCAGGCGACAATGGTCGCGGAGGATGCAGAAGCAAAAAGCTATGGCGCACCAGCTGCAGCCTCATTAAGCAAAAAAGACAGAAAAGCAATGATCGAACGAATGGAACAGGAAATGAAAGAAGCAGCGCGTAATCTTAATTTTGAACGGGCGGCTGAGCTTCGTGACCTTGTTCTTGAATTGAAAGCGGAAGGGTGAGGACCTTGGCATTAGAAAAGATCGTCGTAAAAGGAGCACGCTCTCATAATTTAAAAAACATTGATGTGACCATTCCGCGGGATAAACTTGTCGTATTGACAGGACTGTCGGGCTCAGGAAAGTCCTCTTTGGCTTTTGATACGATTTACGCCGAAGGGCAGAGACGGTATGTCGAGTCGCTCTCGGCGTACGCGCGCCAGTTTTTGGGCCAGATGGATAAGCCGGATGTCGATGCGATTGAAGGCTTGTCTCCGGCCATTTCGATTGACCAGAAAACAACAAGCCGCAACCCGCGTTCAACTGTTGGCACAGTGACGGAGATTTTTGATTATTTGCGTCTGCTGTATGCGCGGATTGGGCGTCCGGTTTGTCCGAAGCACGGGATTGAGATTTCTTCGCAAACGATTCAGCAAATGGTTGATCGTCTGATTGAATACCCTGAACGGACGAAGATGCAAATTCTCGCTCCGCTCGTGTCCGGCCGGAAAGGAACCCATGTCAAAGTGTTGGAGGAAATGAAGAAGCAGGGCTATGTCCGGGTCCGGGTTGACGGAGAAATGCGTGAGATTGCCGAAGATATTGAATTGGAAAAAAATAAAAAACACAGCATTGAAGTTGTCATTGACCGGATCGTGATTAAAGAAGGAATCGAAACCCGGCTTGCTGACTCATTGGAGGCCGCCCTCGCTTTGGCTGATGGCCGGGTGCTCGTTGATGTGATTGATGACGAAGAACTGTTATTTAGTCAGCATCACGCCTGCCCGGAATGCGGGTTTTCGATACCGGAGCTTCAACCGCGGATGTTTTCATTTAACAGCCCGTTTGGCGCTTGTCCTTCATGTGACGGACTTGGTGTGAAGCTGGAAGTTGATCCAGAGCTTGTTGTACCGGATCGGACTAAGACGTTGCGTGAGCATGCGATTGCCGCGTGGGAGCCGACAAGCTCGCAATATTATCCACAGCTGCTTGCGGCGGTTGCCGAGCACTACGGGATTGACCTCGATACTCCGGTTGAGCAGATTCCCGAGGCGCAATTTGAAAAAATTTTATACGGCAGCGGCAAAGAGAAGATTTATTTCCGCTATGAAAATGAATTTGGACAAGTGCGTGAGAATATGATCGTTTTTGAAGGCGTGATTCCGAATATTGCCCGGCGCTATCACGAAACAAGCTCTGATTATATTCGCGAGCTGATGGAAGCCTATATGACGCAGAAACACTGTCCGACTTGTAAAGGGTATCGTTTAAAGCGCGAAGCTTTGGCAGTGTTTATCGGCGGGAAGCATATCGGCCAAGTCTCTTCGCTCTCTGTAAAGGATGCGATGCGCTTCTTCGAGAGCCTGGAGCTGACTGAAAAAGAAACGGCAATTGCCCGTCTTATTTTAAAGGAAATTAATGACCGGCTTGGCTTTCTCGTGAATGTCGGTCTTGATTATTTGTCTCTCGGACGGGCGGCGGGAACATTATCAGGCGGCGAAGCGCAACGGATCCGCCTCGCGACGCAAATCGGTTCCTCTTTAATGGGTGTGCTTTATATTCTTGATGAGCCGTCCATCGGCTTGCACCAGCGTGATAATGACCGCCTAATTAAAACGCTTGAGCATATGCGTGACCTTGGCAATACGCTGATCGTCGTCGAGCATGATGAAGATACGATGATGGCCGCCGATTATATTATTGACATTGGGCCGGGAGCCGGGATTCACGGCGGTTACATTACAGCCGCAGGAACGCCGGCTGAAATTCAGGAAAATGATCAGTCATTAACGGGACAATATTTGTCGGGGAAGAAATTCATTCCCGTTCCAGCTTCACGCCGACCGTCGAATGGCCGGAGCTTCACGGTGAAAAAAGCAAGTGCAAACAATTTGCAAAATGTAACGGTCTCTTTTCCCCTTGGTCAGTTTATCGCCGTTACCGGTGTTTCCGGCTCGGGCAAGAGCACGTTAATTAATGAGATTGTCTATAAATCGTTGGCGCAAAAGCTGCACCGTGCGAAGGATAAGCCTGGTGAGCACAAGGAGATTGTCGACCTTGAGGAAATCGACAAGGTGATTGATATTGACCAGTCGCCGATCGGACGGACGCCGCGCTCCAATCCGGCGACGTATACAAGCGTATTTGACGATATTCGCGATGTGTTCGCGATGACGAACGAAGCGAAGGTACGGGGCTACAAAAAGGGCCGCTTCAGTTTCAATGTGAAAGGTGGCCGCTGTGAAGCGTGCCGCGGCGACGGGATTATTAAAATCGAAATGCACTTTTTACCGGATGTCTATGTTCCTTGTGAAGTATGCGGCGGCAAACGCTATAATCGCGAAACATTGGAAATCAAGTATAAAGGAAAAACGATTGCCGATGTCCTGGAAATGACCGTCGAGGAGGCCGTCGAGTTTTTCGCCAACATTCCGAAGATCAAGCGTAAAATCCAGACGCTCGTCGATGTCGGACTTGGCTACGTCCGCCTTGGTCAGCCGGCGACGACGCTCTCCGGCGGGGAAGCCCAGCGGGTTAAACTCGCTTCCCAGCTTCATAAGCGGGCGACGGGACGGACGATTTATATTCTCGATGAGCCGACGACGGGACTGCACGTCGATGATATTGACCGGCTGTTGAAGGTGTTGCAGCGTCTCGTGGATAACGGCGATACGGTGCTTGTGATTGAGCACAATCTGGATGTGATTAAAACGGTTGATCATATCATCGACCTCGGACCGGAAGGCGGCGATAAAGGAGGACAAATTGTCGCTGAGGGGACACCGGAACAGGTGGCTGAGGTCAAGGGTTCTTATACAGGGCGCTATTTGAAGCCGATTCTTGAACGTGACCGCGCAAGAATGGAAGAGCGGATAAAAGAAAAGGAATTACAGAGTCAACAGTAGTATAAACTAGAGTGACTTGTAAGAAGTTGTTTTTGATGGCTGCCAGACGGGTATGTCGAACAATGAAGAAACTATGTAAAGTTTTGCCCGGTTGTTGAAACCTGTTGCCTTTTTCGTCCGTATAACAATGGTAGAGTGGGATGTTACTGATAGCTGTCTGATTTCACCAATTAAGGAGTGAGTCGAATCATGGAAGAACGTAAAATGATTTTGAAAATGATTGAGGATGGAAAGATTACAGCAGAAGAAGGTCTCAAGCTGTTGGAAGCCATTGATAAGGGAGAGAAGGAGCAGCAGGAGACGGGTGTCTCCACGAAAGTGAACTGGGATGAAGGAGAGAGCTACCGGAAGCGGGCCCGTCAGACGACGACTTCTGCCGCCAATATGTTCACTTCCTTTATCGAAAGCACGATTCAGAAGATTAAGGATGTTGATCTGGACTTCAACTTTGGGCCGGCGATTGAGATTGACCACATTTTTCAGCATCGCGAAAGCTCGCCGACAGCGCTCGATATTTCGCTGGAGAACGGTTCATTGTCTTTCCAGCCATGGGATGAACCCGATGTGCGGATTGAGTGCCAGGCAAAGGTTTACCGGGTGAAGGACAGCGAAGAGGCACGACGCTTTTTCTTACAGCAGTCAACGTTCCGGGTGAATGAAAATAAGCTGATGTTCCATACGAAAACAAAATCGATGAAGGTGCAGGCGACTGTCTATGTGCCGCGGACAACCTTCGACCATATTAAGCTGTATACGTTTAACGGTCAAATAAATGGAAAGGGAATCGACGCTGACACATTGGATGTCAATGCGATGAATGGCGCGATTTCCTTTGAACAGGTCCAGGCGAAAAAGGTGATCGCCGAAACGGTTAATGGGGCAATTGAATATAAGGATACGACGATTGATGTCATTGATGTAAAAACAATTAACGGAGGCATCACCTTAGCCGGTACGATTCAAGATCTCGACGCGGAAACCGTCAACGGCTCGATCACGTATGAAATGGCAGGGCTGACTGAATCAGGCTACGCGGATTTGAAGGCGACGACCGGCAGCGTTCATTTGTTCGTGCCGAAGAAGCTTCGGGTCGAAGGAAAGCTAAAAACGAATGTTGGCAGCTTCGCCGTTGGGCTTGCAGACTATGAAGTGCTGGAGGAGAAAAAAGAGTTTGCCCAGAAAACATTAAGCTTTATCGGCAATCAGGACTCTTCTCCGCGTGTCAAAATCAATGCGCTGACAAATACAGGATCCATTCATGTGAAGGATTTATACGAATGAGGTGAGGAAAGTGAAGAAGCGACTTTATCGATCGCAGTACGACCGGAAAATTGCCGGTGTCTGCGGGGGATTGGCGGAATATTTCTCGATTGACGCGACGATTATCCGGCTGATCGCTGTGTTTTTATTAATTGTGACGGTTGGTTTTCCAATGGTGATCGGCTATGTGATTGCCGCCGCGATCATCCCGAATGACGAGGACGTGAATCAGGCGTGAGGTGGTTAGCCGGTCTGTTACTCAATGCTGTTATTTTAATTGGGATCTCCTATCTGTTCGACGGCTTTGAGCTTTCCGGTTTTACAGCAGCGATTATCGCCAGTTTTCTCTTGTCAATTGTTAATGCGATTGTCAAGCCGATCCTCATTGTGCTTACGCTGCCGATTACGATTTTGACACTCGGTTTGTTTTTATTCGTAATCAGCGCATTCACCTTGTTGTTAACCGCTGCTTTGATGGGCGATGCCTTTACGGTTAGCGGCTTGGGGACGGCTATTATAGCGGCTGTTCTGATCGCGTTAATCCAGTCATTCGTCGTGAAGCCGATCCAAAAAGGATAGGGACGACAACGTGGCAGCTCACCTATTCCTGCTTTCCGTTTCAGCTTACATGCCAAGTTGAAGGCCTGGGCCAAAAGGGACAACGAACCTTTTGGTCCAGGCTCTTTGCTTTTTAGACCAATGGACTTTTCGGATTTCTGTCAGGTTTTGTGCTAATATATAGGATGTATAAGATAGGAAAACGGTTAGGAAGCTTACGTGAAAGCGAGGGAACTAGCAGTGGATAAGGTAACCGCAAATAATTTACTGGAGGATTTTCAATTCGAGCTTTTAGCTGGTGAAGAAGGGATTTATCGCCCGATTACGACGAGCGATATTTCACGGCCGGGAATTGAGATGGCCGGGTACTTCACCTACTATCCGGCAAGACGTCTTCAATTGCTTGGACGGACGGAGCTTGGCTTCTTTAAGCAGTTGAGCGATCAAGAAAAAGAGAACCGGATGGAAAAGCTCTGTACATATGACACACCGGGGATTGTCATTTCCCGTGATTTGGAAGCGCCGAAAGAGCTGCTCCAGGCAGCCGAGGAGTTTGGTGTGCCGATTTTGCGTTCCAGCATGCCGACAACGCGATTAAGTAGTATTATTACAACCTATCTTGAAAGTAAGCTGGCGCCGATGACGGCGGTTCACGGTGTGTTAGTCGATATTTATGGAATCGGCGTCCTGATTACTGGAAATAGCGGCGTCGGAAAAAGCGAAACCGCCCTTGATTTAGTCAGAAGGGGGCATCGTCTCGTCGCTGATGATTCAGTCGAGATTCGCCAGGAGAATGAAGGGACATTGGTCGGGCGTTCTCCGGATTTGATCAAGCATTTGCTTGAAATTAGAGGACTCGGTATTATTAATGTCATGACGTTGTTCGGCGCAGGGGCGGTACGGCCTTATAAGCGGATCACCCTCTGTATTCATCTCGAGCTGTGGGATCAGAACAAAGCCTATGACCGCTTGGGGCTTGAAGAAGAAAAAATGAGGATTATCGATACTGAAGTGACGAAGCTGACGGTGCCTGTCCGTCCTGGACGAAACTTAGCCGTTATTATTGAAGTCGCGGCGATGAATTTCCGTTTGAAGCGGCTTGGCTTTGATGCGGCACAGGAGTTTTCCGAACGGTTAACGGGCGTTATTGAGGCCGGCGATCATGATGAATTTAAATAAAATGAGGTGGCAAGATGGAGGAAACAATTGAACCATTAAGTAGGATTTTTCTTGAATTAGGTCCGATTCGGATTTACTGGTACGGGGTGATTATCGGTGTCGGCGTCCTGCTTGGCTATTTACTGGCAGCGAGGGAATCCGTTAAGCGGGGAATGCCGAAGGAAACATTCGCCGATCTGCTTCTTTATGCGATTCCGATTTCGATTATTTCGGCCCGGATTTATTATGTCATCTTCCGCTGGGAGCAGTTTGCCGACGATCCGATTCGCGTTTTCTATATATGGGAAGGCGGAATTGCGATTCACGGAGCGCTGATCGGCGGGGTGCTGACAGCTTATTTCTTCACAAAAAAACACAACCTCTCCTTTTGGCAGCTCGCTGATGTTGCGGCACCTAGCATTCTGCTCGGGCAGGCCATTGGCCGCTGGGGGAACTTTATGAACCAGGAGGTGTACGGCGGCCCCGTCACGAGAGAATTTCTTGAAGGCCTGCTGTTGCCGGAGTTTATTATTAATCAAATGTATATTGATGGTACTTATTATCATCCAACCTTTCTTTATGAATCATTGTGGAGTCTGGCGGGCGTTGTCCTGCTTTTATATTTACGGCGTCTCAACCTGCTTCAAGGGGAAATCTTTTTCACGTACGTCATCTGGTATTCAGTCGGCCGCTTTGTGATCGAAGGAATCCGGTTAGACTATTTGCTGATTGGCGGCGTGCTCAGAACCGCTCAGGTTATTTCGGTCGTCCTGATCGTCGGTGCGGTCATTCTTTGGATTTATCGCCGGAAACAGGCGGACACTCCGCGCTATCACGATCCGGCTCTTCCACCTAAGCAGCAGCGGAAAGGACGCTCAAAAAAGAAGAAGAAATAACTGGAGAGAAAAGAGTGGAGGAGAGACAAATGGGTGTAGTAAAGAGAGGCTTGCGCGTCGGGTTGGAAACGACTTGGACATTAGGCAAGATTATATTCCCGATTACGCTGATCGTGACGATTTTAGGCCATACGCCGGTTCTTGATTGGATCGCGCGACTACTGGCGCCGGTAATGGGCTGGATCGGCTTGCCGGGCGAGGCGGCGATTCCGCTTGTCCTGGGGAATATTTTAAATTTATACGCTGGAATCGGCGCGATTTTGACGATGGACTTAACCGTCAAGGAAGTCTTCATTCTTGCTGTGATGCTTTCATTCTCACATAATTTGCTCGTAGAGTCGGCAGTAGCCGCCAAAGTCGGGGTGCGGATGTCGGTCATCCTTGCCGTGCGCATCGGGCTGGCAATCGTCGCTGCGTTTGTCATCAATCTTTTCTGGCAGGGCGGCCAGGAAATGGCCCAATACGGCTTTGTATCCGCTGCTCAGCAGCCGGAGCTCAACAGCTGGCTGGCGATTGGCTGGGACGGCGTCACAAGCGCGGCGCTCGGGATTTTTCAGCTTGCGTTAATCGTCATCCCGTTAATGGTTGTGATTCAGGTGATGAAGGAGCGGAACTGGATTAAAGTGATGGCGAAAGCGATGAGGCCGTTAACGAAGCTGCTGCGCGTGCAGGAAAATACGTCAACAACATTAGTCTCCGGCCTGACGATCGGCTTGGCATTCGGAGCCGGCGTGATCATTCAAGCCGCTAAAGAAGACGGGATTTCCAAAAAAGATATGTATTTGATCGTCATCTTTCTTGTCGCCTGTCATGCCGTCGTTGAAGATACATTAATCTTCATTCCGCTCGGTATTCCAGTATGGCCGCTCTTGATTATCCGCATCGTTACCGCGATTTTGCTGACGCTGGCGATTTCCGTCATTTGGGACCGGGTTGAGAAAAAACAAAAGCTGGAGAGAAAGGAAACGAGCTATGAATATTGAGACACTACTCTTTGATTTAGACGGCACGTTAATTAATACAAATGAACTGATTATCGCTTCATTTCTTCATACGCTTGACAAATATAAGCCAGGCGAATATACACGCGAGCATGCGATTGACTTTATCGGTCCCCCTTTAATTGACAGCTTCCGCAAAGTTGATGCCGAGCGGGTTGATGAGATGATTGCGACGTACCGCGCCTTCAATCATGAAAAGCATGATGAACTGGTCGAGGAATACGAAGGCGTGTATGAAACGGTCGAACGCCTTCACGAGCAAGGCTATAAGCTGGCGATCGTGACGACGAAAATTAGAAAGACTGCTTTGATGGGACTGAAGCTGACAGGGCTTGACCAATTTTTTGACGTCGTCATCGGTCTCGATGATGTGACAAAAGCGAAGCCGGATCCCGAGCCTTTGGAAAAAGCGTTAGCCGCCCTTGGCGCAAGCAAGGAAACGGCGATGATGATCGGTGACAGCCACTATGACGTGCAGGCCGGTAAGAACCTCGGCATTCCAACGGCGATCGTCGGCTGGTCGATTAAAGGAGAGGAAAACATTCGCTCTTATCAGCCTGACTATATTTTATCGAATATGCGCGATCTGCTGGCGATCATTGGAGCGGACGAATCATGAGCAGAAAAACAGAGCGTTTTCCTGTTGAAACGGCGAATTCACTCTGGCATATTTACAAAACGGTTCCTTTTTGGAAAGTCATGAAAAATTTCATCATTATCCAGCTGGCCCGTTATACGCCCTGGCCTCGTCTGAAAAACTGGCTCTATCGAACATTTTTGAAGATGAAAGTCGGTGAGGAAACAGCGGTCGCGTTAATGGTGATGATGGATATTATGTTTCCCGAGAAGATTTCAATCGGGCGCAACACGATTATCGGCTACAATACGACAATTTTGGCCCATGAGTATCTCATTAAAGAGTATCGCCTCGGTGATGTGGTGATCGGTGATGAGGTGATGATCGGGGCAAATACAACGATCCTGCCCGGCGTGACCATCGGCAGCGGCGCAATCGTCTCGGCGGGAACGCTCGTTCATAAAGATGTGGCTCCAGGCACTTTTGTTGGCGGCAATCCGATGAGAGTGATTCGCAGCGTGACAAGTCAGCCGGAGGAAGAACGGTAATCATATAACTTTACTTTTGTAAGTGGGGCTGTGTAAAATGAACGTGGACGCTGGAGATAAAGTGGGGAAGAGAGATGAGTAAACAAAATGAGCAGCTGCTGATGATCGCTTGGCTCTTGTCTTTGATTGCCACGCTTGGCAGTTTGTATTTTTCTGAGATTGTTGGCTATATACCATGTGAATTGTGCTGGACTCAGCGGATTTTTATGTACCCCATCCCGATTATTCTCGGGGTTGCGCTGATTAGAAAAGAGACCGCTGCTGCTTTTTATGTGCTGCCGTTGGCCGTGATTGGCATGGGCTTCTCGATTTATCATTATTTGCTGCAAAAGGTTGATGCGTTGGGCCAGACCGATTCCTGCGGCCTTGTTCCGTGTGCAATGGAGTATATTAATTATGCCGGTTTTATTACGATTCCATTTCTTGCCTTAACCGCTTTTGTGGGAATCACGATTTGTATGGTTATGTTAGTGAAGAGGAGAGGAAAGTAAATGAAGAAGCTTTTGGTTTACGGCGGAATTGTTGTCGTTTTATTCGCCGCTTTGGTTATCGTCACTTCAATGAAATCGCAGCAGGCGTCAGAAGGAAATCCATTTGGAAAAGAACGCCTTGACCCGAGTACGATAAAGCAGCTCGATGACCCGCTGTATCAAAATATCATTTTGCCGGACGAGCTGCAGGCCAGCCTTGAGAATGGGGAAGACAAAACGATTTATTTCTATTCGCCGACTTGTCCGGCTTGTCAACAGACGAGCCCTGTGCTTGTTCCGACAGCGGAAGAAATAGGCGTAAATCTTGAACTGCTTAACGTGCTTGAATTTGAAGAGGCGTGGGCGGACTTTGGCATTAACGTGACGCCGACCGTGATTCACTTTGAAAATGGGGAAGAAGAATCACGGCTCGAAAGCTCGCAAACGAAAGAAGAATACGAGCAGTGGCTCAGTGAGCGTGCTGACAGCGCATCATAAGCACATAAAGGTTGCACCACGGGCGAAGTATGCCTAAGGGGCAGCCTTTTTCTGTTGCGGTTTTTGGAAGGGGCAGTGGTTTTGTGCTGGGCAGAGCTTGAGACAAAGCTAGCGGTTGACCTATTGGCAATGGCTTTTCTTGCCACTCACACCGGACTTTAAAAGATCGTGGCGGTTCTGCACATTGCTTCAAAATTGAAAAACGAAGAGCGTGTTTTTCTATTAAGTAAACGTTTGTTTAATGGGAGGTGGGGGTTGGATGATTGTTGTGAGTTCATGTTTGGCGGGGCAGCCGGTTCGTTATAATGGGACGGACAGCTTACATAAAGAGATTAGAAGATTAGTCAGTGAAAAGAAGGCGCTGGCCCTTTGTCCGGAGCTTCTTGGAGGCTTTGACACTCCACGCGATCCGGCGGAAATTGTCGGCGGAGACGGGAATGATGTTCTTGCCGGGCGGGCGAAGGTAGTTGAGAAATCAGGCCGGGATGTGACGGCCCAATACATTGCAGGCGCACAAAGGACATTCCGTGTCGTGAAAGAGCTGCGGGCGAAAGCGGTGATTTTGAAAGAAAGCAGTCCTTCCTGCGGCAGCGCGCTGATTTATGACGGACAATTCCGTGATCGGCGTATCGCTGGCAGCGGGGTGACGACCGCCTTATTGCGGCGGCACGGTATCGAGGTTCTTTCGGAAGCTGACGCGGCGCAATGGTTGCGCGAACAAAGTAAAAAGGTTTAGCAGATCAAACGAGCGGGGTATAAGCGTAAGAGAAGGTAGCATGCTGCATGTGATACGAAAAGGAGGACGGAAGTATGGTGAATGTCGGATTGTATGTACGGTTGGAAGCCAAGCCTGAAAAGGAGGGCGAGATTGAAACGTTTCTGCGTGGAAGTTTGCCGATTATTCAAAGCGAAGAAGAAACGGTGGCATGGTTCGCCTTGCGCCTCGGACCGACGACATACGGGATCTTTAACGCCTTTCCCGATGATGCGGGTCGACAAAGGCATTTATCGGGACTTGTTGCCGAAGAATTGATGAGAAACGCCCCCGATTTCTTCACACAGCCGCCAACGATTGAAAGTGTCGATGTTCTCGCTGTCAAGCTGCCCCAGCAATAATAGTCTGCAAGTCACGCCAGCCCATACCGAAGAGGCAGATCTCTTCGGTATGGGCTTTGCTTTTAGGTTAAAGCCCGGTCTAAGAAACCAATAATAATTCAGAATAGTAAATTATTAATAGTCAAATTAAATATTTTATGTAATAATGATATTAATATACAAGTTAATGATTTAATAATATCATGCTGCTAAAAAAGATACCGAGGAGTGAAAGGAAATGAGGAAGCAAAAGCTGGTCATCAACGGAGAGCGGTTACGAAAGTCGTTAGAGCAGTTTGCCGATTTTGGGAGGACGGAAGGAAATGGAGTGACCCGGTTGGCGTTATCTGAAGAGGATCGACTGGCGCGCGATCATTTTGTTTCATGCTGTAAGGAGCTGGGCATGGAGGTCAAAGTTGATGACATGGGAAACATTTATGCGACGCTTGCCGGAGTCGAGGATAAACCGCCGATTGTGATCGGTTCCCATCTTGATTCGGTGAAAAAGGGTGGTCGCTTTGATGGCGTGCTTGGTGTGCTAGCCGGTTTGGAAATCGTTCGGACGTTAGTTGACCATCAGGTGAAGCCACAAGTTCCAATTACAATTGTCAATATGACCAATGAAGAGGGGGCGCGCTTTGAACCGTCGATGATGGCATCAGGCGTTCTTTCCGGTAAATTTGATAAAGCGGCGATGATGGAAAAGCGGGACACGGACGGCGTTACCTTTAGAGAAGCGCTCGATGAAATCGGCTATGCCGGTGATGAAAGAAACCGGCTCAGGGAAGCGGCGGCTTTTCTCGAGCTTCATATTGAACAGGGGCCTGTACTTGAAAGCGAGGGACTGCCGGTCGGGGTGGTGGAATGTGTCTTGGGGATGGTCTGCTATGAAATTGAAGTGAGCGGAGAATCAGATCATGCCGGGACGACGCCGATGGGGATGAGAAAGGATGCTCTTTTTGCAGCAAATCATTTCATTACAAAGGCGCGGCAGCAATTAAATCAACTTGATCCGGAGCTCGTCTATACGATGGGGAGGATGAATGTTTGGCCGAATATTCATACGGTCATCCCGAATAAGGTTGTATTTACGCTGGAGGCAAGGCATAAGGATGCAGAGGAGATTCGCCGGGTCGAGGAGATCGTACAGGGAATTGCGACAATGGAGGATCATGAAGGCTGCGAAGTCAGCGTAACGAAGCTATGGAGCCGGGATACCGTCTGGTTTGATGAGGAAATATGCAATCAGCTTGAGCAATCAGTCAAGTCGCTCGACTATCCGTACAAGCGAATGGTGAGCGGAGCTGGTCACGACGCGCAATTTCTCGCCAGCTACATCCCGTCAGCGATGGTTTTTGTTCGCAGTAAGAATGGGAAAAGCCATTGTGAGGAGGAGCTGACAACATGGGAAGATTGTGAAAAGGGCGTCAATGTATTGCTCGAAACAGTGATGACAATGCTCGAAAAAAAGGCCTAATAATCCAGACTTCACTGCCTTAGCGGGGTGTGCCAAAAGGAAACAAATCCTTTTGACACACTCCTTTTTTTCATTTGCCGAGATAGTCGTTTCTTCTTTCGAGGAAAAGAGGGGAAATTGACTGAAATGTGATAAAATTGGGGGAGATTTTTTGTTGACGGGCTACGAGGAGAAGAGTACACTATGAATATGCTTTATCTTGGTAGCATATTAGCGAACTAAAGTAAAATATAATGATAGACGTAAAGAAAGTGAAATGGGGGTTCAGTAATGTCAAAGCCGTTTATGTTTGAAAAGCCGCTAGGAATGCGGGATACGTTACCTGAAATGTATGAGACGAAAAAGCAAATACGGACACAGCTGGAAGCAGAAATGGAAGCATGGGGCTATCAACTGATTGAGACGCCGACGTTGGAATATTATGAGACCGTTGGTGTCGCTTCGGCGATTTTGGATCAGCAGCTTTTTAAACTGCTTGATCAGCAGGGAAATACGCTGGTCCTTCGGCCGGATATGACTGCGCCGATTGCCAGACTGGTCGCTTCTAGCTTAAAGCAGGCCGCCTACCCATTGCGCCTCGCCTATCAATCAAATGTTTACCGTGCCCAGCAGCATGAGGGAGGGAAGCCTGCCGAATTTGAACAGCTTGGAGTGGAGCTGATCGGCGATGGCACAGTCAGCGCTGACGGAGAAGTCATTGCGCTAATGATCGCTTCGTTAAAGCGGGCCGGCTTGTCACATTTTAAGGTAGCGATCGGGCATATTGGCTATGTGAACGCTCTTTTGCTTGATATTGTCGGCAATGCTGAACGGGCCGATACGTTACGCAGATTTCTGTATGAAAAAAATTATGTCGGCTTTCGTGAGCATGTGAAAAACCTGCCATTATCGTCGATTGACCAGCGTCGGCTTCTCGGTTTGCTGAAGCTGCGCGGCGGCAAAGATACACTTGACTCAGCGAAAGAGTTAATTTCGACCGAGCAGGGAATGTCGGCATTGGCCGAGCTGGAGGAATTGTGGAATGTTCTGGAAAGCTACGGCATTGAGGATTTCGTCAAGCTTGATTTAAACCTCGTCCTGCATATGAGCTATTATACGGGAGCGGTTTTTGAAGGCTATGGCAGCAAGCTCGGTGTCCCGCTTTGCAGTGGCGGACGATATGATGAGCTGCTTGGCAAGTTTAAGCGGCCGGGGCAGGCGACCGGATTTGGTCTGAGACTGGACTTGCTGGTCGAAGCAATCGGAAAAACTGCGCCAAAGCCAAAGCAAACATGTATTATGTTCAGCAAGGAAAGACGGGCCGAGGCTTTTCAGGAGGCGGCGCGATTACGGGAGATGGGCGAAGCGGTCATTCTGCAGGATATAGCCGGCGTCGTCGATGTCGACCGGATGTCTGAGCAGTTTGCTGATGTGCTCTATTATATTGGAAAGGCAAAGAGAGGAGAGGCGTAACATGTCAGAATGGTTAACGGTAGCAATGCCGAAAGGGCGGATTTTTGAAGAAGCGGTGGACTTGCTGCGGAAAGCGGGCTACAATCTCCCGGCCGAGTTCGATGATTCGCGCAAGCTGATCGTCGATGTACCGGAAGAAAAGCTCCGCTTCATTCTGGCGAAGCCAATGGACGTCCCGACTTATGTCGAGCACGGCGTCGCCGATGTCGGTGTTGCCGGGAAAGACGTCATGATCGAGGAAGAGCGCGACGTCTACGAAGTGCTTGATCTTGGAATCAGCGCCTGCTATTTAGCTGTTGCCGGGCTTCCAGGCTATGAAAAGTCGGATATCAATCCAAAGGTTGCGTCCAAATATCCGAATTTAGCGACGCAGTACTTCAAGGAGCAGGGTGAGCAGGTGGAGATTATTAAGCTTAACGGCTCAATTGAGCTGGCCCCGTTAATTGGTCTTGCTGACCGGATTGTCGATATTGTTTCGACAGGGCAAACATTAAGAGAGAACGGTCTCGTCGAACTGGAAACGATTGTCCCGATCACCTCGCGTTTAATTGTGAATCCGGTCAGCTACCGGATGGAGGATGAACGGATTGATCAAATGGTCGAGCGCCTATCCCGCTTAATTGAGGAGGAAGAGGAATGAGAATGGTCAAGGTCGAGGCATCGGTCAGCCTCAGACGCGATTTGGATACAGGAACAGAAATGCAGCGTGATGCTGTCGATAACATTATTACGCAAGTGATCGAGCAGGGAGATCACGCGCTTTATACGCTGACAAAAACGCTGGACGGAGCGGAGCTTGACCAGCTGCGCGTGACAGAAGCGGAAATGGAAGCGGCTTATGCGCAAATGGATGAGGAACTGATCGGAGCACTTCGTGAAGCGATGACCAACATTCGCGACTTTCATCAGCGGCAGCTGCGGCAATCATGGCTGACGACGAAAGAGGATGGCACGATTCTCGGCCAGCAAATAACGGCACTGGATTCAGTTGGCGTCTATGTGCCGGGTGGGAAAGCGGCGTATCCGTCTTCGATTATGATGAATGTCATCCCAGCCCAGGTTGCAGGGGTGAAACGGATCGTCATGGTATCGCCGCCGCAGGCTGATGGAAGCTTGCCGGCCGGTGTGCTTGTAACCGCAAGTGAATTGGGCGTGGAGGAAATTTACAAGGTTGGCGGCGCCCAGGCGGTCGCTGCGCTTGCCTACGGAACGGAAAGCATCACACCGGTTGATAAAATTACCGGACCAGGCAATATTTACGTCGCCTTGGCAAAGCGGGCGGTATTCGGCAAGGTCGATATCGATATGATCGCCGGCCCGAGCGAAATTGTCGTACTGGCGGATGAGACAGGCGACCCGGGGTATATTGCCGCCGATCTGCTCTCACAGGCCGAGCATGATGAACGAGCTTCGGCCGTGCTCGTGACGACCTCAAACGAGCTGGCGGAACAAGTTTCAGTAGAAGTCGAAAAACAGCTGGCGCTTTTGCCACGGAAAGACATTGCTGCCGCCTCGATTCGCGATTACGGCGTCATTTATGTAGCGCGGGACATCGCCGAAGCCATTCATGTCGTCAATGAGCTTGCGCCTGAGCATTTGGAGCTGTTGACGAAGGAGCCGATGAACCTTGTCGGTAAAATCCGTCATGCCGGAGCGATATTTGTCGGCTCGTATAGTTCGGAACCGGTCGGAGACTATTTCGCCGGACCGAATCACGTCCTGCCGACGAACGGCACGGCGCGCTTTTCCAGTCCGTTAAATGTTGATGATTTCATTAAAAAATCAAGTATTATTGCCTACAGTAAAGAAGCCTTGGAGGCGAACGGTTCGAAAATTTCCGCCCTCGCCCGCTTGGAAGGACTCGAAGCTCACGCCAGAGCAATTGATATCAGGTTGGAGGGAAACAAATGACAGAGCGACGCGCACAAATTGAACGCAATACAGGTGAAACGCAAATCAAGCTCGATTTTACAATTGACGGAGAAGGAAAATCTGAGCTTGAGACGGGGGTTCCGTTTTTAACACATATGCTCGACTTGTTCACAAAGCATGGTCATTACAACCTAATGGTGGAAGCGAATGGGGACACGGATGTCGATGACCATCATACAACAGAAGATATCGGCATCGTCCTCGGACAGGCGATCAAGGAAGCGCTCGGCGATAAAAAAGGGATTCGCCGTTATGGCAACGCCTTTGTGCCAATGGATGAAACGTTAGCCCAGGTTGTCGTTGATTTAAGCAATCGTCCTCATTTGGAGTTTCGCGCTGAATTTCCAAAAGAGAAGGTAGGGACATTTGATACGGAGCTCGTCCATGAATTTATGTGGAAGCTGGCGCTTGAGGCGCGGATGAACCTTCATGTCATCGTGCATTATGGCTTTAATACGCATCATATGATTGAAGCGGTATTCAAAGCATTGGCACGCGCTCTCGATGAAGCAACAAGTATAGACGAACGGGTGAAAGGCGTCCCGTCAACGAAGGGATTGTTATAAAACATGATTGGCATCGTCGATTACGGAATGGGAAATTTGCATAGTGTCAGCAAAGCGCTCGAACGGCTTGAACTGCCGTATGTCTTAACGGATGATAGTGATGTTTTACAAAAAACGGACGGGTTGCTGCTGCCTGGAGTCGGGGCTTTTCCTGATGCGATGGCGACATTGAATCAAATGGGACTTAGCTCCTTTTTACGGGAATGGGCCGAGGCTGGCAAGCCGCTGCTTGGTATTTGTCTTGGCATGCAGCTTTTATTTGAAGAAAGTGATGAACACGGACTGACGGAAGGGCTAAAGCTGCTGCCGGGACGTGTGGAGCGCTTCAGCGGGCAGACGGCTGATGGCGCAAGCTACAAAGTGCCGCATATGGGGTGGAACAAGCTGACGTTTCAGCAGCCGGGCCATCCGCTGCTCAGAAATGTCGAAGAAGGCCATGTCTATTTTGTCCATTCATATGTCGTCAAGGAAGGAAGCCGCGATGTGCTCATTGCGACGAGTGAGTATGACGGAACCGTTCCGGCGGTCGTCGGACGGGACAACGTCCTCGGCACTCAATTTCATCCGGAAAAAAGCAGCCATGTCGGGATGAGCATTCTTCGCAATTTTGGTGAGCTAGTCGCACAAGGAGGCAGAAAAAGTGAGTAAGTTTGTCATTTATCCAGCAATTGATATGCGTGACGGGAAGTGCGTTCGACTGAAGCAGGGAGATTATAATGAGGAAACCGTCTATGGCGATTCTCCGTTCGCGATGGCGCAGCAGTTTGTCGAAGAGGGAGCGGAATGGATTCATATGGTCGATCTGGACGGGGCCAAGGCAAAAAAAAGAATTAATCATGAGTATGTTCTTCGGGTCGCCAAAGAGCTAGACGTCCGGGTCCAGGTTGGCGGCGGCATCCGCACAGCGGACGATGTCGCTTATTATCTCGACCAAGGAGTCGACCGTGTCATTCTTGGCAGTGTCGCCGTCAACGATCCGGCATTTACGAAAGAGATGCTCGCTACATATGGAGGAGAACGGATTGCGATCGGTCTCGATGCGCGCGACGGCTATGTCGCGACGGAAGGCTGGCTGGAAACGTCATCTGTTAAAGCTGAGACGCTGGCGCAGGAGCTGGCCCGCTTCGGAGCAGAGGTGTTTATTTTTACCGACATTTCACGTGACGGAATGCTATCAGGGCCGAACACAGAAGCGATTACGGCGCTCGCTGAAGCAACAGGAAAGCAGGTCATCGCTTCCGGAGGTGTCAGCTCATTAGCGGATTTAACGGAGCTTCGTCAACGTTCGAAGCGAGGAGTGAGCGGCGCGATTGTCGGAAAGGCGCTCTACACGAATCAGTTTACGCTTGCCGAGGCGTTGAAAGGGGAGGAGTAGAATGCTGACAAAACGTATTATTCCTTGCCTTGATGTAAAAGAAGGACGCGTTGTGAAAGGCGTGCAGTTCGTCGATCTTCGCGATGCCGGCGATCCGGTCGAGCTGGCGGCGTTTTACGATCAGGAAGGCGCCGATGAACTCGTTTTTCTTGATATTTCCGCCTCGCATGAAGGCCGGGAAACGATGATTGAAGTCGTCGAGCAGGTGGCGGGAACGCTGGCGATTCCATTTACGGTCGGCGGCGGGATCAACTCTCTTGCCGATATGAAGCGCGTGCTGCGCGCCGGCGCCGATAAAGTGTCGCTTAATACAGCGGCTGTCAAGCGTCCGGAGCTGATTCGCGAGGGTGCGGACTTTTTTGGTTCGCAATGTATCGTCGTCGCGATTGATGCGAAGTACGATCCAGATCTCGGTTCGTGGCGGATTTACACCCACGGTGGACGGACACCGACTGACTGGGAGGTCGTCGCCTGGGCGCAGGAAGCCGTCCGGCTTGGTGCGGGAGAAATTTTGCTGACAAGCATGGATCAGGACGGAGCGAAGACCGGCTTTGATCAGGCATTAACGAAAACAGTCAGTGAAGCTGTGACCGTTCCTGTGATTGCCTCCGGCGGGGCAGGAAAAAAGGAAGACTTCGCCGCTGTTTTTCAGGAAGCGAAGGCGGACGCAGCGCTGGCAGCTTCGATTTTTCATTATAAAGAAACATCAGTCGCCCAGGTCAAGGGGTACTTAAAAGAGCAGGGAGTGAGCATACGATGACAAAACAAGAGATCAACTTTGATGAGAACGGCCTCGTTCCGGCAATCGTCCAGGATGCCCAAAGCAAGGAAGTGCTGACGTTAGCTTATATGAACAAGGAGTCGCTTGAGAAATCGCTTGAGACGAGGGAGACATGGTTCTATTCACGCTCGCGCCAGGAGCTGTGGCACAAAGGAGCAACGTCCGGCAACACGCAGAAAATTGTGGATATCCGCTTTGACTGCGATGCCGACGCGCTTGTCGTTCTTGTAGATCCGGCCGGTCCGGCCTGCCATAAAGGAGTGTACTCGTGCTTTAGTGACTCCTTGCTGACGGAGGAAAAGAACGAGACAAGCCAAGACCGCTTTGCGATTATTAATGAGCTGGAGCAGGTTATCGCCAAACGGGAAGCGGAAATGCCAGAGGGCGCTTACACGACGTATTTATTTGAAAAAGGCGTCGACAAAATCCTGAAAAAAGTAGGAGAAGAAGCGGGCGAAGTGATTATCGCCGCGAAAAACCGTGATCACGAAGAGTTGAAATGGGAAGTCGCCGACCTCCTCTATCACCTTCTCGTCCTTCTGCGCGAACAAAAACTCCCCCTCGACCAAGTCCTAAGCGTCCTCGAAGAACGCCACAGTAGCTCATAAAAAAGCCCGGTTTTGGCTTTTTTATGAGCGAACCCTCCAGCGAAGCCTGCCCCAACAGTTCTTCACCAGTGCTCTTCTGGTGAAGACGGGCAGAGCGGAGCGAGGGAGAGCCCGGTTTAGGCTTTTTTTATGAGCGGACCCCTCCTCCAGCGAAGCCTGCCCCAATAGTTCTTTACCAGTGCTCTTCTGGTGAAGACGGGCAGAGCGAAGCGGGGGAGAGCCCGGTTTAGGCTTTTTTTATGAGCTAAGAAAGTATAAAACTTTCAGGTAGATTCGAGGAAGGGCGTCGGCTTCGCGTGTTACACGGATGGCAGGCTTGGCTAAGTTGGGGAAAGACAAAAATAACGAGGAGAAAATCAATGAGACGAAAGCTGATAATCTCATCTTTAATCGTATGTCTCTTCTTGTTTTACGTGTTTCTTCATCAACGCGATCCGCACGAAGGGGACATCTATCGAATAACGGAACCGTGGACGATGCAGGTGACGGATGTTCTTGCCATCGAGCAGATCGATGATGACTGGTTTGTCTTTTTTCGAACGAGCGACTTTCTCCATCTTGGGAGATTAGAAAAGAACCTGTTCGGGACGTGGGATCTAGTTGACTTTCATCAAGGTGAGGCTTTGTTGGGGAGTATTCCAATCGAAGAGACAGATTCAAATGTCGTGTTAGGGGGCGCGGGCTATTCAGATGCCGGCTCAAATGAAAATAAGTCTTTTTTCTTTGGGATGATTGACAATCCTGCTGTCAATAAAGTGATTGTCGAACAAAATGAGAACCTGTATGAAATCACTGATTTTATCACCGGAACTCATCAGACACGTCTTTTTTTACGAATGACCGACGAAGAGCTCCTGTCTTTTTCAATAACCGCGTACGATCATGATGGTACGATTGTTCATTCCTACCCACAGTAGCGGGCAAGTAAGCACAGGAAATTTGATTAATATGAATAGTCTTTGCCAAAAACATGAACTGCTGCAGCTCATGTTTTTTTATTTTACAATTCGTCATTTTTTTCGGAAGCTTTTTGATAGACGTGTTATCGAACAACATAGTACTGTTCATTGTTAAAATGATGTATACTAGGTGGTATGATGAGAAGCTGGAGGACCATAACTTCATGGATGTAACACCACAAAATGAACAAAACAAACGCAAGGTCGTTCCATTGTATCAAAACGGCGATTATTTTTTTCAACGCGGACTTGAGGCCTACCGCAAAAATCATTTGCAAAAAGCAGTCAGGCTTTTTGAACGAGCGGTAAAGCTCACAGCTCAGGAGCCTGTCTTTCGCATTCAGCTCGCAGCTGTGCTTTCAGAGCTCGGCGAATATGAGCGTTCCAATGATATTTTGCATGATGTCCTGAATGAAAAAGGGGACAAATTAGCGGAATGTTATTTTTTCATGGCCAATAATTACGCTTATTTAGGTCTGTTTGAACAGGCGGAACGCGCCACTTTGCGCTATTTAGAGCTTCATCCGAATGAGCGTTTCTCTGCGGATGCGTATGAACTGCTTGATTTGCTGCAGTTTGAACGGGAAGAGGACGATGATTGGGAGGAGTTGGACGCACAGGAGGATGAGCTGGTTGCCAGACATGAGTATGCCCACAGACTGCTGCGTAAAGGGGAAGTCCAATCGTCCATTCCGATCCTGCAAGCGATTGTTAACGATCATCCAACCTGCTGGGCCGCTCACAACCATTTGGCGGAGGCCTTGTTCAGACAGGGGGAGCAGCGGGCATTTGCGATATGCGAAGCTGTATTGGAAAAGGATAAAGGAAATTTGATCGCCATTTGCAACCTTGCATTGTTTTATACCGAAAAAGGGGATGCTAAGCAGGCAGACCATTATATACGCACGTTAAAAAATGTCTATCCTCTTCAGGAAGATCACTATATCAAAATAGCCGAAACGTTATGCGCGGTCGGCCACTATCAGGAGGCCTATGAGAGGCTGAAGGAATTACAGCAATGGCAGCTGGAACAGAGGCCGGCGCTTCTCTTTTGTTATGCGGTCGCGCTTGCTCATGTCGGTGAGGAAAAAAAGGCGAAGCAGCTGATTGAACGGGCTGCGAGGCTTTCGTGTCGGCAAGCGGAGCGGTTTTTACAATCTAAGCTGTCGCTTAGTGAGCTACGGTATCAGATTTGGGCTGAATAACTGAGCAGGAAGTTAGACAAAGGGCCGCTTTTTGGCTACGATATGACTGGATAAAGATAAAAGTGAGTACAAGCTGGAAAAGGAGTGAAGAACCATGACTGAAGAAAAAGTATATGATGTCATTATCGCCGGGGCGGGACCGGCAGGAATGACGGCGGCCGTCTATACGTCACGCGCCAACCTGTCAACCCTCATGCTTGAGCGTGGTGTGCCGGGCGGACAAATGGCAAACACAGAGGATGTAGAAAACTATCCGGGCTTTGACCATATTCTCGGTCCGGAGCTTTCCAATAAAATGTTCGAGCATGCGAAGAAATTCGGCGCCGAATATGGGTATGGCGACATTAAAGAAATCGTCGATCAAGGGGAATGGAAGCTCGTGAAAGCGGGAAGCAAGGAATACAAAGCCCGTGCCGTCATCGTTGCTACCGGCGCGGAATACAAAAAGCTCGGCGTTCCCGGGGAACAGGAATTAGGTGGACGCGGGGTATCCTATTGTGCGGTGTGTGATGGTGCATTCTTTAAAGGAAAAGAGCTTGTCGTCGTCGGCGGCGGCGATTCCGCCGTTGAGGAAGCGGTCTATTTAACGCGCTTTGCCTCAAAGGTAACGGTTGTTCACCGTCGCGATCAGCTGCGTGCGCAAAAGATTCTTCAAGACCGCGCCTTTCAAAATGAAAAAATTGATTTCATCTGGAATCATGTCGTCAAGGAAATCAACGCGGAAAATGGCAAGGTCGGCAGCGTGACGCTTGAGAGTACAGAAACAGGAGAACAGCGCGAATTTAAAACGGATGGCGTCTTTATTTATATTGGATTGCTGCCGTTAAACAGCAGCGTGCTTTCCTTGGGAATCACTAACGACGAAGGCTATATCGTGACAAATGAAGAGATGGAAACGAAGGTGCCGGGGATTTTTGCCGCTGGCGATATCCGGGAAAAATCATTACGGCAAATTGTGACGGCGACAGGAGACGGTAGTTTGGCGGCGCAAAATGTCCAGCATTATCTGGAAAGCCTTGAAGATAAGCTGAACGCTTGATCAAGATAAGAAACGTCATTCGTTCTTAATGCTTCTGTAACACATGTGAAATAAAAAAGGGTTACTATAGGATTAAGTAATTGACCCCCTTTTTTATATAATTGTTGCACGGACCTTTGCGTCCGTGCCCTTTTTTTAACTTCATTTCCTCCAGTTTCCTTGCTGCGCAAATAAGTAAGGGCTTACATCATGCTGTTGCTTGTCACCTCAGTGCGTGTACCTTCCACATCCGGTGTAACTTTCACTTTTTCTTCTCACAGTGTATAGCTTAGGAATTGTGAGACGTTTGGATTAATTGTATAATAAGTGGATAGGAGAACTGAGGTGAATGGATTGCAACGAGTAGCAAACTGTATCTTGACATCAGGAAATAAAGCCCTGTTATTACAAAAGCCGAGACGCGGCTGGTGGGTCGCTCCAGGCGGGAAAATGGAACAGGGAGAATCAATAAAGGAAGCAGCAGAGCGCGAGTTTCGTGAGGAAACAGGTATTTCGCTGAAAGATTGCCAATTGCGGGCTGTGCTGACGATGATCATCATGGATAATGACAAGCCGGTTAAGGAGTGGATGATGTTTACCTTTCAGGCCACCAACTATTCCGGCGAACTCCTTGCAACATCTCCTGAAGGAAAGCTTGCCTGGAAGGAAATCGGAGAAGTGAGCAATCTGCCGATGGCTGAAGGGGATAAGCATATCTTTCATCACATTTTAAAGGAAAAAGGGATGATGTTTGGCACGTTCTATTATACGAAGGATTTTGATTTACTATCTTATCGCTTAGAGCCTGAATATACATAAAAAAGGGATGGGGGGGAGCAAACGATGAAAGCGGAAAATGAAGAAATTCAAATTGTCATTATTACAGGTATGTCAGGGGCCGGAAAGACTGTAGCGATGCAAAGCTTTGAGGATCTTGGCTATTTCTGTGTTGATAATTTGCCCCCGGCGCTTATTCCAAAATTTGTCGAACTGATTGACGGCTCAAACGGAAAAATGAATAAAGTCGCTCTCGTCATCGATTTGCGCGGCAGAAAGTTTTTCGACCATCTTTTTGAAGCGATTGATTCCATTACGCAGCCGCCTGATATGAATCTGAAGGTGCAGATTGTTTATTTGGATGCGAAGGATGCGAAGCTCGTCCAGCGTTACAAGGAAACGAGACGCTCTCATCCACTTGCTCCGAACGGTCTTCCACTTGAAGGGATTCAGCTTGAGCGGGAAATGCTGGAGGAATTGAAAGGGCGAAGTCAGCAGATTATTGATACGACTGATTTGAAGCCGATTCAATTGCGCGAGCGTATTATTCAGCGCTTTTGTTCAACGGAGCGCCATCCTTTTTCGGTAAACATTATGTCATTTGGTTTTAAATACGGGATTCCGATTGACGCTGATCTCGTCTTCGATGTTCGCTTTCTGCCCAACCCTCATTACATCGACCATATGCGTCCGAAAACGGGGCTGGAGGAGGAGGTTTCCTCCTATGTGATGAAGTGGTCGGAAACGCAAACATTCGTGGAAAAACTGACCGATCTTCTTTCGTTTATGCTCCCGCAGTATAAGCGGGAAGGGAAAAGCCAGGTCGTCATTGGAATTGGCTGCACTGGCGGCAAGCATCGCTCGGTGACACTTGCGGAGTATTTCGGTAAAGCCTTCTCTGAAGAATATATGCTCCATGTCAGTCATCGGGATATTGACAAAGGGAAGGAAAGGATTACGTGAAAAAAAAGAATATTGTTGTCATTGGGGGAGGAACGGGCCTGTCCGTGTTGCTGAGAGGACTGAAAACATTCCCTGTTTCGATTACGGCGATTGTCACAGTCGCCGACGATGGCGGAAGCTCAGGCAGGCTGCGCAAGGAATTAGATATTCCGCCGCCGGGGGATGTCCGCAACGTTCTTGTCGCGTTAGCGGAAGTTGAGCCTTTAGTCGAGCAGCTCTTTCAACACCGGTTTGAAAACGGAAATGGCTTATCAGGTCATTCACTTGGAAATTTGCTTCTGGCCGGGATGACGTCGATTACAGGCGATTTTGCTCGGGGGATATCAGAGCTTTCTAAGGTGTTAAACGTCAGGGGAAAAGTCTATCCTGCGGCCAATCGCAGCATCGTTCTTCACGCTGAAATGGAGGACGGAAGCATTGTCACGGGGGAATCACAAATTCCGCGGGTTCACAAGAAAATCAAGCGTGTTTTTCTGACACCTGAGGAAGTGGAACCGTTGCAGGAGAGTATCCAGGCGATTGAGGAAGCAGACTTGATTGTCCTCGGACCAGGAAGCTTGTACACAAGCGTCCTGCCAAATTTACTCGTTCCGGGAATTTCGCAGGCGATCCGAAAGGCAAAAGCAAGAAAAGTGTATATATGCAATGTCATGACCCAGGAAGGTGAGACGGACGGTTATTCCGCTGCTGATCATTTGCAGGCGATTGTCGACCATTGCGGAGAGGGGCTTGTCGAAGACATTCTTGTCCACAGCTCACCCGTTTCATCCGCTTTGCAGGTAAGGTATGCGGAGGAAGGCGCGAGCCAGGTTGTCGTGGATCAGAACCGGTTACGTCATATGGGGGTCGAAATTATAGCAGACCGGTTTGTCCTGGAGTGGCATCATATGCTGCGGCATGATGCTGTGAAAGTATCCCATGCCCTGCTAAATCTTTCATCATAAAGTACGTATCAAGAGGTTGGCTGCTCGGAAGGTAGCAAAGCTGCCGCCCTCGGCCGAAAGGAGTGAGTACTGTGTCTTTTGCCGCGACCACAAAAAAAGAATTAACGCAGCTTGAACAAGAGGATTGTTGTGCAAAAGCGGAGCTGGCCGCACTCATTCGGATGAACGGGTCGCTTTCCTTTAATCAAAAGAAGCTCGTCTTAGATGTCACAACGGAAAATGCCGCGATTGCCAGACGGATTTATGTCTTGATCAAAAGACTGTATGCTGAAATCTTTGTAGAGCTGCTCGTTCGTAAGAAAATGAGACTGAAAAAAAATAACGTCTACCTTGTACGGATGAAGCATGAGGCGAAAATGCTTTTAGAGGACTTGGGTATTTTAGAGGAAGGATTCGTCATTGTCCGGACGATTTCAAAGGAAATTACGAAATCTCCATGCTGCAAGCGCGCCTATTTGCGGGGAGCTTTTCTCGCGGGAGGCTCGATCAATCATCCGGAAACGTCCTCTTATCATCTTGAGATCTTCTCTCTCTACGGCGAGCATAATCAGTCATTATGTGAATTGATGAACGAATATCAATTAAATGCCAAAACGTTGGAACGTAAAAAGGGGTTCATCACGTATATAAAAGAGAGCGAAAAAATTACAGAGTTTCTCAGTATTATTGGGGCCCATCAAGCGTTGCTCTATTTTGAGGATGTCCGAATTATGAAGGATATGCGAAATTCAGTTAATCGGCTTGTCAATTGTGAAACCGCTAATCTGAACAAAACGGTCGGAGCGGCGTTGCGGCAGGTTGAGAACATTCGCTTTCTGGAGCGTGAAATTGGCTTAAGTCAGCTTCCGCCGAAGCTGAGGGAGATTGCCGAGCTTCGCGTGGCGCATCAGGATGTAACGCTTAAGGAGCTCGGTGAAATGGTCGAAAGCGGGAAGGTGAGCAAGTCGGGTGTCAATCACCGCCTGCGCAAAATCGATGAAATTGCCGATAAACTTCGAAATGGGCAACCGTTTACAGCAAAAAAATAAACGAATAAAGCTAAGGAGGAATACAATTATGGTAAAAAAAGAGGTAGTTGTTAAGAAAAAAACAGGATTGCAGGCCAGACCGGCTGCATTGTTCGTACAGGAAGCGAACCGTTTTAATTCAGATGTTTACATTGAAAGAGAGAGCAAGAAAGTTAACGCGAAAAGTATTATGGGCTTAATGAGCCTTGCCGTTGGCCACGGAGCGAAAATTACGCTTGTGACGGAGGGCAGAGACGAGGAAGAAGCATTGGAAGCGTTGGTCGCTTTCATTGAATCAGAATAAAGCAGTCATCATCGTGACTTTAGGGGCCGGGCAAAAGGGAAAACAACCTTTTGTCTGAGCCCCTTTTATTTTACTGATTATGATACGGCAACTTTCAAGCAGGGACAGTCGTTCTATTCAAGGGGGGATAAGATGAACCGTTTAATGTACGCGATGCTTTTGGTGATGACGGTCACGTTAGCTGCCTGTTCCTACGATTTTGAGCAGGGGATTGAAAATGGCGATGTGATCAACGTACACGGAGATGTCTATAACGTTGCTGTTTTGCAGACGTTTTTAACAAATGTCGAGGGGAAGACGCCTGACCAGGTGCGGATTGTTGAATATACAAATGAAGGGGATCCACTATTATATGATCTTGAGTATGACGGAGAGAAAATAAAGGTTGAAGTCGATCGTTCCGAGGATCAATACAGAGGCTCGGGGCCGGTGAAAGCAGAAATGAGCTGTAATGGCATCATTCGGGAGGAGCGCGGTAATGAGGAAGCTTTCTATCTGTTAAGCGGCTGTCAGTCAGGTGCGGACGTTGTCATCGTGAAGCTGCGGAGAATGATCAACTAGCTGGGGCGATGCTCGCTCGCATGTCTTCTTCGTTTTTCTTCAAGCAAAATTATGGTATTTTTAAAAGGTTGAAGAATGTTGAACGAGGAGAGAGCAGCCTATGAGGAAAAGAAGTCTTCCACTTACTTATCAGATGATGTTATTTTCCAGTGGCTTACTATGCCTAACGCTGCTTGTGATGGGGCTGGTGATCGGCTATGGTCAAGCTGTTCAGACGAAAGAAGCACTCGCCAGCAAAGCAAGCTTAAGTGCGAGTCACTTTGCGAGAATGCCGCTCGTCGCAGAGGCGCTCGAAGCCGGCGAAGCGAGTGAGGAGCTGCGGAATTTGGCAAAAAGCATACGCGAAAGTCATCAGCTGCAATATATCGTCATCGTTGACATGGAGGGAGTCCGTTTGACCCATCCAGTGGAAGAACGGATTGGTCAGCATTTCGTCGGCGGTGATGTCGGAGATGTCCTCGAAGGAAAGACCTATACGTCGGAAGCGGTTGGGACGTTGGGTCCATCGATGCGGGCTTTTGAGCCGGTGTTTCATCAAGGCCGGCAAATCGGCGCCGTTTCGGTCGGCATTTCCACAGAATTCATTGATGGAGCTGTATGGGAAAGCATTCGCAGCACTTTTTTCGGGACGGCGATCAGTTTGATGCTTGGTCTGCTCGGCTCCTATGTCTTGGCAAGCAGGCTGAAGCAAACTTTATTCAATCTTGAACCGTGGGAGATTGCCAAAATGATGCAGGAGCGCGAGGCGATGCTGGAAAGTGTCGGGGAAGGAATCGTGGCGGTCAATGCCGATCAGACAATCATTATCACAAACCGGGCAGCCGAACAATTATTACGAACGGCAGGCTATCAAGGAAGCTTGACGGGAGAGCCGATCAGTAGGGTGTGGCCCGCTCTTACCCTTGAGCCGCAAATTATAAACAAGGAAGCCGTCTACGATCAGGTTGTTCAGCTCGGGCAGTTTGACATGATGACGAGCTCGGTGCCGGTAATTGTCGACGGGGAATGCGTCGGTGCATTGGTCACTTTCCGTGACCGCAATGAGCTTGATGCGGTGATGAAGCAGCTCTCCGGGGTAGAGTCCTACGCTCATACGTTAAGGATGCAGACACATGAATTTATGAATAAGCTTCATATTATTAGCGCGATGGTTTATACGGAATCCTATGATGAGTTGAAAGAATATGTTGAACATTTGTCGCAAAATTACCAGAAGGAAACAGGGCGGATCTCGGCCCATATTGACGATGTGGCGATTGCCGGCTTTGTATTCAGTCAAATGGAGCGGCTGGAGCGTGCCAATATTAGCATCGAGCTGCGTGGAGCGAGAAAGTGGCCGACACTGGACGATCCCGTGATGGTTGACCGCTGGATTACCATTATAGGAAACAGCCTTGAAAACGCGGTCGAAGCGATGGTTGGCCAAGAGGAGAAGCAAGTTGAGCTGACATTTGAAGTTGAAAACGGAGAAATGGTTTATCAGCTTCGGGACAATGGTCGCGGCTTTCCGCAGGAGAGCCTGCCTGTGCTGCTGGAAAAAGGAGTCTCGACGAAGGGAATGAACAGAGGATACGGACTGTCGATCATGATCAAGGCGATCCAGGCGGCAGCCGGCAATTATCATGTCGCTTCAGAACCGGGAGTCGGAACGACCTTTCGCGTCAGCCTGCCAATCACGTCACATAATCAGAAAACAGGGGATGAGCAGCATGATTAAAATTGTAGCCGTTGAAGATGATCCACTTGTCGCTAAATTTCACCGTAAATATGTTGAAAAGGTTGATGGCTTTTCATGGCTTGGCAGCGCCTCAACAATTGAAGAGGGTGAGCAGCTGGTCAAGAAGCCGGAAGTCGATCTTGTCTTACTTGACATTTATATTCATGACCAAAACGGCCTCGATCTCTTGAAAAAAATCAGAGCGCAAAATGTGAATGTCGATGTCATTCTGATCACATCAGCGAATGACCAGCAATCTGTGCAGACAGGCTACCGTTACGGCGTCATCGACTACTTAATCAAACCGTTCACATTTGAGCGCTTTCAGGAAGCGCTGCTGCATTACAAGGATGAGATGGCCGTGTCTTCTGCTCATTTCCGGCAGGAAGAGGTTGACCGTTTCTTTTATCCGCGTCAGCCGGGACAGCCGAAAAGCAGCTATGTTCTTCCGAAAGGCATTACGAAGGAAACATGTATCCGGATTTTGCAGGCGATGGCAGCGCAGGAGGGCTGGAAGTCGGCAACTGAACTAAGCGACATGATAGGCGTTTCCCATGTGTCCTTGCGTAAATACTTGCGCTACTTCGAGCAGCAGAACTGGATTCAAAAGGATGTCGTCTATCACAGCTTCGGTCGCCCGCTTCAGCAATACCGCCTTGCTGAAAGTGGAAAAAAAGTGTTGGAACAATCTGATTTCATTTAGTTAAAAAAACTATACAAAAGTTGTAAGATTTAAGAAAATAACTGTAAGCGATTTCATGAAAGGGAGATAAGAATGAACAATTTGCTTACGTCAACATGGGAAAATCTTTGGAAACAACATCAACGTACGAAAAACCTGTTAAACATATTT
The DNA here is from genome assembly GCF_040544555.1 of Halalkalibacter oceani. Lineage (NCBI taxonomy): Bacteria > Bacillati > Bacillota > Bacilli > Caryophanales > Bacillaceae > Halalkalibacter > Halalkalibacter oceani. Next base: position 40,789 of record NZ_JBEPKD010000021.1, read on the forward strand.
GCTTTGCATAAACATGCGGGCAGCAATGCGGCGGCGGCCGGACAGGGAGGCACGGATGAGTCTCTCGGCGGAAGGGAGCCGCGTCCCCCTTCGGAAAAGCCGTCGCGTCCGTACTCGCAGGCGCAGCTTATCGGTCTTTTGCTTGGTCCTGCTTTGTTTCTTGTCACGATGCTGTTTTTTCATCCGGAAGGGTTGGCGCCTGAAGGGAAGGCTGTTCTCGCCGTTACGCTTTGGATTGCAACATGGTGGATTACAGAAGCGATTCCAATTCCGGCTACGTCCTTATTACCGTTAATTTTATTGCCGATTATGGGAGCGATGGAGGGCAATGCAGTAGCGTCTTCCTACGGTGATGACATCATTTTCTTATTTCTTGGTGGTTTCTTTATCGCTACGGCGATGGAGAAATGGAATCTTCATAAACGGATGGCTCTGTTTATTATCGCCGTCATCGGCACGAGCACACAACGGATTTTGCTTGGCTTTATGGTCGCGACCGGATTTTTGTCGATGTGGGTCTCGAACACGGCTGCCGTCATGATGATGATTCCGATGGGCCTGGCGATCACAGCCCAGGTCGCCGATGTCCTGAAAGGGAAGCCGGATGAAAAAGAACTGCCGAAATTTGAGAAGTCGCTTATTTTCAGTATCGGCTACGCTGGAACGATTGGCGGACTCGGTACGTTAATCGGCACACCGCCGAATATCATCCTTGCCGGTCAATTAGAGCAGCTGTTTGGGATAACGCTTTCATTTGCAACGTGGATGTTATTTGCTGTTCCGGTCGTCATTGTCATGCTTATTTTCACTTGGCTCTATTTAAGCAAATCCGCTTTTAAAGTGAAGCTGACTCAGCTGCCTGGCGGAAAAGAATTAATTCAACAGGAAAGACAGAAGCTTGGCAAAATTAAATATGAAGAACAAATGGTCAGCGCTGTCTTTATCTTTGCGGCTTTTATGTGGATTTCACGCAGTTTTCTCTGGTCGGAAGGCGGAATTTATGTGATTCCAGGCCTTTCGGACGGGATGATCGCCGTCCTTGCTGCGGTCTTGCTCTTTACGATTCCAACCCGCTTAAGCGGAGGGCGCCTCTTATCGTGGAAAGATTCACGCGATATTCCGTGGGGAGTGCTGCTCCTGTTTGGCGGAGGGCTCGCCATTGCATCTGGGTTCAGGGAGACCGGGTTATCAGACTGGATGGGTGAACAGCTGACCGTGCTTGATGGCCTGCACTTAATCGTTATTATTACAGCGGCGACGTTGCTAATTATGTTTATGACGGAAATCACGTCCAACACAGCAACGGCAACGATGATTCTCCCTGTCGTGGCAGCATTGGCTCTCGCGTTAAATATTCATCCATTCGCGCTGATGATTCCATGTGCGATGGCGGCCAACTGTGCGTTTATGCTGCCCGTCGGAACACCGCCGAATGCGATCATCTTCGGAACCGGAAAGCTGAGAATAATCGAAATGGCGCGGACCGGCTTCATCATCAACCTCGTCGGCTCGGCCCTAATTGTTGCCAGCGTCTATTATTTAGTCCCACTCGTCTGGGGCATCGACCTCACCACCATCCCGGCGGAACTTCTGCAAGGCTGATCTCAAAAGGTGATTTTCCTTTTGAGATCGGCCGTAAGCAGCGAGAGTCGTCTTCGCAAGGGTTTTGAAGCACGCAGGAAAGCGGGTTTCTTTCCTGCGTGCTGAGCGAAGAACGAAACCGCTGCCAGCCTTGAATCGGCTGAAGAAGAGGAAAAGGAAACTCAAAAGGTGCTTTTCCTTTTGAGATCAGCCGTAAGCAGCGAGGTCGAAGAGTCAAGCCCTGACTACTAATCAAAAAGGGAAGTTCCGCACTCGGAACTTCCCTTTTTGAATTATTTTGTTGTTGCCGGGATGACCTGGTCGATCAAGCCGTATTCTTTTGCTTTTTCAGCGATCATGAAGTTGTCGCGGTCCGTATCCTTCTCGATGACTTCAATCGGTTGACCCGTACGCTCAGAAAGAATCTGGTTAAGTTTTTCGCGCATTTCGATAATGCGGCGGGCGTGAATTTCAATATCGGACGCTTGACCTTGTGTACCGCCTAATGGCTGGTGAATCATAATTTCACTGTTAGGCAGCGCAAAGCGTTTACCTTTCTGGCCGGCGGCAAGCAGGAAAGCACCCATTGAAGCGGCCATTCCGATACAAATTGTAGATACATCAGGCTTAATGTATTGCATCGTATCATAAATCGCCATTCCGGCTGTGATCGAGCCGCCTGGGCTGTTAATGTAAAGCGAAATATCTTTTTCAGGATCCTCGGCCTGTAAGAACAGGAGCTGGGCGACAATCGAGTTGGCGACATTATCGTCGATTCCGCTTCCAAGCATAATAATACGATCTTTTAATAAGCGGGAATAGATGTCATAAGCACGCTCTCCGCGGTTCGTCTGTTCAATAACTGTTGGGATTAAGTTCATTACTAGTTCCTCCTTAATGTTTGATCATCATGTGCAACTTCTATGTACATCATACCTAAATGGTCAAAGAAGGTCAAATGAGAACACTTCTTTTCTTCATAACTATTCCCTATCAAGCTAAATAAACCCTCCTTTCATGTTATCCGTTTTTTGAATTTCTCAAACAGCAAACGTTCCGAATACAAAAACTAAAAAACAGCCAAGCGGTTCACGCATCGTCGGAAGATGTATTGCATATTGATAAGAAAACGCTTTCGTTGGAAAATGTGCTATAATAAAAACGGGAGGAGGTTTGGCATGGAATTTGGACTTTTTCAGCAGCAGTCAACAAGCCTCGTGATGACTCAGGAGTTGAGTCAGGCGATTCGTTTATTGCAATATTCAGCCGCGGACCTGACGGCGTTCCTTCAGGAGCAGGCGCTTGAAAACCCGTTACTGGACGTGCAGGAGCAGCCTGATGAAAAAGTGGTGAAAGAAGAGTTTTCTGATGTGCACGCCTACCCGGTCTATGAGCAATCAGGCCGCGAGGAAAGAATGTCACCGCTTGATTATGCCGTCATCGACCGCAGAAGTTTAAATGATCATTTACTCGCCCAACTCACCGAGTTGCGCCTATCTCACCAAACGAAGAAGCTAATTACTTATTTTATTTATAGTTTAAGAGAGGATGGTTATTTTTCACGGCCTTTTGAAGAAATTTGTCAAGAGGCGCAAATAACCGTTGAACAAGGAGAAGAATTGCTGGAGATTCTGCAACGTTTTGAGCCGGCCGGGGTCGGCGCGAGAAATTTGCAGGAATGTCTGCTGCTGCAGCTGGAGCGGCTGCCGAAGCGTCAACCGTTAGCTGAAAAAATCGTCGAGCTGTATATGGACGAATTCGCCAGGCGAAAATGGAAAGACGTCTCGCTTGCCCTTCATGTAACATTACATGATATCCAGAAGGTCAATGACCTGATCCGAACACTTGATCCAAGACCAGGCTTGCAATTTAGTGCAGAACCGATTCCATTTGTGACGCCAGAAATCAAAATTTTCCGAGAACAGGACCGGCTCCATGTTCAGCTTAATGATGAGCTTATTCCAACGATTCGTCTCAATACCCACTATGAACGATTGTTGCTCAGCTCAAAGGATCGAACCGCTTCAGAATACGCGAAGGAAAAGGTGCAGCAAGTACACTGGCTGATCCGAAGCATTCAGCAGCGGCAGCAGACGATTATCAAAGTTGGTGAGGCGATCGCGAGGCACCAGGTTGAGTATTTTCTGTATAATGGTGTGCTGAAGCCATTGACGTTAAAGCAAATCGCCGACGAAATTGGCGTGCATGAATCAACGGTGAGCCGGGCGACTACGAATAAATATGCGGAAACGCCGCGGGGAGTCATTGAACTGAAAGCTCTATTCTCCTCCGCCGTGAAAACAAGCGTCGGCGACAGCGCGTCGAGCCAATCGATTAAAGAGCATATGAAGCAATTAATTGCGAAAGAAAATAAGCAAAAGCCGCTTTCAGATGCTAAAATAGTAGCGGAGCTTAAAGCGCAGGAAGGGATAACGGTTTCCAGAAGAGCAATCGCCAAATACCGTGATGAGCTGGGAATTCCGTCTTCATCTAAACGAAAGCGTTTTGAGTAAATGAATAAAAAGGGAGATCAGGACGGATGCTAGAGGTAGAGCTGTTGTCTAAAACGGATTGCCCGCTTTGTGATAAAGCAGAGACGGTGCTGGAGGAGCTGAAGCGGGACATTCCGTTTACGCTGACAATTATTGATATTTATCAGGACGATCAGTTGTTGGAAAAGTATCAAATTATGATCCCGGTCGTCCGGATTGGAGCCGAAGAAGTCGATTTTGGCCAGATTTCAAAGGAGAAGGTAAGGAAGCGTTTGCTTGAAAGGGAAGGAAGCTAAGAAAAACGCTGCGCGCTTTTCTTAAAAAAATTCGAGTGAAATATAACTTGTCGCCTGACCTTATCCTTGTTAAAATAAAAGCGTAGATAAGGATCTGGTCTTTTTTTGGCTATATCGGGACAGAAAAAGTCTATGAGGGACATATTATGTCCAACTAGGAGTGTGGCAGATGCAAGGATTATTGGATATCCAAAAGAAATTATTGCCGGATCTGCTTGATGTGATGGTAAAGCGCTATCGGATTCTCCATTATATTAAGCTGATGCAACCAATTGGAAGGCGCAGTCTATCTACAAATCTTCAGCTATCAGAGCGGGTGCTAAGAGGCGAGGTAACGTTTCTGAAAGAGCAGGGCCTTGTGCACTTTGCGACCTCGGGAATGAGTGTGACCGAAGAAGGCGAGCAGCTTTTCAGTCAGCTTGAAGATGTGATGAAGGAGCTTTTAGGATTAAGGCATTTGGAAGTGAGCCTTTCCCAACAGCTCGGCGTAAAGCAGGTGCTTGTTGTCGCCGGAGATAGCGACGAGGATTCCTGGGTGAAGCGTGAAATGGGGCGGGCCTGTATCGGCGAATTAAAAGCAAGGCTAAGGCCAAAGGATGTCGTTGCCGTAATGGGAGGGACAACATTGGCGGCCGTCGCGGAAATGATGACGCCCGATACGCAAACGCGTGAAGTTGTGTTTGTGCCGGCTCGTGGCGGGCTTGGTGAACAGGTTGAGAATCAGGCCAATACGATCAGTGCCGAGTTTGCGAGCCGCGCCAAGGCGCAGTACCGCCTGCTGCATGTGCCTGATCAGCTAAGTGAAGAGGCGTATACATCGCTTGTATTAGAACCGTCCGTGCAGGATATCCTAAAGCTGATAAAGTCTGCTAGCACGGTTATCCACGGCATCGGTGATGCTCAAATGATGGCGGAGCGTCGGGATTCTTCCGGTTCGTTTATCGATAAGCTGAAACGGGAAGAGGCGGTAGCAGAAGCATTTGGCTACTACTTTAACCGGGCCGGTCAGCCGATTCATAAGCAACGAACGATCGGTCTCCAGCTGGATGATTTAGGTGAGCACAAATATGTCATCTCTGTTGCCGGTGGGCGTTCAAAGGCAGAAGCGATTGCGGCTTATATGAAGTACCGGCCGAGCGATGTCCTCATTACAGATGAAGCAGCAGCCAGATCACTGCTACGTGTCCCGGGGAATGAATGAAGAATACAGGGCTTCCTATAGCATGGCTGGAAACTGTCTGATGCATGCGGATGAACTGTAGAAGGTGGATGGAATGGCAATTGACTTTCCAGCACCGAAAATAAACTGAGTAGCCTTAAACTTTTAGGAGGAATGTAAGATGACAACAAAAATTGGAATTAATGGTTTCGGCCGGATTGGTCGTAATGTCTTCCGTGCAGCGTTGAAAAACCCGAATGTAGAAGTAGTGGCGATCAATGATTTAACCGATGCGAAGATGCTAGCTCACTTGTTAAAGTATGATTCTGTACACGGAAAGCTCGACGCTGACGTGTCGGTGCAGGAAAATGCGTTAATTGTGAACGGGCAGGAAATCAACGTTTCTGCTGAACGCGACCCGGCTAAGCTTGCCTGGAATGAGCGCGGAGTGGAAATTGTTGTTGAATCGACAGGCTTCTTCACGAAGCGGGCTGATGCGGCAAAACATATTGAAGCAGGAGCGAAGAAGGTCATTATTTCTGCACCGGCTTCCGATGAAGATATTACAATTGTTATGGGAGTAAATGAAGAAAAATATGATGCGGCCAGCCACCATGTCATTTCTAATGCTTCTTGTACAACAAACTGCCTTGCGCCGTTTGCGAAAGTACTTAATGATAAATTTGGCATCAAGCGCGGCATGATGACAACTGTTCACTCGTATACGAATGACCAGCAAATTCTTGATTTGCCGCATAAAGACTACCGTCGTGCGCGTGCCGCAGCGGAAAATATTATTCCAACGACGACAGGCGCTGCGAAAGCCGTTGCTCTCGTATTGCCTGAGCTTAAAGGAAAGCTGAATGGCGGTGCCATGCGTGTACCGACGCCTAACGTTTCACTAGTTGATTTAGTAGCGGAACTGAATCAGGATGTGACAGTGGAAGAAGTTAACGCCGCATTCCAGGCAGCTGCGGAAGGTCCGTTAAAAGGCATTCTTGCTTACAGTGAAGAGCCGCTTGTTTCAGGGGACTACAATGGCAATCCGGCATCTTCGACAATCGATGCTCTTTCCACGATGGTGATGGAAGGTAACATGGTCAAGGTCATCTCTTGGTATGATAACGAATCAGGCTATTCACACCGCGTGATTGATCTTGTTGAATATATGGCGAAGCAAGGTCTATAATCAAGTAGACGGATGCAGAGAGGAGAAAAATAATTCTGCCTCTCTTTTTCCGCTGTTTGTAGAATGTTTTGGTGAATAAGGAGGTTAGCGGCTTGAACAAAATAACGTTGCATGATTTGGAACTGAAAGGAAAAAAGGTCTTCTGCCGAGTAGACTTTAACGTCCCGATGAAAGATGGGGTCATTACAGATGAAACCCGGATCCGGGCTGCCCTTCCGACGATCGAATACTTAATCGGACAAGGAGCGCGGGTTTTGCTCGCCTCGCATCTTGGTCGTCCAAAAGGAGAAGTGGTGGAAGAACTGCGGCTTGCCCCTGTCGCCACACGCTTGGGAGAATTGCTTGGAAAAGACGTTAAGATGGTTACGGAAGCTTATGGACCGGTTGCGCAGGAAGCGGCAGCGGCGTTACAGGACGGCGAAGTCGCTCTTCTTGAGAACGTCCGCTTTTACCCGGGAGAAGAGAAAAACGATCCTGAACTGGCAAAAGCCTTTGCCGAACTGGCGGACCTGTATGTCAATGACGCGTTTGGCGCGGCACACCGGGCTCATGCTTCGACAGAAGGGATTGCTCATCATCTTCAGGCGGCGGCTGGATTTTTAATGGAAAAGGAGCTGGATGTGCTTGGCAAAGCGCTGTCCGATCCGGAGCGGCCATTTACCGCAATTATCGGCGGAGCTAAAGTGAAAGATAAAATTGGCGTGATTGATCATTTGCTTGATAAAGTCGACAATTTGATCATCGGCGGCGGTCTTGCTTATACATTTGTGAAAGCGTGCGGCCATGAAGTCGGAAAATCGTTGCTGGAAGAAGATAAAATTGACCTTGCCGCATCATTTATGGAAAAAGCGAAGGCGAACGGGGTACAGTTTCATTTACCGCTTGATGTCACCGTAGCCGATGATTTTTCAGATGATGCGAACAAAAAAGTGGTGGATATCGATTCCATTCCCGCCGATTGGGAAGCATTGGATATCGGGCCGAAAACGATTGATACATATCGTAAGGTCATCGAACAGTCGAAGCTCGTCATTTGGAATGGCCCGATGGGCGTCTTTGAGCTTGACTCATTTGCAAAAGGAACGAAAGGTGTTGCTGAGGCGCTTGCGGCGAGCACGGACACGTATTCGGTTATCGGCGGTGGCGATTCAGCCGCCGCGGTGGAAAAGTTTAAGCTTGCTGATAAAATGAGCCACATTTCCACAGGTGGCGGTGCGTCATTGGAATTTATGGAAGGCAAGCAGCTTCCAGGTGTTGTCGCATTAACGGATAAATAAGCAGGAAAGAATTAAAAGAGGTGAAATAATGCGTAAAGCAATTATTGCAGGAAACTGGAAAATGAACAAAACGCTCGGCGAAGCAAAGCAATTTGTGCAGGAAGTAAAAGAAAGCATTCCTTCAGCAGCAGCGGTTGATGCAGTCGTCTGTGCGCCGGCCCTTTTTTTAGAAAGCCTGGTGAAGGAAGCAGCTGGAACGGATTTAAAAGTCGGTGCACAAAATGTCCACTTTGAAGAAAGCGGCGCGTTCACAGGAGAAATCAGCCCTGTCGCTTTGGCTGATATGAATGTCGACTATGTCATTATCGGCCACTCGGAGCGGCGTGAAATGTTTGCGGAAACGGATGAAACCGTCAATAAAAAGGTGAAAGCCGCTTTTGCCCATCAGCTGACTCCGATTATGTGCTGCGGCGAGACGGATGCCGAACGTGAAGCAGGAAAAACAAATGACGTTGTCAAATCTCAAGTAGAGGCTGGCCTAGACGGTCTCAATGAGGAGCAAATCAAACAAACGGTGATTGCTTATGAGCCAATCTGGGCGATCGGTACCGGGAAATCGTCCTCTGCTGATGATGCGAATGAAGTGTGCCGCTATATTCGTCAAGTGGTAGCTGAACAGTTTTCCGCAGAAGCGGCGCAGGCGATCAGAATACAGTATGGCGGAAGTGTAAAACCTGCTAATATAAAAGAGTATATGGCTCAATCTGACATTGATGGGGCACTTGTTGGCGGGGCGAGCCTGGAACCTGCATCGTTTGTCGCGTTAGTGGAGGCGGCTCAATGAGTAGGAAGCCGGTAGCTTTGATTATCCTTGATGGTTTTGCGATCCGTGATGAAGTTATTGGCAACGCGGTGGCGCAGGCCCGGAAGCCGAATTTCGACCGTTATTGGGAGCAGTATCCGCATGCGACGCTGGAAGCCCAGGGCGAGGCGGTTGGATTGCCGCAAGGACAGATGGGAAATTCCGAGGTTGGTCATTTAAACATCGGTGCCGGCCGGATCGTCTACCAGAGCTTAACGCGGGTTAATCTCTCCATTCGGGAAGGTGAGTTTTTTGAAAATGAAACCTTTTTGAATGCGATGAACCATGTGAAAGCAAAGAAAAGTGCATTACATATTTATGGCTTGCTTTCTGACGGGGGCATTCATAGCCATATTGATCACTTGTTTGCTTTGCTTGAGCTGGCGAAAAGAGAACAAGTCGACAACGTCTATATTCACGGTTTTCTTGATGGACGTGATGTTGGACAAACATCGGCCGAAGTCTACGTGCGCGGTCTTCAGGAAAAGCTCGATGAGCTTGGCCTTGGCGAAATCGCTTCGCTGCACGGCCGCTATTATGCGATGGACCGCGATAAGCGCTGGGAGCGCGTTAACAAATCGTACCGCGCGATGGTGTATGGCGAAGGGCCAACCTACAGTGCTCCGCTTGAAGTGATCACGGATAATTACAAGAATGGCATTTTTGATGAATTTATCATTCCATCGGTCATCACCCGCGAAAATGGCGCGCCGGTCGCGACGATTCAGGATGATGATGCGGTCATCTTTTTTAACTTCCGCCCTGACCGCGCGATTCAAATGTCCCAAGTATTTACGAACGATGATTTCCGCGGCTTTGACCGCGGGGAGAAGCAGCCGAAGCGGCTTCATTATGTCTGCCTGACCCATTTCAGCGAGACGGTCGATGGCTTTGTTGCGTTTAAACCGACGAACCTCGATAATACGCTAGGTGAAGTGCTCGCGCAGCAGAAGTTTACCCAGCTGCGAATTGCCGAGACGGAAAAATATCCGCATGTCACTTTCTTTTTCAGTGGAGGACGTGAGGAGCCGTTTCCGGGAGAGGATCGGATTTTAATTGACTCTCCAAAGGTGGCGACGTATGATTTGCAGCCGGAGATGAGCGCCTATGAAGTAACGGAGGCGCTGCTTGCCGATATTGAGGCTGACCGCCATGACGCGATTATTTTAAACTTTGCCAACCCTGATATGGTCGGACATTCCGGGATGCTCGAACCGACAATAAAAGCGGTCGAAACCGTTGATGAATGTTTGGGTCGGATCGTCGACGCGATTCTGGCGAAAGGTGGCGCGGCCATTATCACGGCGGATCATGGTAACGCTGACGAAGTTGTGACATTGGATGGGAAGCCGATGACTGCCCATACGACGAATCACGTGCCGGTTATTGTGACCGAAAAAGGAGTAACGTTACGTACGGATGGGATTTTAGCCGACCTGGCTCCAACGGTGCTGAAGCTGTTGCAGGCTGAACAGCCGCCTGAAATGACAGGGAAGCCATTATTTTAATTTGATAAACTAAAAAAGCGATGAGCGGCCTCACTACAGGTTTCGCGCCTGAGGAGACCGGGGCCCTTTTCTGTAAGCGGGTAGTGAAGCACGCCATCGCCATTTGAAACCGCCCCATATTTTACTAAAGGAGTGAATGTAATATGACAATGATTACAGATGTATATGCTCGTGAAGTACTTGATTCCCGCGGGAATCCGACAGTAGAGGTGGAAGTTTATTTAGAATCGGGAGCAATGGGCCGTGCGCTCGTACCAAGTGGTGCCTCGACTGGTGAGTATGAAGCCGTTGAACTGCGTGACGGGGGCGAGCGTTATATGGGCAAAGGCGTCCTGCAAGCGGTTGATAATGTCAATGAAATCATTGCCCCTGAGCTGATCGGCTTTGACGCGCTTGATCAGGTTGGGATCGACCAGATGATGATCGAGCTTGATGGAACGGATAATAAAGGCAAGCTTGGAGCAAACGCAATCCTCGGTGTGTCAATGGCTGTCGCTCATGCTGCCGCTGATGCGCTTGGACTGCCGTTGTACGTCTATTTGGGTGGATTCAATGCGAAGCAGCTTCCGGTGCCGATGATGAATATCATCAATGGCGGGGAGCATGCCGATAACAATGTTGATATCCAGGAATTCATGGTAATGCCGGTAGGTGCGCCAAACTTCCGTGAAGCATTGCGGATGGGAGCGGAAATTTTCCATAACCTGAAGGCTGTACTGAAGAGCAAAGGCTACAACACGGCAGTCGGCGATGAAGGCGGATTTGCGCCGAACCTTTCATCAAACGAAGAAGCCCTGTCAACGATTATTGAAGCGATCGAAAAAGCAGGCTATAAGCCGGGTGAGGAAGTCAAGCTGGCGATGGACGTCGCGTCTTCTGAGCTGTTTAATAAAGAAGACGGGAAATACCACCTGGCTGGAGAAGGAAAGGTGCTTTCTTCCGAGGAAATGGTGTCCTTCTACGAAGAGCTTGTCGCGAAATATCCGATCATTTCAATCGAGGATGGATTGGATGAAAACGACTGGGAAGGCCATAAGCTGCTGACAGACCGCCTTGGCAAAAAAGTTCAGCTCGTCGGTGACGATTTGTTTGTGACGAATACGGCGAAGCTTTCAGAAGGCATTGAAAAAGGGGTCGGCAATTCGATTCTTATTAAGGTGAACCAAATCGGAACGTTGACAGAAACCTTTGAAGCGATTGAAATGGCGAAGCGCGCCGGCTACACGGCTGTCATCTCTCACCGTTCTGGTGAAACAGAAGATGCGACGATTGCGGATATCGCCGTCGCGACAAACGCCGGTCAAATTAAGACGGGTGCGCCATCACGGACAGACCGCGTCGCGAAGTACAATCAGCTGCTCCGCATTGAGGACGAGCTTGCCAACGTAGCAACCTACGGCGGCATTAACGCGTTTTATAACTTGAAAAAATAAAAATGTGAATAAACGCATGAGGTCAAGTGCAAAACACTGATCTCATGCGTTTTTTTTGAACGATAAGAAAGGATAGAATAATTCGTGGAAGGGCGATGGCTTCGGGCGTTACGGCCGTCTGAAAGAACCCCGATTTCAGACGGCCTTAAATGATTGTAACGGCTCCGCACGCCGCTGATAAGAAAAGCCGCTGTGCGGTTTTCTTATCGGCTTTTTAGTCTCCGCTTAGCGGCTCTGTCTTGCTTAGCAATGACAAAGTAGATAAAGATTAACAAAAAAAAGACTAAACCTGAACAGGTACGGCTGACAATTGGGATCCATTCCATCTCATCACCTCATTTATAGGTTTGTGTAATCTTTTACAAATAATACATATTAACAATGAGGTGGAGCAAAATAGGTTCATACATTAATTGAAAGTAGGGAATAGAAATGGATAACGTGATGTTATCTCGGATGTTATTTGGATCTTCAATGGCGTTTCATATTATCTTTGCTACGTTGACTGTTGGGGTGTCTCTTATGATTTTCTTCGCTGAAATTATGAGGGCAATAAAAAAAGAACAGGATTATGCTATTCTTGCCAAGCGTTGGACGAAAGGGTTGGCTATTTTACTTGGTGTGGCGATCCCAACAGGGACGATTGTTGCTGTTATGCTGTCTTTGCTATGGCCTGGTTATATGGAGATTGTCGGACAGGTTGTGGCATTGCCTTTTCAAATTGAGATTTTTGCTTTCTTTTTGGAATCTCTATTTTTGGCTATTTATGTGTATGCGGCTGATCGCCTGACAGCGGCGATGCGCCTGATCAGCTCGTTTTTTGTCGCTTTAGGAGCGGTGGCATCAGCTATTTTAATAACAAGCGTACATTCCTGGATGAACACACCAAGGGGGTTCGAGCTCATTAATGGGCAAGTAACGAATGTCGATCCCTTGGCTGCCGCGTTATCTCCAAGCTTCTTTCCTACAGCGATGCATGTGGTCAGCACGGCCTATATGGCCGGGGCGTTTGTGCTGGCGGCTGTAGCCGCCTTTAAAATGTTGAAGCCAGATTTACCTGAGCGGGAGATGCAATACCATAAAAAAGGACTAACGATCACACTGATGTTTGCTTTTGCGATGTCTGCCTGGACTGCCTCAACTGGTCATGATACGACGGTTATGTTATATGAAGAGATCCCAATAAAACTCGCTGCGGCAGAAGGGCTTTTTGATACGCAAAGAGGGGCAAGCTTAACAATATTTGGGACCCCTAGTCCAGAAGCAAATGAAGTAATTGGTGGAATAGAGATCCCATATTTACTAAGCTGGTTGGCAACCTATGATGTCAATGCTGAAATAGTGGGCTTAAATGACTTTCCGCGTGAAGAGTGGCCGCCTTTATTTGTTCATACATTGTTCAATTTAATGGTTTTCATCGGATTTGGCTTATTAGCTGTCGCAGGTATTACTCTTCTTTGGATGTTTATAAAACGAAAGCAGAAATTTTCGGTACCAAGATGGATGCTCGCCTCAATTGTCGCGGCTGGCCCACTTGCGATAGTGGGAATTGAGATAGGATGGATTTTTAGTTGTACTGGGAGACAGCCCTGGACAATTTTTCGTGTTCAAACTACAGCTGAAGCGGCTACAAGCTCTGGTAATTTAGGTACGTTATTTGTATTGTTCGTATTTCTATATTTCGTGTTACTTGTAATCACCGGAACCGTCATGTATTTCTATTTCAAGCGCAATCCTTTAAAACAAGATATGGCGATGTATGAAGCGACATAAGGGGTAAAAAAATGGAGAATATAGATATTGCAATTTTAATCATGTGGTTTATCTTTTTTATCTACGCAATTGCAGGGTCAATTGATTTTGGAACAGGCTTCTATGCGATGTATTACCAAAGAAAAGGAAATGATGAAGCGACGACCCTTGCCAATAATTATTTATCTCCGGCCTGGAAGGTAACCAATGTCTTTTTAGTGTTACTTGTTGTCTCCTTTGTCGGTTTCTTTCCCGGGGCTGCACCCTCTCTCGGCACTTTAATGATCGTACCTTTTTGTCTCGTCTTGCTGCTGCTGACGATCAGGAGTGCGTTTATGGTATTTGCGTATAGTACAGAACGCTTTTCAGGACTGTTGACACTCGTTTCCGGAATCAGTGGGTTATTAATTCCGGCGATCCTCGTCAGTATAATTCCAGCGGCCCTTGGTGGATTTTTTACATACTCCGGTAACCTCCAATATATATTAATTAATCAACTGTTTAGCAGCCCTGCTTTCTACTCTCATATTGCTTTTGCTATTGTGACACAGTTGTTTATTGCTGCTTTGTTTATGAGCGATTATGCAAAGGAAGGAGGCCGTGTGAGAACGCACGATGTTTATCGCAGGAATGCGATCTTTCTTGGCCCCCTTACTCTCGTGTTTGCGATTATAACCATCTTAACGTTAATACCGGAGGCAAGGTGGATGTTTGATAAATTTCTTGATTTATGGTGGATTTATACGCTGTCTTTAATTGCCTTTGCAATTGGTTACAGCGCTCTATGGTGGCCCTCCAAAAGAGTAGATATCGGTCAATCTCGTTTTGCGTTTATTTTTATTATCATTCAATTTGGGCTGGCTACAATCGCTTATGGTTCAGCAATATTACCTTATTTTCTCTATCCTGACTTAACGATCTATGACGCCTTTACCAATGAGTTGATGTTCAGGTTTTTATTAATTGGCTTTATCATTGGGATGAGTATACTAATCCCGGTATTCATTTGGTTCTGGCGTTTGTTCCTTAAAGATAAAAAATATATTACAGCATCAGAGCATGACTAAGTAGTTGATCTGTTGAGTAGTTGTCACTAATAAAAAGCAATCATTTTCAACTTGCTCTCTCGTTCCTGCCTGTGGTACATTAATAGAAGCGTAAACTGGGCTTGGAGGTGTTCGATTATGCAATTAGTTGCAACGATTTTACTGATTATCGTATCAATTAGCTTAATTGCTGTCGTCCTGTTGCAATCTGGAAGAAGTGCAGGTCTTTCCGGCGCGATCTCAGGTGGGGCTGAACAGTTAATTGGAAAACAAAAAGCACGCGGCATTGATGCCGTTTTAAGTAAAGCGACAGTTGTTTTAGCTGTGTTATTCTTCTTACTGACGATTACCGTCGCTTACTTTATGTAATTGAGACGACAGGATGTTTCAAAGGGGGGTTCGTTCACTTTGAAGCATCTTTTTTGTTTGTCTGAGAGGGCTGGCACATAACTGCCAGCAGCAGTGGTCCCTTTTTCAATTGTCCGGGTTATTCTGTCGCATGTCGCTCCTGCGCAGAAGACGAAAAACGATTGTTTATCTCGCGATTAGGGTACAATAGAAGAAATGAGGTCACGTAGAAAAAGGTGAGAGGGATGATCGGTTGTCTTTGCCTGCATGGCTTTACTGGGGAACCATGGGAGGTCGAGCCTGTGGCGGACTATTTTCTTGAACAGAAAAAATGGCTCGTCTACACGCCAACCTTGCCGGGACACGGACCGGCTGGCAACTTAAAGGATGTCACCTATAAACAATGGGTGTATGCGGCGGAGGTCGCGGTTCAGGAATTGCTCAGCCGCTGTGAAAAAGTGTTTGTGATCGGCTTTTCGATGGGTGGGATACTCGCCTGTTATATTGCGGCCAAGTATCCGATCAACAAGCTTGTTCTGCTGAGCGCGGCAGCTTATTACATTAACCCGCTGCAGCTGCTGCACGAGCTGAAGGATGTCGTCCGTCTGAGCTTGCGCGGCGAGCTCGAGGAGGATGAGCATTATCAGCTTTATCGAAAAAAGATTATCGATACGCCGATGACGGCGGTTTTTCAATTTATACAGGCTGTCAAGAGCATCCGCCCGTATATTAGCCGTGTTCAAATCCCGACATTGATCATTCAGGGGGGCCTGGATGAAGTCGTGCCGCAAAAAAGCGCCAAATTTTTGTACGATACGATCCAATCAAAACAGAAGGAAATCCAATTCCTTCCTGAAGCGAGGCATATGATTTGCCACGGCTTTGAACAGAAACAGCTAATAAACAACATCGAAGTATTTTTGTGTGGAGAGGAAGATGAAGATGAAAGTGGTTGCTCCTAAACCATTTACATTTGAAGGAGGAAAAAGAGCCGTTCTGCTGTTGCACGGTTTTACCGGGACGACGGCGGATGTGAGAATGCTCGGAAGGTTTTTACAAAAAGAAGGCTACACATGCCATGCTCCCTTATATGAGGGACACGGGGTGCCGCCGGAGCAGCTCGTGCGGACCGGACCTGAGGACTGGTGGGAAAACGTAAAGGCAGGCTATCAGTTTTTAAAAGAGAGCGGCCACGATGAAATTGCCGTGGTCGGTCTCTCGCTTGGAGGGGTATTCTCCTTGAAAATCGGTTACACTTTTCCTATAAAGGGTATTGTCCCAATGTGTGCACCGATGAGACCGAAAACAGAGGATGCTTTATACAAAGGTGTCTTGGCCTACGCCAGGGAGTATAAAAAGCGCGAGCAAAAGTCGGATGAACAGATTCAGGCTGAAATGGAAGCCTTTGAGAAGACACCGATGGATACGCTTTTAGGGCTCCAGCAGCTGATAAAAGAGGTCAAGGAGCATCTTGATCATATTTACTCGCCTGTCTTCGTCGTGCAGGCCCGTCATGATCAAATGATTGATGTGGACAGTGCGGAGATTATTTATGAAGGCGTCGAGACCGACGAGAAAACATTAAAATGGTATGAGAATTCGACCCATGTCATTACGTTAGATAAAGAAAAAGAACAGCTTCATCAGGACGTGTATCATTTTTTAGAGGGACTTGATTGGACAGTCTAATATGATGCGAGCCTAAGCTGTTCGAATACGAAAGGAGTTTTCCTTATGAATGAAGCCAAAATCCAGCAATTATTAACATACTTTCGCGAGACAGCAGAAAAGCCGCTATCAACAAGTGAAATCGAGGAAGCTTTTGGCGTTACGGAAAGTGATGAGTTTAAAGAGCTGATCAAAGCGCTCAATGAAATGGAGAGCCGCGGACTGATCGTTCGCACCCGCAGCAACCGCTACGGGGTTCCGGAGAAAATGAACCTGATCCGTGGCCGGGTACAGGGGAATGCAAAAGGATTTGCTTTTGTCATACCGGAGGAAGAGGGGCAGGATGATGTGTATGTCGCCCACCCGGATCTTGGCAGCGCAATGAACGGGGATACGGTGCTCGTCCGTCTAAACCAGCGCTCGTCCGGCCAGCGTCCGGAAGGGAAGGTGATCCGCATTCTTGAGCGCGGGACGACCGAGGTCGTCGGAACCTATCTCGACCAAGGGAAATATGGCTTTGTCGCCGCCGATGATAAGCGGATCGCCAACGATCTCTTCATCCCGCAGGGCAGTGAAAAAGGAGCGGTCGACGGACATAAAGTCGTCGTCAAAATTACGAAGTACCCTGAAGGGCGCATGAGCGCGGAAGGTGAAGTGATAAAAATTCTCGGGCATAAAAACGACCCGGGGATGGATATTTTATCGATTATCTATAAGCACGGCATTCAGATCGAGTTTCCGGATGAAGTGATTCGGCAGGCAAACGAAGTTCCGGATGAAATTGATCCGGCTGACCTGAATGGGCGCCGCGATTTGCGCGACGAAACGATTGTGACAATCGACGGGGCCGACGCGAAGGATCTCGATGATGCTGTTCACGTCAAACGGCTTGAAAACGGCAACTATCTTCTGGGCGTCCATATCGCCGATGTCAGCCATTATATTAAGGAAGGTTCGCCGATTGACAAGGAAGCGGCGGACCGGGCGACGAGCGTTTACTTAGTTGACCGGGTGATTCCGATGATTCCGCACCGGCTGTCAAACGGAATCTGCAGCTTGAATCCGCAGGTCGACCGCCTAACGCTCTCCTGCCAGATGGAAATTAACGCGGCGGGGAAAGTCGTCAGCCATGAGATTTTTCCAAGCGTCATTAAAACGACGGAGCGGATGACATACACTGACGTCAATAAAATTCTCGTCGAGAAAGACGAGGAAACGCGCGCCCGCTATGAAGCGCTCGTGCCATTTTTTGAAGAAATGGAAACGCTCGCCGAAATTTTGCGGACAAAGCGGTTTGAGCGCGGGGCGATCGACTTTGATTTTAAAGAGGCGAAAGTGCTCGTCAATGAAGACGGCAAACCGACTGATGTCGTGTTGCGCGAGCGTTCCGTTGCCGAGAAGCTGATCGAAGAATTTATGCTTGCTGCCAATGAAACGGTCGCCGAGCATTTCCACTGGCTGAAGCTGCCGTTCGTTTACCGGATTCACGAAGATCCAAAAGCGGAAAAGCTGAACAAGTTTTTGGAGTTCATCACGAACTTCGGCTATGTCGTCCGCGGCAACGCCAACACGGTTCATCCGCGCGCCCTGCAGCAGCTGCTCGATGAAATCCGCGGCGAGCCTGAAGAAACGGTCATTAGCACCGTCATGCTCCGCTCGATGCAGCAGGCGAAGTATGACACAAACAGTCTCGGTCACTTTGGGCTGTCGACTGACTTTTATACGCATTTTACGTCGCCGATCCGCCGCTATCCGGATTTGCTCGTCCATCGTTTAATCCGCACGTATGTCATTAACGGTAAAACCGACCAGCAAACGCAGGAGCATATGAATGATATTCTGCCCGATTTGACAAGGCATGCTTCGGAACGGGAGCGGCGGGCGGTTGATGCGGAACGTGATACGGACAGTGTGAAAAAGGCGCAATACATGGAGGACAAAATCGGTGAAACATTTGTCGGCATGATCAGCGGAGTGACGAACTTCGGGATGTTCGTCGAGCTTCCGAATACGATTGAGGGCCTCGTCCACGTCAGCTATTTGACCGACGATTACTACCGCTACGACGAAAAGCATTATGCGATGATCGGCGAGCGGACAGGCCAGGTGTTCCGCATCGGCGATGAAATTGAAGTGCGGGTCGTCAGCGTCAATACCGACGAAGCCTCTGTCGATTTTGAAATTGTCGGCATGAAGCCGCGCAAGCCGCGTGAAAAGAGAGAGCGGCCGAAGGTGATCGTCGGCGGCCAGCGGAAGCAGCGCGGGTCAAACGGGGCACAACCGGAACAAACAGGCCGGAAAAAGAAAAAGAAGAAGGCCTTTTATGAAAATGCGCCAAGCGCCAAACGGAAAAAGGGCAAAAAGCGCCGCAAATAGGAAATTGACGCCTAACTTTCCAATTTGCTATGATGAAGTAACGACTTGAGGCAAAAGGGTGTAGGAGAATGGCAAAGAAAAAAGAAGGTCATGTAATCGCGCAAAACAAAAAAGCAGGTCATGATTATTTTATCGAAGAAACATATGAAGCAGGGATTGTTTTAAAGGGGACGGAGATAAAATCGATGCGGGCCGGACGGATGAACCTGAAGGATTCCTTCGCCCGCATCTCCAACGGAGAAGCGTTTCTTCACAACGCGCACATAAGCGAATATGAGCAGGGCAACCGCTACAATCACGATCCGGTGCGGGCCCGCAAGCTGCTGCTTCATAAGAAACAAATCAATGAGCTGATCGGCAAAACGCAGCAAAAAGGCTATTCAATTGTTCCGTTGAAGGTCTATTTAAAAAACGGCTTCGCCAAAGTGCTGATCGGTCTTGCCAAAGGGAAGAAAAATTACGATAAGCGCGAAACGCTGAAGCGCCAGGATGCGAAGCGCGATATCGACCGCGCTCTGCGCGAACGGCAAAAAGGGTAAAACCTGACAGTTGCAACATGACGACGATATGGTATAATAATAAGTCCAGAGCGATCATGTTCTGGACATACCTTTCAATTAAATAGTGATGCTAAGCTCACTATTCCTGAGGTTCTCTTATCATGGGGACGTTTAGGATTCGACAGGGATAGGTCGTGCTTACGTTGCGAGTCGAGGGGGTCGGCCTCGTTAAAACGCCAAAGCCATTAACTGGCAAAGAAAACAACAACTTCGCAGTAGCTGCCTAATAGCACTCTGCGGTTCCACCCTCCATCGCCCATGTGGTAGGATCTGGGACTCACTCTAAGTGGGCTACGCCGGTTGCCCCCCGTCTGAGGGCGAAGGAAGAGAACAATCAGACTAGCCACGCCGAAGCCTGTTGCTGGGCTGACACGTTGGCGAACTGCTAATACAGCAACTACACTCGTAGAAGCGTAAGTGTCGTTATTTCTGGACGTGGGTTCGATTCCCACCGTCTCCACCAATACATAGTTGGTGGTTTTTTTGTTTTTTGTGACTTGAAGCATAATTTTGCCGGAACGGCAAAGTTATGCTTTAAAAAACTTATGGAAAAATTATACTTAAAAAAGTCATGTTTAACTTGTACTATTAGAGTTAAACATGACTTTTTTATTTGAAAAATCACGAAAAATGTTCTATTTAAGTGTAGGTTTTCATCAGAGATTAATTTTTAATAATTGATACATTTACAAGTGGTTATTAGTAATACTTGGATTTTAATCAATTTTTATTTAGATCTTAAGTTTAGTGTTTATGGCATGATTAAATTGTACTAAATGGCAGCTAATTTATGCTCACAATAAAAAGAGCCACTTGCCAACATCTAGTAAAATACATACACTCCTTTTGGGCATAACGTTCATAGGAGGTATATAGGAGATGTTAGCAATGGCTGAAATTAATTATATCAGATTAGAGACAAACACCAAAGGAAGATCCTATTCGTCTGTGGCAAAACAGATGGAAGTAGATCGCAGAACAGTTAAGAAATATTCGGAGATGGAGGACTTCAGTCCAGAGGCGAAGCCTGTACAAAGAAGGAGAGCCAAAGTGATGGATCCAGTCAAGCCCATCATTGATAAATGGCTCCTAGAAGATATGGGGAAGGAAAAGAAGTTTAGGAGAACTGCACAACGAATCTATGACCTTCTAGTTAATGAACATGGATTCCAAGGGTCTGACCGTTCGGTCCGTGATTATGTAGCAAAAAGGAAAGTTGCCTTATTCGAAGAGAGTGATGAAGCTGCCTTACCATTGGAGACAATAGCTGGAACTGCACAGGTGGATTTTGGGGAAGCTCCATTTAAACACAGAGGCGAAGAAATGATCCGACCATTCCTGGTCCTATCGCAGCCGCACAGTAATTCATTCCTTTTCCAGGTCTTCCCTTCCCAGAATCGGGAGTGTTTTCTGCAAGGTATGACAAACATGTTCACTTTTCTGGAAGGCGTACCACACACAATCCGTTTTGATAATCTATCACCTGCGGTGAAAAAGGTGCTGCCAAATGGCGAACGGCAATTAACAGATGAATTCGCCCGTTTCGTTGCCCACTACGGTTTCAAATACGAATTTTGTAATCCGGGAAGCGGAAACGAAAAGGGGCATGTGGAATCGATGGTCAAATACAAACGAAAGTTAAACCTACTTATAAGTCAATCCTGTCTGCCAGACATATCCGGCAGACAACTCGAGTGGCAAGGTATTCACATGAATGGCAATATTACAAAGGAAGACATCCTAAATGGCGTATTCATAGAGAGAAAGGAGAATCTTATTCTTTATGGAGGTGTTGGTGTCGGTAAGACGCTGATGGCTGCCTTGGCGGGATGGAACTCTATACAAGAGAATTGGAAACGGGTGAGATTCTATACGGTGGCTCAACTTGTGAACAGTCTGTTAGAGGCCAACGAGAAAGGAACACTTGGGAAGCTTTATAAACAGATCGAGAGCCTAGACCTATTAATCCTTGATGAATTGGGCTATGTACCGCTACACAAACAAGGAGCGGAGCTCCTATTTCAAGTCATTAATTTGTGTTATGAAAAACGAAGTGTCATCGTAACTACGAACTTACAGTTTGGACAATGGAATCATGTTTTTGGGGATCCAATCTTGACGGAAGCATTTATCGATCGGCTTATTCATTACTCGCATTTAATTGTTTTCAATCGCGATAGTTTTCGTCATAAGGATTCACTAATGAATCAATGACCCCTGGTTGGCAAGTGTACATTTTTAATTGCCAAACGGTGCATTTTATACTTGCCAAATACAAGTTTAGCTAACATTCCGTATTTTAATTATTTTATTGAAATGAAATATATCGTTTTTTTAGACTAATAAATACAATAAACTTTTCCCTTTCCCATTTAAATACCTTCAGCATAGTTACTTTGAGGAAACCTTCCAATCCATATCATGATCTTCTTTAACTTTATTTGCTTAATTCTATCACGTGTTTTTTATTCTATTTTACAGTTACACCTCTCCTGTAAAGAGTTTATGGACCTAATCCTTAGTCGAGCACAGGTTTTGAATATATAAATGATTTTCTAATAAATATGAAGACTAAATTCTTCATACTTTCTACAAATACTTTGATTATAGTGAACGTGAAATGAGTTTTCGAATTAATACATCAGTTTAAGAGGGGGAATCAATAATGCGAATAAAAATGAAGATCACGGCTTTAGCGATTAGTATATTGGTTATCAGCGGTTGTAGCAATGCTAATTCACAACCAGATGAGGAAATAGATCATTCCATGATGAATGATGAAGAGATGGATCATTCCATGATGGACATGGATGACAACATGATGGAAGGTCATATGAGCCATGATGAAGTTGTAAGTTTAAATGACTCAACAGGGGAGAATGAATTGAACATTCCGTCCGAGCTTGAACGCGATGATGAAGAAGGAATTGTCTACACTGTTCGAGCACAAGAAGGGAAAACTGAACTATTCGATGGGATTGAAACAACGACGTATGGCTATAACGGAGCGTTTTTAGGACCGATGCTACGGCTTGAAAAAGGCGAAACAGTGAAGATTAGAACGATTAATGAACTTGACGAGAATACAACATTTCATTGGCATGGGCTAGAAGTAGCTGCGGAGGCAGATGGTGGGCCGCATGATGTGATTAAATCGGGAGAAGAAAAGATCATTGAATTCGAAGTCGGACAAGAAGCGGCAACATTATGGTTCCATCCCCATCCAGAAGGAAAAACCTCTGAACAGGTCTATAACGGACTTGCAGGATTGATTTATATCGAAGATGAAAATGGAAAAAGCCTTGGATTACCTAGTGATTATGGGATAAATGATATTCCATTAATCTTTCAAGATAAAACATTTGACGATGAGAAACAATTGAATTATAGCGCTGCCATGAATGATGACGGAACAATAGGCGAAACGTTATTGATCAATGGAACACTCAATCCTAAGTTGACTGTAAACAAAGAGAAAGTACGTCTTCGTTTATTAAATGGATCTAATGCAAGGAATTTCACATTCAAATTAAATACAGGGGATTCCTTTGTTCAAGTTGCTACAGATGGAGGGTTCTTGAATGAACCAGTTACTTTAAATGAGGTTACACTGACGCCTTCCGAACGTGCGGAAATAATTGTTGATTTTTCACAGCTCAATACAGAAAATGACTTGGCATTAATAAATGAGGATGGGTCTATCCTTTTACCATTTGAGGTTTCTGATCAAGATGGAGTGGTGAGCGAGATTCCAGAAAAGATGAATAATTTCTCATTAACAGAAGAAGAGATGAATTTGCCAGTTACAAAGGAAATAGAACTCTTTGGGATGATGGATCAGGTAACAATAAACGGAAAGAAGTTTGACCCGGAACGAATTGATTTCACACAACAGCAGGGGGTCACGGAAGTATGGGAAATTTACAACAAACCGGACATGATGGGCGGTATGATCCACCCATTTCATATTCACGGAACGCAATTTAAAATAATCTCCAGAGATGGTGTTGAACCACCGGAAAATGAAAGGGGATGGAAAGACAGTATTTCCATCAAACCAGATGAGCGGGTAAAAATAGCTATCCAATTTAAGCATAAGGGGGTGTATATGTTCCATTGTCATATCCTCGAACATGAAGACAACGGCATGATGGGACAAATAAAAGTGGAATAAAACGCGACTGATTGAAACAGCTAGTGTGTCTTTGTTCACACTGGCTGTTTTTAAAATTATAAAGGTCTGGATTTCTTACTCATCGCTTTCAAATCTCTCGCGAGGAACTAACTTAATAAAATTTTATAAATTGTGACAGATTACAACGGTAACCATTCTTCATAGTTCCATCACATTTTATTACTAAACTATGCAAAGAGAATAACTAAAGGAGGAACCAATGAATAAGAAAAATAAACGGTTGCTCATACGATCAACTGTATTACTTGTTATAGCAATTGCGGTAGGTTACATGCTTTATTATAACTCATTTTTCGACAGTAATACTGCTGTACGAGTAGGGGACGAAGCACCAAACTTTGTCTTAACAGACTTAGATGGCAATGAAGTAGAGCTAGGCGATTATCGAGGGCAGGGGGTATTTTTGAATTTTTGGGGCACGTACTGTCCACCATGTGAAAAGGAAATGCCCTATATGGAGAACCAATATGCCATCTATCAAGACAAAGGTGTTGAAATTCTTGCCGTAAATGTAGGAGAACCGGAATTGACAGTAAATCGGTTCGTACAACGTCATAATTTAACTTTTCCAATTCCAATGGATAAGGAACGACAAGTTTTAGATCGGTATGGGGTGATTCCTCTTCCAACTACCTTTTTAGTCAATTCAGAGGGAATCGTTACTGAAATCATTACAGGAGGAATGACAGAATCTCATATAGCTGGATATATGGAGAGTATTAAACCATAGGAGTGATTATGAATGAATGAATTACGCTGTTCATGCGGACAGCAAAATCCCCATGGCACAATTTTATGTGGGGGTTGTGGAAAACCATTAGAGGAACAAAGTAAGAAGCAATCGATGTTAAATATGCGCTATGAGGGAGCAGCTAGACGTTCTCAAACCTATAGCAAAACATTTATTGATAAAATATGGAATTTCTTTTCTTCTGTAAAAGTAGGGGTATGGATCATTATCCTGTTGTTAGTAGCTTCATCATTAGGAACGATTTTTCCGCAAGAGATGTACATCCCACCAACAGTTAACCCGTCAGAATACTATCACGATGAATATGGTTTTTTGGGGCAACTATACTACGAACTTGGTTTTCATAATCTCTATGATTCATGGTGGTATTTACTGTTGATGGCGGCCCTGACCATTTCTCTCATTATTGCTAGTGTTGACCGCTTTTTCCCTTTATACCGTTCGTTAAAAAATCAACGAGTCAAAAAGCATATTAATTTTATGAGAAAACAACGCCTTGTTAGTGAAACACCTGATAAGGGTTCGTCTGATAATGAGGAACTGGTAAAGTTTTTGAAAAGCAAAAAATACAAAGTGAGAACAGATGGGGATGCGATTCTAGCAGAGAAAGGACGCTTTTCCAGATGGGGTCCATATGTGAATCATATTGGTTTAATCATCTTTTTAATTGGTGGAATGTTACGCTTTTTTCCTGGTATGTTTGTTGATCATAATCTGTGGCTTCGTGAAGGGGACATCGAGGTGATTCCAGGCACAAACGGGGAGTATTATTTGGAAAACGAACAATTTTTAGTTGAATTGTACGATGAGGAAGACGAAGTCTTCCAAGAGGCTATTCAAAGAAGTGGTGGGGCTGTTGTAAAAACGTATGAATCGAGTGTGACGTTATACAAACGTGAAGAGAATAGTCTAGTCGGTTCAGTTCCCGAACTTCAAGAAATAGAATCGTATCAAATCCGAGTGAATGATCCATTCAAATTTGATGGTTTTGCGCTCTATCAAGTCAATTACAAGTTGAATGAACTCAACAAAATGATGTTTACTCTTGAAAATGGAGAGACTGACGAAACAATAGGGGAATTTACAGTTGATCTTTTTAATCCAGATGACATGTACCAATTATCAAATAACTACACGGTAGCCTTAAAAGATTACTTTCCAGACTATTATTTGAAAGATGATGTTCCGAGTACTAAGTCGCCAATCCCCGATAATCCTGCGTTTATATTTGAAGTAAATAGTCCTAATCAGAATAGAAATGAAGTAAGCTTTCTAACGATTGGTCAAAACTTTGATCCTACTGACGAGAACATCTACACAATTAAACTAGCAGGTCTTGATATGAAAAACGTGACAGGTTTGACCGTCCGAAAAGACTATACTTTACCAATTTTATTCGTTGGGGGATTCATATTCATGATTGGCTTAGTTCAAGGAAGTTATTGGACACATCGCCGAATATGGATCAGTCAAGAGGAGGACAAGGTGATACTTGCTGCTCATACAAATAAAAATTGGTTTGGTATTAGACGAGAGATTGATGAAGTAACAGATCGATTTGGGCTTAAAGAGGTCGTGGATAGAGACGAAGAAACACCAAAAGGAGAGGAATTATAAAATGGTTGAATTAAGCAGTAACTTATTGCTCGCCGCCTTTATTATCTATATTGTTACATTAATTCTATTTTCAATTACGTTATCGTTTGAAAATAAAGAATTTAAGAAAAGGGCGAAAAAGTGGGGATGGATTAGCTTTGGTCTTGCTTTCGTAGGTTTCCTATCGCAATTAGGCTACTTTATTACGAGATGGATCGCTGCTGGACATGCCCCTATAAGCAATATGTTTGAATATACGACATTTTTAGGGCTAACGATCATTTTTGCATTTCTTATACTCTATATCCTTTATAGAAAATCCATCCTTGGAATTTTTACGATGCTAATTGGTATTATTATTATTGCCTATGCTTCAGTGTTTCCAAGCGATGTCTCACCACTCATCCCAGCACTCCAAACGTATTGGCTCCAGATTCACGTTATTACTACAGCAATCGGACAAGGGATTTTAGGGATTGGTTTTATCGCTGCACTAATCTATTTAATACGGGTTGTCGATCAGACAAAGAAAACGAAGCAAACGTTTTGGCTTGAGGCGATTGTTTTTTCAATTACCTGTACCATTGGTATTGCAATCACTGTTGGACTTTTCTCTATCAATAATTACTCTGTTTCTTTTAACTGGGTTAACGAACTTGAAATAGAAACAGAGATAACATATGAGTTACCGGCAATTGTCGGACCTTATCAAGGGGAATTGGTTGCCTCTGATCACGATCGATTTGGGCCATTGTTTGACATCCCAGGTTGGATGAATGGAGTCGAATCCCCACGAAAGCTTAATACGTTATTATGGTCGATTTTCTCAGGAAGTTTACTCTACTGTGCTTTACGATTAATCTTAAGAAAACGCATCTCCGCAGCGATTCAGCCGCTTTTGAAAAAAGTAAGTCCGCAGTTATTTGATGAGGTTAGCTATAGGTCGGTATTGATTGGCTTTCCAGTTTTTACATTAGGCGGCTTGATTTTCGCAATGATATGGGCGCAAATTGCGTGGACACGTTTCTGGGGATGGGATCCAAAAGAAGTATGGGCATTAATTACTTTTCTTTTTTATGCTGCGTACTTACACTTACGTCTTTCAAAAGGATGGCATGGGAAAAAATCGGCATGGTTATTAGTCATCGGATTCGCCATCATCATGTTTAACTTACTTGCCGTAAATCTTGTTATTGCAGGGCTACACTCCTATGCATAAAAGGGGGAGTTTCTTATGAATGATGTAACGGTATTATTAGCATTTGCAGCTGGAGTGTTGTCTTTTATATCTCCATGTAACCTACCTCTCTATCCAGCTTTTTTATCTTATATAACAGGAGTTTCTGTGGATGATTTAAAGCAAAAAGAGAAGGGCTTATCACCGACTGCCATTCTGCATACGTTTATTTTCATCTTAGGATTTTCGACCATCTTTATCGTACTTGGGATGTCAACGTCATTTGTAGGTGAACTATTCATAAAGTATAACAACATGATTAGACAGATAGGGGCTATTTTCATCGTTGTGTTTGGACTCGTGACCATAGGTGTGATTAAGTCTTCTTTATTGATGGGAAACCATCAATTTCGGTTTAAAAATAGGCCCACTGGGTATATTGGAACGTATATCATTGGTATAGCATTTGCTGCGGGGTGGACACCCTGCATTGGACCTATCTTAGCATCAGTTATTGCCCTCAGTGTGGCTAACCCTGGGTCAGGAATGATGTATATGGGAGCGTTTAGCGTTGGATTTGCTATTCCGTTTTTTGCGATGACGTTTTTTATTGGGAAAATGAATTGGATTAAAAAGTATATGAACCTCTTGATGAAAATAGGTGGTTCACTAATGGTATTGTTTGGAATCCTGTTATATTTCGACAAGATGACCTTGATTGTTTCTTATTTAGTTAATAATGTTTTCGGTGGATTTATGGGGTTTTAGTAAGAGAAATCTCTGTGTTAAAAGTTTATGATTATGTGAAAAACCAAGAGACAAATATAGAGACCTTCTACAGATACTAGAGAATATACAAATTGAGTAAAGGGAGTCTTGTCCCAAAAGGATGATTTTAACCTTTTAGGACAACCTCTTAAAAACATTGAAAGGAGAATTTTGAAGAGAGGAATGATGAATCTATTTTAAGTGTAGAAACTCTATTTCATTTGTCAGTTTCGGTAAGTCTATAAACGGATTGCGATTTCCTTGAATTTCAAAGATTGCTTTATTTCGGTGCTTTTCATATTCGGTTGCTGGAAACTGCTCATGCCAATGATATAATAAGGGTATATCAATTCTCCTACGGTATTTTTTTCTTATTCTATTGGGATATCGCAATAAAAAGTAGAGCATTGCTCGCGCGACAGTCCCTTTACCGGATTCGGGTTCAAATCGTCTGAAATCATATGTACCACAATGATCACGGATGCTTTTATTTGAAGTATTTATTTTGAATTCAAAATAAGGAAAATTAGATCGGACATTATTACATTTTGGTTCACAAGCAAATAAATGGTGTAAGTCACCTTTCATTGGTTCTCTTGCTTTATACCATGATTGAGGTACAACATGTTCAGCATTAAAACGATGATCTCTTGAAATCATCCTGACTTGACGTTCAATCTCTATCTTTGGAAATCTATCTTTCATGATGAGTTGTTGATAACGTTTAAAGCGCTTTTGAATCGTTTTGAAATCCTCTTCAATCACTTTTTGAGGGCTAAAATGTTCTCCTGAATAGATGCTTTTTAATTGCCCATTGGGTTGAAGATCAACCCAAGTATACAAATATTGATCCTTACTTACATAGTATGGGTGCCTATATTTATGAGTGTTGGTTAAAAGCTCTCGAAACTCATGGAATAATTGAGAAGGTGAAGCATCTTTAGAGATATTACAATAATATTGATCAATCCATATTTGATCTGTTTTTTTATCATAATATAATTCATAATTTTCTTTAATTTTTTCTTGTTTGTTTACTAAGTCCAACAATAGAACGTCAGAATCGCATTGTTCCATACAATGTAATTCATCTAACTGACTTTCGATTAATCCATTTTGATTCATTGTTAACTCCTTTTCAATGACAATATAAGAGGAAGATTTCTATTTTATTATATGGGGTTTAACATAGACATTACTTTAATTTTAGCATGGTTCTTTTAAAGAAAGTTAGTAAATCGCTGTACTAAATAATGAATCCTTTGTTAAAAATAAAAAATACCGAGCTAATGAAAGGGGAAAAAGTATGAGTACGCATGATCATCATCACCACCATCATAAAGAAGAGCAGGGGCATAGTCATCATCATAACCATCATGATCAACACGGACATCACGGACATCACGAACATATGATAGAGGATTTCAAAAAGAGATTTTACATATCTTTAGTGTTAACGATTCCGATTTTACTTCTGTCTCCAATGATTCAAATGTTTTTTGGGGTTGATTGGCGTTTTAATGGGGATATGTATATTTTATTTGCATTATCATCTATTGTTTTTTTCTATGGTGGATGGCCTTTTCTTACAGGTGCCAAAGATGAATTAACTGAAAAAAGCCCTGGGATGATGACGTTGATCACGTTGGCGATCATTGTCGCATACGTGTATAGCTCAGCTGTCGCTTTTGGCTTTCCTGCAGATGACTTTTTTTGGGAGTTAGCGACATTAATTGTTATTATGCTTCTTGGTCACTGGATTGAAATGCGTTCTGTTATGGGCGCATCTAAGGCTCTTGAAGAGCTCGCAAAATTAATGCCGTCAGAAGCAAGTATCATTGATGAAAATGGAGATGTAACAGTAGTAGACGTTACTGAGTTACGTCAAGGGGACCGTGTTTTAGTTAGACCAGGTGAAAAAGTCCCTGTAGACGGTGAGATCATTGATGGAAAGTCAACAATTGATGAATCCATGTTAACAGGTGAATCAGTTCCAATCGAAAAAGAAGTTGGAAATGAAGCAATTGGCGGTTCGATTAATGGTGAAGGTTCATTAACGATTGTTGTTAAGAAAACAGGAGAAGAAACGTATTTATCACAAGTCATCACACTTGTAAAAGAAGCTCAGGAATCAAAATCTGAGGCACAAAATCTTGCTAACAGAGCTGCGAAGTGGTTGTTTTATGTTGCACTTGCTGCTGGTTTGATTACATTCATTGTTTGGATGGCATTAGGTTATACTGTGTCCTTTGCAGTTGCAAGAACGGTCACTGTACTTATTATTGCTTGTCCTCATGCTTTAGGTTTGGCGGTCCCTCTTGTCGTTTCTAAGACAACTTCCATTGCAGCTAAAAAGGGTCTACTTATTAGAAATCGAACTGCTTTTGAAAATGCACGCTTAACAGAAGCCATCGTTTTTGATAAAACGGGTACATTGACACGCGGGGAGTTTGGTGTAACGAATATTGGAACTACGGGATCCTATTCAGAAGACCATATTTTATCTTTAGCGGCTGCGGTTGAAGCACATTCTGAACATCCTCTTGCTCGAGGGATTATTGAATCTGCAAAAGGAAGGCAATTGGATATCCTTCCCGTCCAAAACTTTCAATCTTTAACAGGTAAAGGGTTAAGAGGTGAAGTAGACGGACATGAAATTATGGTCGTGAGCCCAGGATATGTACGTTCTGAAAATTTATCATTTGATGAAGGACCATTTAATGAATGGTCAGAAGAGGGCAAAACGGTTGTCTTCACCCTTGTAGACGGGAAAATTGGCGGTATGATTGCCCTTGCTGATATCGTGCGTGACACTGCTAAAGAAGCGATCACTGAATTGAAAAAACTAAATGTGAAATCAATTATGCTGACGGGTGATAATAAAAAAGTAGCACACTATGTTGGAACGAAACTTGGGATTGATGAAATTTTTGCGGAGGTTCTTCCTCATGAAAAATCGGATAAAATCATGCAGATCCAAATAGATGAAGGCCTAAGAACGGCAATGACTGGTGATGGAGTAAACGATGCTCCCGCACTTGCAAAGGCGGATCTCGGAATTGCAGTAGGTGCTGGGACGGATGTGGCGATTGAAACGGCTGACGTTGTCCTTGTCAAAAGCAATCCTTTAGATGTCCTAAATATCATTAAGCTCTCAAAAGCAGCTTATCGAAAAATGGTTCAAAATCTGTGGTGGGCAGCAGGCTACAATATTCTTGCCATTCCGTTAGCTGCAGGGGTTCTTTATTCGGCAGGTATCGTATTAACGCCGGCAGTTGGGGCCATTCTAATGTCATTAAGTACAGTTATTGCGGCGATTAATGCGAAACTGTTAAAAATCGATTAATCTAAAAAATCCGGTATGTTGGGCATATCGGATTTTATTTTGATCTATGATCATCTAAGTTTAACTGCCTATAGTCCTTTACAGATACTGTTGTGACCAAATTTCTATCTTATTTCAAAACATTTTAATGAAAATAAAATTTTGGTATTAAATAACCTTTTTGTAAAATAAAGTGTACCCTTTGTAAAGGTTAGTGTGATTTTATGAAGCCATTTGTCTGCATATGTTGGCACAAGAGCGACAAATATTAGCACATTCTTTGCAATGCGCATCTTGAAATTTGTCACATTCTGTGGCACAAGCATCACACATGGTGGCACAAAGGTTACAGAAATTCTTGGCACTTTGGCTATTTCTAGCCATAAGAGCTACGGCTTGAAAACAAATTTCAGCACAGTCATTTAAGTGTTGCATACATATAATACGTGCTTGAACATCTGGTTCCTGCAGGCATGCTGTATGACATTCTTCACAAGCCCGTGCACACCTTAAACATTCTTCAATACATTGATCCATATTAGACGGTGAACTAGAAAGTACTCCCAACAACCAACACTCCTTTAATAATATTTAACAATCGTATTATTCTCGAATTGAATGTAATTATGCATAAAAAGTTAATGAAGTGTTGCTGCAACCGAAAAGACATATGGGAAGGCAATAATATCTTGTCCAAATTTAAATTCGGCCCAAAGTTTATAGATACCAGCCTTTTCAAATTTTGCTTCAAATATGGTTTCATTATTTGATTTTGGATGAACATGAATGAACTTTTCTGCCTGTTTATCAATAATTACAACATGACCCAATGCACCTAAATAAGGTTCAGGTATAGCATTTTTTATTTTAAATTTTAATTCAATACTTTTGTTAACTACAAAATGTCCATGTTCCATTTCAATGTGATATCCTTGAATTTCCTTTTTATTTAGTGTATCAAGTTTTAATGGTGATTTTTGTTTATTTTTATTACTACTGTTGATAGCTATGGGCTTTATGACGTAGTCTTTTCCCTCTACAATAATATCAACAAATACTTTATATTCCTTTTCGTTACTTAAATTAATTTCTTGTTCAAAGTGATCTGCATCTAATTTTTCTGGATGCAGATGGAAAAAATCCTTAAGGTCTTCACTAACTATAATTAAATGCATAAATTTTTCATGATTTTTAACTAATTTTATTGGTGATTTGATGTCATCTACATTTTCTATATAAATAGTTATCAAATTGTCTTTATAAGAAACGGAAACGTTAATTTCATTATTTAAATTATGGTTTTGCAGTCCGTTTTGATGTTGCGAATGATGGTGTTGCTCCATACTATCTCTCCTCAATAAAGTTTAATTTTCTCGCTAATACTCGTGTATTCTCCAAATTTCACTAACACCAAATAGTAATCTCACCAGTACTACTGGATAGAAGTAGAACGAATTAAAATTTCTTACAGGAGATAATCCATCCTAACGTCCAAACTGGTATAGTTTGGTAATTGAGTAGTATGACCGTGCCTATAAATCTCCACGCTACTCACGGTCGCTAACCCTCCCATGTCTCTCCGGATTGGTATCCATACCTTCCTTCGTCCTGCGTATCCATGAGGTGGAGGTCGGATAAGCTCCTTTGCTGGGTCATAAGCCCGTATGGTGAAAATAAACTCCGACTCTGCACTATTGGTGTTTGTTATTTGTAAGTATACAGATGATGCACGGCTTTACATGGAGTGGCGGGCATGGTAGGCTTCCTTAGCCATGGGCGAATCATTGGATGACTCGCCGCTTCGCCAAGGAGCCATGCCCGCAGAGGCTCCGTGTCAAGCCACTTTGGGTGATCTGCTTTCTAAGGTTACACTGCCTGTAATCCATCCATTTGAGGAATATTTTTTATTAATCTTGAACCATCAAATTCACACTGTTTTTGACCAATGACAAACAACACACGTAGTAACTTACAACACAAGGCAATCAAAGATTGTTGCTTTTTCAAAGGGCGTTCAGGGCGTTTCGTGTAATAGTGATGCAGGGCTTTAAATGTTGAATTATGGGCGACAAGGGGACGAATCGCTAAATATAAGGCTCGGCGTAATCGTTTCCTTCCTCG
>NZ_JBEPKD010000022.1:0-69894 GCF_040544555.1 Halalkalibacter oceani
GAATATCTTATCGACTCGGTAGTATTATCCTAGCAGAAATAGGCGATATACACAACTTTAAGACACCTAGTCAGCTATTGGCTTTTGCGGGGATGGAGCCATCCATTTATGAATCGGGTGATGGAAGAGGGAAAGGGAAGATGGTCAAACGTGGCTCTCCTTATTTGCGTTGGGCTCTGTATCATGCCGCACGATTGGTTGCCATTTATTCACCGACCTTTAAGAATTATTATCAAAAGAAACAATCGGAAGGAAAACATTATCACGTCGTGCTTAGTCATATCGCGAAAAAACTGATAAGAGTCATCTTTCATTTACTTCGGAAAGAAGAAACCTATAAAGAAGCCCAATAACCCCCATTTTTTAAAAGGAGGCCATTATAGGCTTCTTTGTCATGCTTACATTTCTATTTTACGAAAGCTTTACCCTTCTCCTATTACTGCTTGACTTTATATAGTTAGTCTCTTACATCATGAACAGTACATAACAACTTAGCAAAAAACATAGGCTTGGTTCCCTTCTCCTCTCACATAGGATGGAGAAGGGGGTGTGTACACATGAAGGTTGATGGAGTGTTTGCGGGAGGTGGCGTGAAAGCATTTGCCTTTGTCGGCGCGCTGCAGGTGATGGAGGAAAAGGGGTATGCCTTTGAACGTCTGGCCGGAACGAGTGCCGGCTCGATTATTGCTGCGCTGATAAAAGCCGGCTATCAGAGCGGCGAGCTTTACACCCTACTAGATGAACTCGATGTCGAATCGTTGAAAGATGAGCGGATGTCTTATTTGCCGTTCCCGATGATGAAATGGATTCATCTCTATTTCAAATTGGGCTTATACAGAGGGGATCGCCTTGAAGCCTGGATGAAACAGCTGCTGGATGCAAAAGGAATCAGAACTTTTGCTGATTTGCCGCATGGCTCGCTTCGCATCATTGCTTCGGATTTATCAAGGGGAAGGCTGCTTGTGCTGCCCGATGACCTAAAGGAATACGGCGTCATTCCGGAGAAGTTTCCCGTGGCGCGGGCTGTCCGGATGAGCTGCAGCATCCCGTTTTTCTTTGAACCTGTGAAAATGTATAATCGGACGGATGGCGGCAAAGGTTCTTATATTGTCGATGGCGGCGTGTTGAGCAATTTTCCGATGTGGCTGTTTATGGACGGGAAAAAAAGAAAAGGGAAACGGCCGGTGATCGGCTTTCAGCTGACCCCCGAATTGAAGGAAATGCCGACGAATGATATTAAAAACGCGATTTCGATGTACCGCGCGCTTTTTGAAACGATGAGCTCGGCCCATGACACACGGTACATTGTCGCTGATCATGCGAAAAATATCGTCTTTATCCCGATTCTGGATGTGAAGGCGACGGATTTTGAGCTGTCCGAGGAGCAGAAGGAACAGCTCATTACTCTTGGAAGAACAGAGACGGAGGACTTTATTAGAAAATGGTGTTATTAAACGCAAAAAACCGGGAGCGATTAAAATAAAGCCCGGTTCTTTTTTTTATTTTTCTTGCCCTCAATCACCGTTAAATGAGGGTTGGCTGTTCTATGTTTTGCAAGCCGCGCAGGCTTGGATTTAGATGCTCGTAATGTTTTGCCTCGTGCGAGAAAGGATGGGGGTGCGGACTCTGCTTTCTTCGAGCTTGTTCGCTTCGCTTTACGGAGCTGGGCCCGCGTCGGTCCAGTTCGAGAGGGAAACAGGCTGGTGCCGTAGCGTCGCGCCATCACCCAGCGGATCACGAGAAAAAGCAGTCCGGCAAACCCGGCAATGACAAGCAAATTAACAAGAAAACCGGCAGCATTAAAGATCAGTTGATACCCAAGCCCGATTAGAGCAAACAGAAAAACGACCGGAATGATATATTTCATAAATGAACGCATGTGCCCACCTCCGTAGAAAATAGATGCGTTACCACCTGTTTTAGAGCATGCTTCTTCTTAGTAAATTCCCATTTTTCATGTGGTTTAAACAGAGAATCCTTTCATTATAATATATATGCTTTATGATGAAAAGGGAATCACATTCGTGGAGTTTGTATAGTATTTCGCTAAAATAGGGAAAAAATCCTTTTTACAAGCTGTGACAACTTTTTGAGAAACAGACTGTTCATAGAAGGCTATGGAAATCCTGTCAGGCGGACATACTAAACCCGTGGAGGTGAGATGATTGGGAAAACAGCATCTGGAACAGAATGAGCAGGAAATGCAAATGTCATTTCCGGCCAAAGTGGCGCTGATCGGGATATTTGGCGGGATCATTTGGTCGCTTTTAGGCTATTTTGCCTTCTTTTTTCATTTCATTCGTGTCGGGCCGGCTCTGGCCTTGATGCCGTTTGCGTTAGGCGACTGGAAAGACACCTATATCGGCCAGTTTGTCGGAGTGGCGGTCATCGCTGTCTTATCAATCGGAGTGGCGTTTACTTACAAGCTTCTTTTGCAAAAACAGCATAAGATGTGGGTTGGTGTCGTCTTTGGTCTCGTTCTTTGGGGCCTCGTGTTCTATGTTCTTAATCCTATCTTTCCGGGACTTAAACCGATCGGGCAATTGGATTCAAATACGTTGATTACGTCGCTTTGTTTGTATGTACTTTACGGTGTGTTTATCGGCTATTCGATTTCATATGAATATGAGCAGCAGCGTCGAAACTAATTCAATCAGCGGTTTAGTTTGTGCTACAATGAAAGCGTACAAATGATGGAAAGAGGGGAAACGATTTGAAGCATTTCTATGTGATTAATGGGCCTAACTTAAACCGTTTAGGAAAAAGAGAACCGACTGTATACGGGAAGGAAACGCTTGAAGATCTGGAAGCGTATGTTTCGACGAAGGCTGAGGCATTAGGGTGTAAGGTGACATGTTTTCAATCGAATATCGAAGGCGAGATTGTCAACTGGATTCACCAGGCGGAAGATGAGCAGGCTGCTGGGATTCTGCTTAACCCGGCAGCCTTTACGCATTATAGCTACGCCATTCGCGAAGCAATTTCCAGCGTTGCGGTTCCCGTGATTGAAATTCACCTTTCTAATGTGCACGCCCGTGAACCGTTTCGCCATCAATCTGTGACGGCGGCTGTCACGAAGGGGCAAATTGTCGGATTTGGCTTTAGAGGCTACGAGCTTGCCTTACGTGCTTTACTTGAAGAGGAGTGATGAAGATGGATCGATTAACGAAGCTGAGAGAGCAGTTTACCACGTATAACATTGACGGGCTTTTGATTACAAGCAGCTACAACCGCCGCTACATGGCCCGCTTCACAGGGACGGCAGGCGTTGTCCTGATCGCGGCCAAGGAAGCGGTGTTTATTACCGATTTCCGCTACGTAGAGCAGGCGAAAGAACAGGCCGCAGGTTTTACGATTGTCCAGCACACTGGTCCGATTTATGAGGAGGTCGCGCGGCAGGTCGAGCGGCTTGGCATCACGAAGCTCGGTTTTGAACAGGCGCAGCTTACATACGAGGCGCACTCGATTTACAATAATGTTATTAAAACGGCAGAACTTGTCCCGGTTGGTGGACTCGTCGAGGACATTCGCTTGAAGAAGGATGATGAGGAAGTTAAAATCATCCAGGAGGCGGCGGATATTGCCGATGCCGCTTTTGCGCATATTACCACGTTCATCCGGCCGGGTGTAACAGAGCTTGAGGTCGCCAATGAGCTTGAATTTTTTATGAGAAAGCAGGGGGCGCAAAGCTCTTCCTTTGATATTATTGTCGCCTCCGGTTATCGTTCAGCTCTTCCGCACGGCGTCGCCAGTGAGAAGGTCATTCAAACGGGAGAACTTGTCACGCTTGATTTCGGCGCCTATTATAAAGGCTACTGCTCTGATATTACCCGCACCGTTGCGGTCGGACAAATCAGCGAGGAGCTTCATACGATTTACCATACTGTGCTCGAGGCTCAGCTCCGTGGAATGGCGGGAATCAAAGCAGGGATGACCGGCAAGGAGGCCGATGCGTTGACGCGCGACTATATTACGGAGAAAGGCTACGGGGAGTATTTCGGTCACTCGACAGGCCATGGGTTAGGCTTGGAAATCCATGAAGGACCGACGTTATCGATGCGTTCTGAAACCGTGCTTGAACCGGGGATGATCGTCACCGTGGAACCGGGTATTTATATTGCCGGTGTCGGCGGGACGAGAATTGAGGATGATATTCTCATTACGGAGGATGGCAACTCGACCTTTACCCACTCGCCAAAGGAATTGCTTGTCATTGGTGGATGATCACTTGAAAAAGCAGGGTGAAATAGTAAAGGAAACTTTTTCAAAGCTGTGGTATAGTAATGGTTGTGAGTGAACATCTGATGATGCAGATGGAAGATGGAGGAAACGAATATGATTTCAGTAAACGATTTTAAAACAGGTTTAACGATTGAAGTGGATGGTGGAATTTGGCAGGTTATCGAATTCCAACATGTAAAACCGGGTAAAGGGGCCGCCTTTGTTCGTTCAAAGCTGCGCAACCTGAGAACGGGAGCGATTCAGGAAAAAACATTCCGCGCGGGCGAGAAAGTGTCAAAAGCCCATATTGAAAATCGCCGTATGCAATATTTATATGCCAGCGGTGATATGCACACGTTCATGGATAACGAATCCTACGAGCAAATTGAACTGCCGAGTGCGCAAATTGAGCGGGAGCTGAAATTTTTAAAAGAAAACATGGAAGTGCAAATCATTACGTATCAAGGGGAGACCCTTGGTGTCGAAGTCCCTAACACGGTACAGCTTGAAGTGACGGAAACGGAGCCGGGTATTAAAGGGGATACAGCGTCTGGCGGCACGAAGCCGGCTACGCTGGAAACCGGATTAACGGTTCAGGTGCCTTTCTTTATCAATCAAGGGGACGTCCTTATTATTGATACGCGCAGCGGCGCTTACGTATCACGGGCATAACATGATAATACAGAAATCTCCATCAGGTCATGTGCTTGATGGAGATTTCTTTGTTTGCGCGACAAAAGCAGGAAAATAGGGGGCGGGGCTGTTCTAGCGCTTCAGGGCTGTGTCTATCAAGAGGTAAGCGCAGAGAAGAATCGGACGGCGGCTTGCTTTAAGCTTGAGAAAAAGGTGGAAAACGACCTTTTTTCTCAAGCTTTTTTTATAGTTCTAAACCGGGGCCGCCCACTCATAGGTTGTACAAAGAAAGAATGTCGAGGTGAAGGTATGAAGACATGGTTTCACGCGGTGGAAATGACGCTGTTGGTCATGGTCGGGTTACGCGTTCTTTCAGGCTTAATAGAACTGACCGCGGCCGGTTTGATGCTTCGTTTTAATAGTGTTGAAAAAGCGATTGGCTTAAATGCGATGCTTGTCATAATTGGTCCGACTATTTTTATTACTTCGATTGCAGTTGGACTGATCGGGATGTCGGATCGTTTATCGTTTTCAAAATTTGCTTTTATTGGAGCTGGTGTCCTGCTTATTTTAATCGGGATCAGAAAGTGACGAAAAGGAGAGAGGGCTATGCTTGAGGATGTGCTGCGCATCTTGCCGGAAACGATACGCCAAATGCTGAAAAACATCGAACCTGCTTTGCAGAATAAAATCGAAGAGATCCGGGTCCGTGTCTCAAGGCCGCTGGAGGTGATGATTGCCGGCAAGCCCTATTATCCGTCCAGTTCTGCCGGTGTTTATCAAGTAAAAGGTGATGATGCCGCTTTTTTGTTAAGCCAGCTTAGTCAATATTCGATTTATGCCTTTGAAGAAGAGTTGCGCAGAGGCTTCATTACGATAAAAGGGGGCCATCGCGTCGGTCTTGCCGGAAAGGTCGTTCTTGATAAAGGACAAGTCAAAACATTGCGCGATATTAGCTCGTTCAATATCCGGATTGCCCGCGAAACGATTGGCGCAGCGGATCGGCTGGTGTCCGAGCTTTATCAGGGCAGGTGGCTTAACACGCTGATTATCGGTCCGCCGCAGGCCGGAAAAACCACTTTGCTGCGCGATTTGGCGCGATTGATCAGCGAAGGGATGCCGGAGCGGCAGATTCCGTCATTAAAGGTCGGAATCGTCGATGAGCGCTCTGAAATCGCCGCCAGTATGAAAGGCGTTCCCCAGCTTCAGCTAGGAGGCCGGGTCGATGTGCTTGATGGTTGTCCGAAGGCTGAGGGAATGATGATGATGATTCGTTCGATGAGTCCGGATGTGCTCGTCGTTGATGAAATTGGGAGAAAAGAGGACGTCATCGCCGTTCAGGAGGCGCTGCATGCCGGGGTGAACGTCATGACAACAGCACACGGCTTTTCCGTTGAGGATGTGAAGCGGAGGCCGGCGCTTCAGGAACTGCTCGCCCAAGGCGCATTTGAACGGCAAATCGAGCTGACAAGGCGAACAAAACCGGGAGTCGTCAAGCGGATTCATCAGCAGAAGCGAAATGACGTGATCATCCGATGAAGCTGCTCGGTGCGATTTTCATTCTGTTGGCGACGACAAGCATCGGCTTTGAATATGCGAAGCGGCTGAGCGAACGGCCGCGTCAGCTGCGCCAGCTGAGGGTGGCGATTCAATCATTGGAGGCTGAAATGATGTATGGTCTGACGCCGTTGGCCGAGGCGAGCAGGCATATTGCCGAACAGCTGCCAAAGCCGCTTTCACTCTTTTTCATGAGCTTCTCGGAGCGGCTTTCCCACTACGAGCAAACGGCGTTTGACGCATGGAAGGAAAGCGTGGACGAGACATGGCAGAGGACGTCTTTGTTGGATAGTGAACGGGAAATCATGCTGCAATTTGGCACGACGCTCGGCCAGCATGATCGGGACCAGCAGCAGAAGCAAATTAAGTTGACCCTCGCTCATTTAGAAAGAGAAGAGCTGGAGGCGAAGGACAGACAAACACGGTATGAACGGATGATTAAGAGCCTCGGCTTTCTTAGCGGCTTATTGATTGTTGTACTGATGTTGTAGGCGGACGAAGGAGGAGAGGTTGTGATGTATGATGTAAACACCATTTTCCAGATTGCCGGAATCGGCATTGTTGTCGCGATGATCCATACGGTTTTAAAGCAGATGGGAAAAGAAGATTGGGCGCATTGGGTGACATTGATCGGCTTTATCATCGTCCTTTACATGGTGGCGACAATGGTTGATGACTTATTTCAAAAAATCAGGGGTGTTTTTTTGTTCCAAGGGTGAAGGAGTGGGTTGCGATTGACATCATTCAAATTGTCGGGTTAGGGCTGATTGCGACCTTCCTAGCCCTCGTTGTCAAAGAGCAAAAACCGATATTTGCTTTCATGCTAACAGTTTTTGTCGGCGTTTTGATTTTTCTTTTTTTAATTGATGAAATTACAAAAATTATCGCGATGCTCTCCGGGATTGCCGAGCAGGCGAATATGAATATGATGTACTTGCAAACGATTTTGAAAATCATCGGAATTGCCTACATTGCGGAGTTCGGGGCGCAAATTGCCAAGGATGCGGGACAAGCCGCCATCGCCTCGAAGATTGAACTGGCAGGGAAAATTTTAATTCTTGTGATGGCAATTCCGATTTTGACGGCGGTGATCGAAGTCGTTCTTACGTTGATTCCGAATTGAAGCTTCTAAGCGATGGACATGATGACCACCTTCGTACGTGGAATGGAAGTGAGATCAAAATGAAGAAAATCATCTTTATACTGAGCTTTACGCTCCTGCTCTTTATCGTATGTCAGCCGGCGGCAGCCGAGGAAGAGAGAATGGACGAGCATGGCTTTGTCGAGCAGCAGCTTGAGCAGCTTCAGCTTGACGAAGTAAGAAGCTATTGGGAGCAAATTTCGAACGAATATGGTGGTTTTTTGCCGGAGAGCCAAAAGGGTTCATTTCTGGAATTCGTCCGCGGTGAAAAGCAATTCTCGCCCAAAGAATGGGGCGTTGGCGCAGTAAAGTTTTTGCTGCATGAGCTGTTAGTCAGCGGCAAGCTGCTCGGTTCGCTTATTTTGCTGACGGTGTTCTGCATGATTCTCCAATCGCTGCAAAACGCTTTTGAACAGCATACGATCAGTAAAGTCGCCTATGCGGTTACGTATCTCGTGCTGATGATTATTGCGTTAAACAGCTTTCATGTCGCGATCAGCTATGCCTCTGACGCGATCAGCAGCATGATTCATTTTATGATCGCGCTCCTCCCTTTGCTGCTGGCGATCATGGCTTCGATCGGCTCGATTACATCGGCCGCTTTGTTTCATCCGCTGATTATTTTTTTCGTCAATACGAGCGGCCTCCTTATTCAGCATCTTGTGCTGCCGCTATTGTTTCTGTCAACGATTCTGAGTATTGTCAGCACGTTGACCGATCATTACAAGGTGACGAAGCTGGCGACTTTTCTCCGCAATTTGGCGGTCGGCATTCTCGGTGTTTTTCTGACGATTTTCCTAGGGGTTATCTCGGTCCAGGGAGCATCGACGGCGGTCACGGATGGCATCACGGTCCGTACGGCTAAGTTTCTCGCCGGAAATCTGGTGCCTGTCGTTGGCCGGATGTTTACCGATGCCGCCGATACGGTACTGAGCGCCTCGCTGCTGTTAAAAAATACAATCGGCGTCGCCGGGCTTGCGATTCTTTTATTGCTTTGCGCGTTCCCGGCGATGAAGGTCCTCTCACTGGCGCTGATTTTTTCGATTTCCTCAGCCGTGCTGCAGCCGCTTGGCGGGGGGCCGATTATCGATTGTTTAAGCATCATCGGCAAATCAATGATGTTTGTCTTTGGCGCAATGGCCGTCGTTTGTCTGATGTTCTTTCTGGCGGTGACGATTATGATTGCTGCGGGAAATGTCTCGTTAATGATCAGGTGAGGAGGATAAGGGGATGGAATATATCACGGAATGGCTAACGACGATTATTTTGCTCATTTTGTTTGCGACCGTACTGGAGCTGATGATCCCGAATTCAGCGATGCAGCGCTATGTCAAAATGGTCGTCGGCCTTATGCTTCTTGTCGTCATGCTCCAGCCGCTTCTCTCGATTTTTCAGGACGATGTCGACAGCTGGCTCTTTGCTTTAACAACCGAGGAGACAAATCGTGCCGAGCAGAACGTCACGAATTCGATAAATTTGCAAAAAAGAGAAATAGAGCTCGGACAGCGTGCATATATTTCTGAACAGGTGGCTGTCCAATTAGAGAGTCAGGTGGAAGACATGCTGGAAGAGGAGCATCACTTGAATATTGCGCAGGTCGAGGTGGAACTGGCGGAGGATGCCGGTGCAGAGGAGCCTTTCACAGAACAGCAGGTCAAAGCGGTCCATGTCGAGGTGCAGGAGCGCGAGCGGGAGGATGAGCTTGAGCCGTCCGACGCGGTTGATGCTGTGGAAGTTGTTCGGATTGACACATCTCTGTCAGTGGAAAGTCAAGCTTCGCCCCGCACCGACGAGCTTAGTAACATCGTGCCGCTGCTCTCCGAATATTGGGACATCCCTGAAGAAATGATTTCAATCGCGTGGGAAGGGGGGAAACGAGCCGAATGAATCAGGATGAACAGAAGGATCGCCAATGGCTGACGGCGTTATTCAAAAAGACGGATAACGGCAAAGGCCGGAAATGGCCTCTCCACTATGTGCTGCTTGTAGGCTGCATTGGAGTCGCGCTGATGATCACAGGCAACCTTCTGACAAACACTACAGATGAAGAAGAACCATCCTTGCCCGTCTATCAGGAAGATCAGGAGGATGAAGCAGTCTTTGGATCAAGATCCTCAGCTGAGCCGAATTCAATGGAAGATTATGAGATTCAATATGAAAATCAGCTGAAGGAGGCGCTTGAGCAAGTGGTTGGCTTATCGGATGTTTCCGTCATGATCAACTTGGCCGAGACGGAACGTTATGTTTACGAAAAGGATACGAATACAAAGGTTCAAAACACCGATGAAACGGATCGTGAAGGGGGAACACGACAGGTGGAGGATCACAGCAGGGAGGAGCAGGTTGTGATTATCCGAAATGGCGATAAAGAGGAGCCGCTTCTCATTCAAAAAGAAAAACCGGAAGTCCGGGGAGTGCTGATCGTCGCCAAAGGCGTTGAAAATGCTCAGATTAAAAGCTGGGTCGTAGAAGCCGTTAGTCGGGTGCTGGACGTTCCGTCTCATCGAGTATCGGTCATGCCGAAAAAAACAAGGGAGGATTCATAATGGTCTTGAAGAAACAAACGGTTTGGTTGTTAACAATGTTGAGCTTAATTGTCGTGCTTTCTGTCTATTACGTCACGTCTCCTGATCAAATTCCGGGTGATGAGGTCGCGTATGTGGGGGATGAAGAAAATGGCGAGATGACACTGGAGCAGATGCCGCATGATGATCAGGGATCTGTCGTCGATATGGAAGAAGAGCTAGCAGAAGCAATGGAAGGGGAAAGTGAAGAAGGAGAGGCAGCGGGAAGTGAAGAAGAAGCAGCAAGTGAGACACTCTCAAATGCGGCCGGCAATGACACGTTCTCGACCATTCGCATGGATCTTCAGGCATCAAGAGACCGGATGGCTGAGGAGCTGACGCAAATCGTCGCTTCCGCTGATGCTTCGGCTCTGATGAAGAGTGAAGCCCATGATAAGCGGATGGAGCTCCAGCGACTGGCGCAAAACGAAGCGACATTAGAGACGCTGATCAAAGCGAAAGGCTATGAGGATGTCCTCGTTATGACAGAGGAAGACAGAGTCCGCGTGATCGTCCAGACGGATGAATTATCACGGGCTGAAGCGAATGAAATTTATCATATGACCTTTGATCAGCTTGGCGTAGGGATGGATGTCGCGGTAACGCACCAGGCGGCAGCTCAATAATAAAGCCCGATTGAAAAAAAAAAGCGGTTTTGCTGTGGAGCGGGTCTCCGCCGCGAAGCCGCCTTGCTCATTTCGACCCTTCTTTTAGCCGGATCTTTCGTCAGAAGGTGCATCTCCTTATTTGTCTATGATATAATACGCAACGTAACTTACTCGTGAGGAGAGATTGCCAT
Organism: Halalkalibacter oceani; assembly: GCF_040544555.1. NCBI lineage: Bacteria > Bacillati > Bacillota > Bacilli > Caryophanales > Bacillaceae > Halalkalibacter > Halalkalibacter oceani. Next base: position 10,916 of record NZ_JBEPKD010000022.1, read on the forward strand.
GGAATGGACGGATTTAACGGAAGGTGCGAAGGCAGTACTTGAGCAAACACGCAATATGAAAAATGATAATATTCAAATCGTCGAATTTGAAATTGGATTTGAACAGGAATTTGAAGCCGGGGATCAAGACACCTACAAGGTTTCCATCCAAGAAGAGGATTATGAGAATTTAAAGCGTTACACGCAGGAAAATGAATATGGTGATAAATACCATATGGCCCGCAATAAGAATATCGTCAAAATCATTTTGTTGGAGGATGGGAAGATTCCGGATAACTTATCTGAGTTTCCCGTGTTTCGTCAATACAAAAAGGACGCGCTCGTAAAAGCAGAGGAAGAGAAGGAAATCACTGTCGACAGCGAAGAATAATCAAAAAGGGGAAGAGGGAGGCCGCCAGAAGCAGAGGCGACTCCGCCCGCTGTCATAAAGAGGTGTGTTAAAAAGGAGAGACGACCTTTTAACGCACCTCCTTCTTTCTGTCATGTTTTTTTGTTTGACGAATGTCAATCGAAAAAAGGGATATGAAATTTCCTGACGAAGATAAATAGGGTCAGCCGAATTGTATGATATAATATGAAAAAATAAGATTAGGAGTGTACATATATGTTGAAAGTGCAAGAAATAAAAGAGTTAATCAGAGCGCTTGATCAATCGGATGTAGATGAGCTGAAGTTTGAGCAGGATGGAACAAAGCTCGTTTTGAAAAAGCAGCAGGCAATACCTGTACAAGTACAAGCACCAGCTTCACCTGCTCCTGCCGCGGTAAGCCAGCCGCCGCTGAAACAGGTGGAAAACGCAGTGTCCGAAGCACCTGCTGCAGAAAAAGAAGCGGGTTCAGAAAGCAAGGCCAATGATGACAAGCTTCACACGATTACATCACCAATGGTTGGAACATTTTATGCAGCACCTTCGCCTGATGCCGATCCGTATGTCGCTAAAGGAGACCAAGTCAAAGAAGAAAGCGTTGTCTGCATCGTCGAAGCGATGAAGCTGATGAATGAAATCGAAGCAGAAGTAAACGGAAAAATCGTCGATATTCTTGCTGAGAATGGGGAGCTTGTTGAGTATGGACAACCCCTGTTTGTTGTGGAGCTTAGCTAATTAGGAGAGATATGATGATAAAAAAGGTATTAGTTGCAAATCGAGGAGAAATTGCTGTCCGGATTATCCGCGCCTGCCGGGAGCTTAACATCGAAACAGTCGCGATCTACTCAGAAGCAGATAAGGATTCGCTTCACGTCCGCCTGGCTGACGAAGCTTATTGCATCGGACCGACAGCATCCAATAAGAGCTATCTTAATATCACAAATATTATGAGCGTCGCCACATTGACAGAGGTTGACGCGATTCACCCGGGCTATGGCTTTTTAGCTGAGAACGCTGATTTCGCTGAAATTTGCGGCGCCTGCAATATTACGTTTGTCGGGCCGAGCCCTTTTGCGATTAATCAAATGGGAACGAAGGATGTTGCCCGGAAAACGATGGAGAAAGCCGGCGTGCCGATTGTCCCGGGATCTGACGGAATTGTCGCCAATACGGAAGAGGCTGTGAAAATAGCGGAGGAGATCGGCTATCCGGTCATTATTAAAGCGACAGCCGGCGGCGGTGGAAAAGGAATTCGCGTGGCGCGCAACGAAGAGGAACTGAAAAAAGGAATGAATGTCACTCAGCAGGAAGCGGCTACCGCTTTTGGGAATCCCGGCGTTTACCTGGAAAAATTCATCGAGGACTTCCGCCACGTTGAAATTCAGGTGCTGGCAGACAATCACGGAAACGTCATTCATCTTGGCGAGCGTGATTGCAGCATTCAGCGCCGGCTGCAGAAGCTGGTCGAGGAAACGCCTTCTCCGGCCCTGACACCGGAAAAGCGGGCGGAAATGGGTCTGGCAGCGGTAAACGCAGCGAAGGCCGTCAACTATTCAGGAGCAGGGACAGTGGAATTCATTTACGACCATACAAATGGAAACTTCTATTTTATGGAAATGAATACACGGATTCAAGTTGAGCATCCTGTAACAGAAATGGTGACGGGGATCGATTTAATTAAAGAGCAGCTTCGCGTCGCAAGTGGAGAGGTGCTTTCTTTGAGGCAGGAGGAGGTTACCTTCCAGGGCTGGGCGATGGAATGCCGGATTAACGCGGAGAACCCGCGGAAAAATTTCATGCCGTCCCCAGGTAAGATCACGAATTATTTAGCGCCGGGAGGCTACGGAGTTCGCGTTGATTCAGCTGTTTATCCCGGCTACGTCATCTCGCCATTCTACGATTCGATGGTAGCCAAAGTGATTACGCATGGGGCGACGCGTGAAGAGGCCGTGGCGAAAATGAGAAGAGCGCTTGAAGAATTTGAAATCGAAGGGGTAGAAACGACGATTCCTTTCCATCTTCGTCTTCTGCATCATGATACGTTTCTCTCAGGTGATTTCAATACGAAATTTCTTGAACAGCATGATGTGATGTCCGTCCAACTAAAATCCAACAGTGCAAAAATGGAGGAATAATGATGAACGAGAATCATATTTTAGAGCTTGAAGAGCAAAAATCAGAGCTGGGAAAAGTTGAAATTTCACCGGAAGTCATCGAAGTTATTGCCGGCATTGCCGCTTCGGAAGTCGAAGGCGTCGCCACGATGCGCGGCAACTTTGCGACGGATGTCGCTGAAAAGCTTGGCCGCAAAAATCACGGCAAAGGCGTCAAGGTCGAGCTTGGCGAGGATGGCATTACCGTCGATGTATCGGTCGTGATCACATACGGCGTGGCCGTCCCTGAGGTGGCGAAATTTATTCAATCGAACATTAAGCAGGCGCTGCAAACGATGACCGCAATCGAGCTTCAGGCTGTGAACGTCCATGTCGTCGGCGTTCAGTTTGAATCTACTGAAGCAGAAGCCGATGAATAATAAGTAATCCGGTTTGAGGATGTTTCCAAAGAGAAATTTGCTTCCCTTTGGAAATATCCTCTTTTTTCTGGGTAAACTATACCATTAGAAGAAATCGCCAAAGTCTTGTAAAAGATCGAAAATGAAGCGTTGAACCGTTTTGCCCGAGCCTACGCTTTGTCACATTTGAAAACTAAATTGTTCTGTTTTCACGAAACATGTTATGCTATTATCAACATAATAACTGTGCAAAAACGCATGCTTAAAGGAGTTTGACAATGAACCGAAGACTAGCAAGACTAAGAGCTGCTCAAGCGCTCTATCAAATTGATTTAGCAGAAAGCTCTGTGGAGGAAGCGATTGAAAGCGTGCTTGAAGAGGGAGAAGAGCCAAGCCCTTTTATGATCGAGCTCATTCGTGGGACGCTTGAGCATCTGCAAGTAATTGATCCTGTTATTTCTTCAAGTCTTCAAGGCTGGAGTCTCGAGAGAATGGGATTGGTTGACAGAGCCATTGTACGGATGTCTTTTTATGAGATGAAATACATTCATGATGTTCCTCTAAGCGTTACGTTTAATGAAGGGATTGAACTGGCCAAGGCATTTGGCGGGGAAGAGTCGGGACGTTTTATTAACGGAGTCCTTTCAAAAGCAATGGAAACAATTCAGGAAGATGTGCAAAAGTGAAGGAGTGGAGAGCATGACCGCAAAGTTGTTGAACGGAAAAGAACTTGCCCAGAAAAAGAGAGAGCAATTGAAAAGTGATGTCGAAGCATTGACAGAGCATCATCGCCAGCCTGGACTGGCTGTTATTCTTGTCGGGGAAGACCCGGCATCAACGACGTATGTTCGTTCGAAGCAAAAGGCCTGTGAACAGGCCGGCATTTATTCCGTATTGATCAAGAAGGATGATACGATTTCAGAAGAAGAGCTGCTTGCTGAAATTGACCGCCTGAATGAAGATCCGAAAATTGATGGAATCCTCGTCCAGCTCCCGATTCCGAAGCATATTTCCGAGCAGGCGGTGATCGAACGGATTCATCCGGACAAAGATGTCGATGGTTTTCATCCGATCAATATCGGGAAAATGATGACCGGGGAAGAAACCTTTTTACCTTGCACGCCATACGGTGTTGTTGAAATGTTAAAGGAAGCGAAAATCGAGATTGCCGGAAAGCACGCTGTCATCGTTGGCCGAAGCAATATCGTCGGAAAGCCGGTTGGCCAGCTACTGCTTAATGAAAATGCGACCGTTACATATTGTCACTCCCGCACAAAAAATTTAAGAGAGATGACAAAGCAGGCCGATATTCTGATCGTCGCGATCGGACGTCCGAACTTCATTGAAGCCGCGGATGTAAAGCCGGGTGCTGTCGTCGTCGATGTCGGCATTAACCGTGTTGACGGCAAGCTTTGCGGAGATGTTGATTTTGAAGGAGTCAAAGAAGTCGCTTCGCATCTTACTCCGGTACCAGGCGGAGTTGGTCCGATGACGATTACGATGCTGCTTGAAAATACCGTTCAATCCGCCAGGAAGCGCGTATAGGTGGTTGGATGAAAGCGCAAGACATCTATACGATCTCAGAAGCGACGAGATACATAAAGGCTTTGATTGAAGAGGATATTCTTCTTCAGGACATTTGGCTTCGTGGAGAGCTGTCAAATGTAAAATGGCATAGCCGTGGTCATCTGTACTTCACGATCAAAGACGATCAATCCAGAATGCAGGCAGTGATGTTTGCCGGACATAATCGTTACTTAGCCTTCAGGCCTGAGAACGGCATGAAGGTCCTTCTGCGCGGAGAAATCAATGTGTACGAGCCCTATGGCCAGTATCAGTTTTATGCAAAAGAAATGCAGCCAGATGGAATCGGCAGCCTCTATCTCGCTTATGAAGAGCTGAAAGAAAAGCTGCAGGCTGAAGGGCTGTTTGACGCTGAACGGAAACGGGCGATTCCCGTCCATCCTAAGCGAATCGCGATAATTACCTCGCCAACAGGGGCGGCGATCCAGGATATTTATACGACGCTGAAGCGCCGCTATCAGTTGGCCCAGCTGACGTTATTTCCTGTCCTCGTCCAAGGAGAGCAGGCACCGGGATCAATCGTCGCGGCGCTTGAACAGGCGACAACCGCCGATTGCTTCGATGTGATCATTGTCGGCCGTGGTGGCGGCTCGATTGAGGAGCTTTGGGCATTCAATGATGAACGGGTGGCAAGGGCGATTGCCCAAGCAACCGTGCCTGTCATCTCGGCTGTCGGACACGAAACGGACTATACGATCAGCGATTTTGTCGCTGATTTGCGCGCCCCGACCCCGACTGCCGCCGCTGAGCTGGCGGTGCCGGATCAACAGGAGCTGACAAGAACGATCCGCTCGTTGGAACGGCAGCTTATCCGCGGAATGAAGGAACGCCTTGACCGGGAAGCGAACAAGCTGAACCGGCTTCAGCGCTCCTATGCTTTCCGTTATCCAGGCCAGTTAGTGAGACAGAAGGAACAGGAGCTGGACGGCCTGATCGAACGGCTGAAGCGGGCGATGAAATACCGAGTCACCGAACCGGTTAACCGGCTGAATGCAACGAGGGGACGCTTAAAGCGGCTTCATCCTGAACAACAGCTGAATCAGGCGAAGGAACGGACGCAGCGGCTTGAGCAGGCTCTGATCAAAAGCATGCAGGCCCGGCTTACAAACAGTCAGCAGGCTTTCCAGCAGAAGATCGGCGAATTACAGCTGCTCAGTCCATTGCGCTTAATGGATCGGGGCTACAGTCTTGTGTACGATGAACAAAACAGATTGCTTAAATCAGTCGCGCAGGTCGAGCTTGATCAACCGGTCCAAATTCAATTTCAGGACGGGGAAGTGACCTGCCGCGTCGAGGATAAACAATTCATTGCCAGGGGGGAGAAGAAATGACAGAGGAAAAAGAACGCAGCTTTGAAGAGGCGCTGAGTGAGCTGGAAGAGGTTGTCGAGAAGCTCGAAGAAGGGGATGTTCCACTGGAAGAAGCGATCTCGATGTTTCAGGTAGGGATGGCACTCTCGAAGCAATGCCATGAGAAGCTGATGAAAGTTGAAAAGCAGATGGATCAGATTCTTCACCCGGATGGAGAGATTGAAGAACTAACTTTCCGGGAGGAAGAGTAAAACGTGGACAAACAGCTACATGAATTTTTGCAGAAGCAAAGAGAAGTCATTGAACAAAAGCTGCCAACCTACCTTGAACGGCTTCAGGCGCCGGAAACGTTAAAGGAGTCGATGCTCTACTCCTTGCATGCCGGCGGAAAACGGATTCGTCCGGCGCTGTTGTTGGCGACGCTGCACAGCTTCGGCAAACCGACTGAAGCGGGCCTTGATGTCGCCTGTGCGATTGAAATGATCCATACCTATTCCTTGATTCATGATGATCTTCCGGCGATGGATGATGATGATATGAGAAGGGGAAAGCCGACGAATCACAAAATTTACGGCGACGCTGTCGCGATTTTAGCTGGCGATGCCCTGCTGACGTTCAGCTTTGAGCTTGTCGCCGGCTCTGAAAAAGGAGAGCTGACGCCTGAACAGAAGTTGCGGATCGTCGCCGAAATCGCTAAAGCTTCCGGCCCTGAAGGAATGGTCGGTGGACAGGTTGCCGACATCGAAGGGGAAAACCGGCAATTAACGCTCGAGGAGCTCACCTATATTCACCATCATAAAACGGGTGACCTGCTTACGAGTGCGATTGTTTCCGGAGCGATTATTGCCGGAGCAGACCGGGAGGATACGGAATGTCTCCGCCTGTTTGCGAAAGAACTCGGCTTATTGTTTCAAATCAAGGATGACATTCTTGATGTCGAAGGCGACGCCGCGATGATCGGCAAGCCTGTTGGAAGCGATCACGACAATAATAAGAGCACCTATCCGAGTTTGCTGGGGATGGACGGGGCAAAACGGGAAATTGAAGCGCATAAGAGAAAAGCAAAGGAATATTTATATAAAGTAAAGATGGATCACATGCTTTTGGACGCTTTTACCGATTATGTGGCAGACCGGGATCACTAGTGCCTGGCTTTTCCATTGAGCAACACCCCTACACATGTTATAATGAATAGTAAACGAGAGTGGTGCAGTATTCTAGTCGGTTCTCCGTTCTTGAAGGCGGGGCTAAAAATCCGCCAAAGGGCACATCGATGAAGCTCCTTGTTTCGGCTTGAGGCGCCCAGCCTTGGGTCGAAGCTGGGAGATAAGGTAGGAGGGCGATCCGCAAAGGCATGTGGGCGATGACCCTGTTACCGTGGAGGCCTTTTACCCGGTGGATACGCGTGTATTTTACCAGGGTAAAGGGTATGAACCTGCAACGGCAAGCTAGGGAGCTTGTCTGCAGCGTAGCCTGCCTTGAGTGGAGGAAGAGGGGATTATGGATAGAGGATTTAGCGGCAGTCGGCCAACTGCTTCTAAATTTTACCCATATGAAATCTACTCTGCAAAAGAGGATAAAAGAACGGCACGGGACCGCTGAGGAAATCTCCTAGACTGTTCGATTGACATTTAAAGAGGATTACAGTGTAGACTAAGTGGTAATCCAGTCTGGCGTCTGGCGACAGCGTCAAATTCAGCATAAAGGGAAACCGCCGTTGCGGCGACGCAGCGGTGCTGAATTGGGAAATCCTACTGGACCTAAGCTACAGAGTTTACTCTTTAAATGACCACTCCATTACATAGGTACGGGGACTTTATAAAAAAAGGTGATAGAGAAGCGCTTATGAAACCTCTTCAGAAATCAATACAGTGGAGCTTGGGAATTGCCGTTATCACTCTGGTGCTAGCGGCTATTTTTTCAGTTATTTCAACGTTTATATTAAGCGGCGTTACATGGGCGCTCGGGATGCTTATTGTCCTTTTGATTGTCTTTATCGGGGTGTTTTTTGATACAATAGGAGTCGCAGCGACGGCGGCTGATGAGAAGCCCTTTCATGCGATGGCCTCTGAGCGGCTCCATGGCGCAAAGCATGCTGTGCTCATTACGAGAAATGCAGACCGGTTTGCGAATTTCTGTAACGACGTCATCGGCGATATTTCAGGGATTGTAAGTGGAACCGCTTCCGCTTATGTCGTGCTCCAGCTCTCTTTGCAGCTCGGCTACGGGGAGACGTCGGTTCAGCAGTTTGCGATATCGATTTTGTTTACAAGCGTCGTTGCCGCTTTGACAGTCGGAGGAAAAGCGCTTGGAAAAACGTTAGCGATCCACTATTCGACTTCGATCATTTATCAAGTCGGTAGATTATTGTACATTTTAGAGGTAAACTTGAAAATAAAAGTGTTTGCAACAAATGGAAAAGGGAAGAAAAAAGACAAATTGACACGAAAGTGAGGGTTCTCACGTGAAGCTAGAGGATTGGAAAGACCCAAGCGAGCTGAAGAACTATTCGAAGAAGCAATTGGAGGAGCTCGGTGAGGAAATACGCCATTTCCTTATTGAAAAGCTCTCCGTCACTGGCGGTCATCTCGGTCCTAATTTAGGAGTCGTGGAACTAACCTTGATTCTACATCAGCTGTTTGACAGTCCAAAGGATAAATTCATTTGGGATGTCGGACATCAGGCTTATGTTCACAAAATCTTAACAGGACGGGCTGACCAGTTTGACAAGCTTCGCCAATATAAAGGATTGTGCGGCTTTCCAAAGCGCAACGAAAGCGAGCATGATGTGTGGGAAACGGGGCACAGCTCAACATCGCTTTCCGCGGCAATGGGGATGGCGACAGCGCGTGATTTAAAAGGAACGGACGACCATGTTGTCGCGATTATCGGCGATGGCGCGCTGACCGGCGGAATGGCATTAGAGGCGCTCAACCATATCGGCCATGAACAGACGAATTTAATTGTTGTCTTGAATGATAATGAAATGTCGATTGCGCCGAATGTCGGAGCGTTGCATAACGTTCTCGGACGGCTGCGCACGGCCGGAAAATATAAAAAGGCGAAAGAAGAGCTTGAGCAATTAATCAAGAAAATCCCGGCTTTTGGCGGTAAGATTGCTTCGACGGCTGAACGCGTGAAGGACAGCCTGAAATACTTGCTCGTTTCCGGTATTTTCTTTGAAGAACTTGGCTTTACTTATTTAGGACCGGTTGATGGACATGATCTTGACGACCTGGCGGAGAACCTGACCTTTGCGAAGAAGACGAAGGGACCAGTACTCGTCCATGTTCTGACGAAAAAAGGAAAAGGCTACGAACCGGCGGAGAATGATGCGAAAGGGACATGGCATGGTCTCGGGCCGTACAAAATTGAATCAGGGGAAGTTGTGAAAAAGCCTGGGCCGCCGAGCTACAGTGGTGTTTTTGCTGAAACGCTCAAGAAAATTGCCCGCGAGGACAAGCGGATTGTCGCCCTAACAGCAGCGATGCCTGGCGGGACAAAGCTGGACGTTTTTGCGAAGGAGTTCCCGGAGCGGATGTTTGATGTCGGGATTGCCGAACAGCATGCGACGACGATGGCCGGTGGATTGGCAACGCAAGGGATGAAGCCTGTCTTTGCTGTTTATTCGACATTTCTGCAGCGCGGCTATGACCAGCTTGTCCACGATGTATGCCGGCAAAATTTGAACGTCGTCTTTGCGATTGACCGCGCTGGTTTGGTCGGAGCTGATGGAGAGACGCATCAGGGTGTCTTTGATATCGCTTATCTCCGTCATTTGCCAAATATGAAAATTTTAATGCCGAAGGATGAAAACGAGCTTCAGCATATGATTTTCACCGCAACGCAATATGACGATGGCCCGATCGCCGTCCGCTACCCGCGCGGGAACGGCTATGGCGTTAAGATGGATGAAGAGCTGCAACGGCTGCCGATTGGCAAATGGGAGCAGCTTGAGGAAGGAACGGATGCCTGCATTTTGACATTTGGTACGATGCTGCCGGTCGCCGAGGAAGCGATTGCCCAGCTGCGGGCGCAAGGCTATTCGATTCGTCTCGTCAACGCCAATTCAGCAAAGCCGCTTGATGAAGACCTGCTTCATAGTCTCGCGAAGGAACAAATTCCCGTGCTGACGGTTGAAGAAGCTGCATTACAAGGCGGTTTCGGCAGCGCCGTACTCGAATTTTTCCACGATCATAATTATCATCATATGGAAGTGAAGCGGATGGGGATCCCGGATCAATTTATCGAGCACGGCAACGTCTCCCAACTGTTGGAGGAGATCGGCTTAACCTCAGCGGCGATTACTGAGCAGATGCGCTCGATGCTTCCGCAAAAAAGACAGAGGGCGTAAGGGCGATGGCGAAGAAAGAACGAATTGATGTACTGCTTGTGGAACGGGGGCTGGCAGAGACACGCGAAAAGGCGAAGCGCTCGATTATGGCTGGACTCGTTTTTACAGGAACAGAGAGAATAGACAAGCCGGGGTTGAAGGTGGAGCGTGATCTCCCGCTGGAGATTAAAGGAAATCCGCTGCCCTATGTCAGCCGCGGTGGCTTGAAGCTTGAAAAAGCGCTGCAGCAGTTTGATTTGGACCTTGCTGATAAAGTCGTCCTTGACATCGGCGCTTCGACCGGCGGATTTACCGATTGTTCGTTGCAAAATGGGGCGGCAACGGTGTATGCGCTCGATGTCGGCTATAACCAGCTCGCCTGGAAATTGAGGCAGGATGAGCGGGTCGTCGTCATGGAACGGACGAATTTCCGTTATGTCAAACCTGCTGATTTTGTTAACGGCTTACCGCAGTTTGCGACGATTGATGTGTCCTTTATTTCCCTCAAGCTGATTTTGCCAGTGCTAAAGACGATTCTTGTCGAAAGCGGCGATGTCCTTGCACTTGTAAAGCCACAGTTTGAAGCGGGGCGGGAGCAGGTTGGCAAAAAGGGGATCGTTCGTGATAAGAAGGTCCATCTTGACGTTCTTGAACACATCTCCGGGTTCGCTCTTCAGGAAGGCTTCGATGTGTGCGCCCTAAGCTATTCCCCGATTACAGGAGGCGAGGGAAACATTGAGTTCCTGATGCATTTGCGCTTGCGTCAGCGGGATGGTGAAGGACGACTGCTCGAAAAGACGTCGTTTGCCGAGCTGGTTGAGCAGGCTCACCGGGAATTAACATGAGGACAAGGCTTTCTTGAAAGTGAAGCAATCATTTCAAGAAAGCCTTTTTTTAGGGCTTGATCGACACAGCTCCATATGGGTCTTTTTAGAAAATAGAAACATTTTTGCACTAATTCAAGGGAGGCGGCTGCTTCGTAAGTTACGCGAATGGCTGAAAAAAGCCCGTTTTCAGCCGCTCTTTAAAGATTGTCACAGCTCCGCACGCCGCTTCTAAAAAAAACGCGTAGCGGTTTTCTTATTTTTCGTAGTTGTATTAGGAAACGAATATGTAGATAATAGTAGGTAAGATAAGGGAGGAATGGGTGGAAAGGTTATGAATAAGGGACAACGACATATTAAAATTCGCGAAATTATTTCCAATCATGAAGTGGAAACACAGGACGAGCTTGTTGAGCAGCTGCGACGCTCCGGCTATAATGTCACACAAGCGACTGTTTCACGGGATATTAAAGAGCTTCATTTAGTGAAAGTGCCAATGCTCGACGGCCGTTACAAATACAGTCTGCCGGCCGACCAGCGCTTTAATCCATTGCAAAAATTAAAGCGGGCGTTAATGGACAGCTTTGTCAGCATTGACTGTGCAGAAAATCTTGTCGTGATCAAAACGCTCCCAGGAAACGGGAATGCGATTGCAGTCTTAATTGACAACCTCGATTGGGAGGACGTCATCGGGACAATATGCGGCGATGATACGATTTTGATTATTTGCCGCACGAAGGAAGCAGGTCCGAAAATAACGGACCGTTTTTTAGAGATGCTATAAAGGTGGAGGGTATATGCTAATCGAATTATCGATCAAACATTTCGCGATTATCGAAGAGCTGACAATTCCATTTGAGAAAGGGTTAACTGTTCTAACCGGGGAGACCGGAGCCGGAAAATCGATTATTATTGACGCGATTGGTCTTTTATTAGGCGGCCGGGGCTCGGCTGAATATGTCAGATATGGTGAAAAACGGGCTGAAATCGAGGGGCTGTTTATCGTCGAGGACGCTCATCCGGTGATGAAAAAGGCGGAAGAGCTCGGGATTGACGGGCGCGACTCGATGTTTATTTTACGGCGTGATATTACGTCGCAAGGAAAAAGCATTTGCCGGATTAACGGCAAGCTCGTTACGATCGCCGTCCTGCGGGAAATTGGACAGGCTCTCGTCGATATTCACGGCCAGCACGAGCATCAATCATTGCTCCAGGCTGAGCAGCATCTCGGGATGCTTGACGGCTTTGCCTATCAGGAGCTGCGCCAGACGCAGCTTGAATACCAGGCGCTTTACCGTCGGGCAATGCAGCTCCAGAAGCAGGTGCGCAGCTTAAGCGAAAATGAACAGGAAATGGCGCAAAAGATCGACTTATTCAAATACCAGCTTGAGGAAATTGAAAAAGCCGGGCTTAAGCCGAATGAAGATGTGGAACTGAGTGAGGAGCGTCATAAGCTGTCTCATCTTGAACGGCTGTTCTCCCTATTGGAGAACAGCTACCGCAGTCTGTACGGTGAAGGAAGCGGGCTCGACTTTCTAAGCAATACCGTTGCCCATCTGGAGGAAGCAGCGACGATTGACAAAGAGCTGAAGGACGTTCAGGAAACCGTCAGCAACAGTTATTACCTGCTTGAGGAGGCGGCCTTTTCGCTGAGGGATTATATAGAACAAATCGAGTTCGATCCTAACCGGCTTGAATACATTGAAAGCCGGCTTCATGAGATTCAGCAGCTGAAGCGGAAGTACGGCTCGACCGTTGATGACATTTTAGAATATGCCGCTAAAATTGAAGAAGAGCTTGACTCGATTATTCATAAGGATGACCGCCTGATCAAGCTGCAGGAGCAGCTGCAGACGATCTGGAATGATTTATATGTCGAGGCTAACGCGTTACGGACGATTCGAAAGGAAGCGGCCCTTGCCTTAACGGAGGCCATTCATCATGAATTGCGCTCGCTTTACATGGAGAAGACATCCTTTGCCGTCCAAATCGAGCAGCTTGAAAGCAGTAAACATACAGCTGTCATTCAGGGCGAGGAAATGGCTTTTGGCCCGGATGGAGCGGATTCGGTTGAATTTTATCTTTCGACGAACCCGGGAGAGCCAATGAAGCCATTGGCGAAAATTGCTTCCGGCGGCGAAATTTCCAGAATTATGCTTGCGTTGAAATCGATTTTCTCCGACCAGCAGGGCATTACGTCGGTTATTTTTGATGAGGTCGATACAGGCGTAAGCGGTCGTGTCGCCCAGGCGATTGCCGAAAAAATTCACGGCATTTCAAGCGGCTCGCAAGTCCTTTGCATTACGCATCTGCCGCAGGTCGCTGCAATGGCTGATACGCATTTGTTCATTGAAAAGCATGAAACAAACCAAAGAGTCGTGACGTCTGTGACGCCATTAACGAAAGACGAGCAGGTTGAAGAAATCGCCAGAATGATTTCCGGCGTGGAAGTGACGGAGCTGACGAGAGAGCATGCCAGAGAGCTGCTGGAATTAGCGGGTCAGCATAAGCAAGTTTGAAAAGCTAGCCAATAGTGGTTAGCTTTTTTCTGTCGCCGCAGTTATAAATGTAACGCTGCAAGGCAACATTAGTATTACAGCCAATTATGGAGGTGTGGGCAAGGAGCTAGGAGAGTGAAGTGAGTGAAAGGTGAAGTGGTAAGAAAGACAATAGGTGTAATCCTTCTAACGGTTGTCGTAGGCTTGGGCTTCTCCGCCGGAGTACGTGAGTGGATCAGCATTCCAACCAGCATGGTTGTGTTTGAAGGGGATGACAGCCCGATTACAGACGCTGTCGAGTCATTTGAAGCTGTCACTGCAGCTACTATGGCGGAAACGAATGTGAATCCGGATGGCAACAACGCCGGATTCGACAAGCAGATATCCTTAGAAGTAGCAGGATTTCCAGTTAAAAATATCGATGTCTCGGTTTTGCCAAAAATAGAAGTCATTCCAGGAGGGCAGTCAATCGGGGTAAAGCTGAATACGGAAGGTGTCCTCATTGTTGGTCATCACCTGATCCAAACCGGACAGGACGAGCGTTCACCTGGAGAAGAGGCGGGCATCGAAGTCGGCGATATGATCACAAAAATTGACGATCATCCAATCCAGCGAATGAGCGAGGTTGGGGAATATGTTCAGGCCGCCGGGGAAGCTGGTCGTCATGTAAAGCTCGAAATAAAAAGAGATAAGCAAACGATTCACAAAGAATTAAAGCCGGTTAAGGCGGACGGAGAGCATTTTTACCGGATGGGTCTCTATATTCGGGATTCAGCCGCCGGAGTCGGAACCTTGACATTTTATGAACCTGAATCACAAAAATACGGGGCGCTCGGTCACGTCATTTCTGATGTAGATACTCATCAGCCAATCATTGTTCATGATGGACACATCATCCGTTCCTCAGTGACATCCATTGAAAAGGGCAGCAATGGGGATCCGGGAGAGAAGCTGGCCAGTTTCACCGGGCAGCGTGATATTTTAGGCAATATTGAGAAAAACAGCTCTTTCGGTATTTTTGGGACATTGAAAAAAACGAACTTAAAAAATCATCATCATGATGAAAAAATGCCTGTAGCCTTATCAACGCATGTGAAAGAGGGACCGGCTAAGATTTTGACAGTCGTCAATGGAGAAGATGTGGAAGAATTTGATATTGAAATTGTCAGCTCAGTACCTCAGAAGCAGCCGGCTACAAAAGGAATGGTTATTAAGGTCACTGATCCTAAACTGTTGGAAGAAACAGGCGGAATTGTCCAGGGAATGAGTGGAAGTCCAATTATTCAGGATGGAAAAATAATTGGTGCTGTTACCCACGTATTTGTCAATGATCCAACCTCAGGTTACGGTTGTCATATTAGCTGGATGCTGGAAGAAGCCGGGATCACGGAATTATCTACTGAAAAAGCCAAAGCGAGTTAATCGCTTTGGCTTTTTCAGGCAGCTTTTTATGTTATAATAAAGAAAATTCGACAAAAACGCTTCAGTAACGATTGTCAAATATCGAATGAAGTCGAAAATCGAAGTAAAACGTAGAATTCATTAGGAAATGTGAAAAAAACAAATAAATTCAAATAATTAGAAGGAAATTACATGCCACTGTCGAATTCGTACACTATGCCATATCATAGGGAAACAAGGAGGACTTTTTTGTGCAAAAAGTAAATGTTTGTATAGCGGACGATAATCGGGAGTTAGTAAATTTATTGAATGAATACATTTCGGCTCAAAATGACATGCAAGTCATTGGAACAGCATTTAACGGGCAGGAATGCCTGAGCTTAATTGAGGAGAAAGAGCCTGATGTCTTAATTTTGGATATTATTATGCCTCATTTAGACGGTTTGGCCGTTTTAGAAAGAATGGGACAAATGAAAATGAGCAAAAAACCGAATATTATTATGCTGACGGCATTTGGTCAGGAGGATGTCACAAAGCGGGCTGTTGACCTGGGGGCTTCCTACTATGTATTAAAGCCGTTTGATATGGAAGTGCTGATTACGAATATTCGTGACATAAGCGGGCAAAAACGGAGCTTTATCCAAAATCAGCATTCCTCACCTTCCGTCCACGCACAGGTATCAACGGATAACCGCGGCGGTTCCTTTAATTTGGATGCCAGCATTACGAGCATTATTCATGAAATCGGCGTTCCGGCGCACATTAAAGGGTATATGTATTTACGCGAAGCCATTACGATGGTGTATAACAATATTGAATTGCTTGGCTCCATTACAAAAATTCTTTATCCGGATATTGCGAAGAAATTCAACACTACTGCGAGTCGGGTGGAAAGGGCTATTCGGCATGCGATCGAAGTCGCATGGAGCCGTGGAAATATTGACTCGATTTCCAGCCTATTCGGCTACACGGTAAGCCATTCAAAAGCCAAACCGACAAACAGCGAATTCATTGCGATGGTGGCTGACAAGCTGCGGATTGAACATAAAGTGTCTTAACAGTAATCGATTAGCATCTTCTATTTTAAGGGGACTCTCTATAAATAGGAGGTGCTTTTTGTGTTGGTTAGAGAGAGGGATTTGCAATTGGATAATTTTATGGTGTATTGCGACCCATCTACACATAGTAGGGGGAGGTTTTGTTTATCTAAGCAATTTTGCTATTTTTTAGCGCAGCCTCAAATAGCAATAAATTTGCAAGATAACTTTCTCTGTTGAAACAGTTACTTAGGCAATGAGAAGGAAAAAATTTGCTGAGGAGGTTGTTTTTTTTACCTTTTTCCCAGCCGCTCTAAGCAATGAGTGGAACCGCCACGATTTTTTTAAGCCCGTTGTGAGGAAGCTGCTGAAAAAGTGAAAATCGTACTTTTTCAGCAGCTTTTTCGTAGTAAGGCGCGCAACGCGCGGAGCCATTACTCTTCTTCGAGTTACGGAAAAAGAGGTTTTTCAGTGGCCTCGTTGTGAGTGGGTTTCTCACAACGGGCTTGTGGCGTGTGAAGCCATTGCCAGTAGGTCCAAAGCTAGTTTTGTCTCAAAACAGCATAACGCGGAAACAGCTCACATTTTTTTTACGCCCTTAGAGAAATGAGGCTATTGCGCGGAACGAATCTCTTCAATAAGTTCATCGCCGTGGCTCTTGATAAATTCATCATAGGCGTCGACAGCAATTTCTGCAAAGGCTTCCACATTCGGATTTTCTTCAACGGTGACTCCGTTCTCTTTCAGTAATTCTATACTGACAGCTTCTTCCTCATCATTTAAATGGCGCTGAAACTCCTTTGCTTCTTCGGCTGCTCTCAT
Organism: Halalkalibacter oceani; assembly: GCF_040544555.1. Taxonomy (NCBI): domain Bacteria; kingdom Bacillati; phylum Bacillota; class Bacilli; order Caryophanales; family Bacillaceae; genus Halalkalibacter; species Halalkalibacter oceani. The sequence goes on from NZ_JBEPKD010000022.1 coordinate 27,604, forward strand.
CATGCCTTCTCTCTGGCTTTCGTCTAATTTTTCCCATGTTTGCTCACTGATCGCTAACGTCATTGGTGTGTAGACATGAGCCGTTAAACTGATATAGTCTAACACTTCGTATAAATTGGCACTTGTAATGTCACTGAAAGGGTTTTCTGTTCCGTCTACGACGCCTTGCTGTAATGCTGTATATAATTCACTGAAGTCCATCGGTGTCGGCTGGGCACCTAGCAGTTCCCATGTTTTAACTTGGACGGGAGCAGGCAAAGTGCGTAATACGATTCCTTCAAGGTCGCTCGGCTCTTTTACCGGACGGACGCTGTTGGCTAAATGTCTGAATCCGATCTCCCAGAAATACATCGGTTTAAGGCCCGTTCCTTCAAACATGGCGATCAATTTCTCACCGACGGGTCCATCAACGGAGGCCCTGGCTGCTTCATAGGAATCAAACAAAAACGGAAGCTCAAACACCTGAAGCTCAGGAACAATGCCGGAAAAATAGCTGTTACCAGTCACGACGATGTCTACCGTTCCTTGAGCGACATTGCTGACTAATGTTGTCGGATCTCCCAGCTGATTATCATAAAATACATCGACCTCGACAGTACCGTTCGTATATTCAGCGATTTTCTCGGCCATCAGATCCATCGCCTGACTGGCCGGGTTAGAGGCAGGCAACCCTGAAGACGCAGATAGAGTAATGCTTTCACCGTTACCTGAAGCTGCTTCCTCTTCCGTTGAAGCGCTTTCGGAATCTCCACAGGCGACAAGCAGCATCATGAGCAGTAGGACCAAAGTAAATGGTTTAACGGAACAGTTCATCGACGATACCTCCAAATAAATTTAAATTCTCTCCCTCACCTTTCTTTGCCGAAGCAAACATCGTTAATTAAGTAAAACAAGTGATAGCGCAGGGAACAATATAATCAGGATCAGTGAAATGATAGCAGCAAGGAAAAACAAGCCAATTTCAGGAATGATTTTATGAATCGGACGATTGGCAACCCCTGAAACGACAAACAAATTCAGTCCGATTGGCGGAGTGATTAAGCCGATACACATGCTGGCCAAAACGATCACACCGAAGTGAACAGGGTCGACGCCAAACTCAAGCGCGACCGGAGCCAAGATTGGTCCCATGATCAACACCGCCGGAGCAGAATCTAAAAAGCAACCGACTAGTAGTAAAAGAATGGCCGCGGTAAATAAGAAGACCATTTGGTTAGAGCTGATTCCCGTAAAAAATTCAGCAAGCAGCTGCGGCAAGCCTTCTCTCGTAATCACCCAGCTAAAGGCGGCAGAAGTAGCGACAATCGCCATCACACCCGCCGCGAGCAAACCGGACTTATAGAGGACGTTAGGAATTTCAGAAATGGAAAAGCCCTTATAAATGAACAGCCCGACAAGCAGACTATAAAGACAGCCGACGGCGGCGGCTTCAGTCGGAGTGAAGATGCCGCTGTAAATGCCTCCGATCATGATAAACGGCATTAGCAACGCCCAGATCGCTTCTAAAAATGTTTTCCATAACCTGCTGAAGCTAAAGGTAATATCGCTTTTATAGCCTCTTTTTACAGAAATAATAATCGTGAGAATCATAAAACATAAAACCATGATCAGGCCGGGAATCAGCCCCGCCAAAAGTAAATCTCCAACAGACACCCCTACACTCACAGCGTATAAGACGGCCAGAATACTTGGTGGAATTAACGGCCCCACAATAGCTGATGAAGCCTGGAGCGCACTGGAAAAATCGCGGTCATAGCCCGAACGAACCATCGCCGGGATTAAAATGCTTCCCAAGGCGGCCGCGGTAGCAACACCTGATCCGGACATACTTGCAAAAAGCATGCTGGAAACGATCATCACAAGAGCAAGTCCACCAGGGAAAAAACCTACAGCAGCATTAGCAAAATTAATAATCTTATTGGAAATACCACCTGCTTCCATCAAGCCACCGGCAATAATAAAGAAAGGGATAGCCAACAGGGCATACGTATTGACCGTACTGATCATTTGTTGGGAAATCACAATTACCGAAATGTCCATAAATAGGACCATATAAACTAAAGAGGAAAGCCCTAAAGCAATGACGACAGGGACTCGCAGGACTAAAAAAAGAAGGAAAAAAACAAGTATCATTAAGGCCATAAAATATCTCCCTCTAATCGTAAGATGTAAATACACGTCTGAGCGCTGCTAAGATTTTAAAGATGGCAAAAACGGCCCATAAACAACCGCCAATCAGAAGTCCTGCTGTCATGATCCAAACAGGGATTTCCATAGCTGCTGATATTTCGCCTGTGCTCATTTGTCCACGCATAATGATAAAACTTTGATAAGAAATCATAACGATAAATAGAAAAGTTAACAGGTGTCGCAATAAATCAAGAAGTAACGCAAATTTTCCTTTAGCAAAATCAGTCACTAACGTTAAATCGACCAACTGATCTTTCTTGTAAACGATAGCCGCCCCAATGAATACAATCCAAACAAACATATATCTCAGCAATTCATCGCTCCAAGGAAGGGATTGTTTCAAGATATATCTGTTGAAAACCGCATAATTGGCAAGAAGAACAGTAAACAAAATCGTTAACCCAAAAACATAGCTTTGTGCTTTTTTCAAAAAAGGAATGGTACTCAAAATAAATCACCTACCTTTCATTCTGGAACTTTAAAATCGAAGATGCGATGACACCCCAGACAGTATAAATCTATAATTATCCATTAAAAAATAGAACAATCTAAATAATTTGAATATTATTGACGGCTTAGTTGAATAATCTTACAATAGTGAAGGTTGTTGTGTATGTTTAGTGATTTTCCTTTTTCTGAACGAGAAAAGAGAAACCATTACAGGAGGTTATCCATGAAAATGATTGATGTCTCTATGACAGCCCGCGATCACTGGCGTTGGAAAGTGACCCATGATATTACAAGTGACTTCGGGGAAGACTCTGATTTTCGCTCATCCCGTGTGCAGCTCAGCGCTCATGCCTTTACTCATGTAGATACACCGCTGCACTGCAAGCCAGGTGAGAACACGATGGAGGAAATGGCTGCCGATGCCTACAGCGGGGAAGCGGTAGTGGTAGATCTGTCCTCGAAAAAAGCTGACGAAGCCATTACGGTTGAAGATCTTCAAAATGCCGGTATCAAAGATCATGAAAAAATTATCATTTTAAAAACATGCTGGGATAAAACGTATGGGTATGAGACGCGTGAATTCTGGTCAAAGGCTCCTTATGTGACGATGGAAGCGGCTCAGTGGCTGCTTGAGAAAAAGCCGGAAGCTGTGGCGTTTGATTTTCCGCAGGACTATCCACTGAAGCTGATAGACAGTAAAAACCCTTTTCAAGTGAAAGATATGCCGACGCATGAGCTGCTTTTAAAGAACGGCATCCTCTTAATTGAGTATTTGTGCAATCTTTCACAAGTGACGAAGGAACGTGTTCAGTTTATCTGCTTGCCGTTAAAGCTTGAAGGGTTTGAAGGGGCGCCGGCCCGGGCGGTCGTGATTGAGTAGAAAAGCCCGTTGCGAGTGAATGTCTCACAACGGGCTTGTGGCGCAGGAAGGAAACTATTCAACGCGCCCGCCTGCCGAAAGCGTGCCTCCCATCCCGGTAGCGAGGTCGAAGAGCCAAACCCTGGAGATCCTTGGGCAACAAGGGTCTTTTTCTTTGAAGCTAATAATTCTGCTGAAACTGCTTATATTATGAACAAACGATGTAAAGAGGGATCACGATGGCAGAAATCATTAAAGGGCCGATTTATGAGCATGAAAAAACAAAAGAATTGCTCCACTATGTTCCACAGCAGACGATCGTTTTTTTATGGCATGAGGATTTAGATGGCGTCGCCGCCGACAGCCTGGTGAAAGCGAACGTAAAAGCGGTTATTAACGGCAAGCCGTCGATGAGTGGAAAGTACCGTCAAAAGCATGTGATGACCTTGCTTGCAGCCGGGATCGCTGTATATGATGTGCTGCAGCAGGAAAAAAGAGCGCTCCCGTTCAATGGAGAAGCGGCGGCGATTATCGGTGATGAGTTGTTTATATCCGTCAATACCCGCCCTGTTTTGGCGGCAAAGCTGCTACGGTACAATGAGCGAATGCTGCAGGAAAAGCTGCGCCAGGCTGAACGACATTTTTCCACCGCTTTTGCCGGGTTTGTGGAAAATACCCTTCACTATGCAGAGAGAGAGAGCGGCTGGTTCCAATCGGCATTTCACTTGCCGCCCGTTCTTCAATCCATTAAGGAGAAGCCTGTTTTCATCGTCGCCCGCAATACGAATTATGAGAAGGATATTCGTGTCGTTCGCTCAAAGCTGCTTAAGAAATCGGCGGTCATTATGGCTGTCGACGGGGCAGCGGATGGTCTGCTGCGACAAGGAATATGTCCGCATTTCATCATCGGCGATATGGATTCAGTAAGCGGTGAGGCATTAACATGTGGGGCGACTCTGCTCTGTCATCAGCATCCTGACGGCCATTCGCCCGGAAAATCCCGACTCGAGGCATTAGGATTAACAGCCGAGACAATCTGCTTTGTCGGTACAAGTGAAGATGTGGCGATTTCAGCCGCATTCTGGGCCGGAGCAGATCATATGTATTTGATCGGCTGTCGAATCGGAATGATCGAATTTCTGGAAAAAGGACGGGCCGGGATGGGGGCAACCTGGCTGGCGCGCATTCAAGCCGGAGAAAAAATTACAGACTTAAAAGGCATTCATACTCTTTACGGCAAAGCGGAGGGCGTATTTCCGAATTTGTTGCAGGCAAAGCTGCAGACTTATAGCAGAAGCTTGTATCAATTAATTCAGGAACGGTTTAACGAATGGAAAAAGAAGGAGGCTCTTCATCATGATTAAACAATCCTTTATCATTCCTGCCTATAATGAAGAGAGCTACCTTGAAAAGACGCTTCTTGCCATTCAGCGTTTTACGGAACGAGCGGAAATCATAGTCATCGATGACGGCAGTCAGGACAACACAAAACTGATTGCCGAGCGCTATGCAGACAAGCTGATTACTTTTCCAGAAAACATGGGCAAAGGCTTTGCCCTTCAGGCAGGCTGGAAAGAGGCTAGAGGTGACATCATTATTTGTCTTGATGCTGACCTTGGGGAAAGCGCCGAGGAAATCGGAGCGTTGATCGAGGCGCTGGAAAGGGAAGAGGCCGACCTCGTCATTTCAGTCATGAAACCCGGGAAGAAGGCTGGCTTCGGACTGGTAAAACGTAGAGTTCAGGCGATGATTTACCGGAAAACGGGGGTGAAGCTTGCTTCTCCGCTTTCAGGCCAGCGGGTTTTTCGGAGGAAATGGCTCCCTGTTTTGCTGGAAAAGGACTATAAACGTTTTGGCGTGGAGGCGCAGATGACACTCGATTTGCTTCGCGCCGGGGCGACTTGCCAAGAGATGGTGACGCGGATGACGCACCGGGAAATGGGAAAAAATATCCGGGGATTTCTCCATCGGCTGAAGCAATGGCTTGAAATTGAACGACAGCTGCGTGAGGCTCAGTAGCCATGATTATTTTATTACTAACATTGCCGCTCATTGCTTATTTGAGCATGATTGCCTTTCAGTCGATGCAGCTCGCCGTGCGAAATTATCAATGTCAGCTTGTTCCTTACAGTCTCGGTGTCGTGATTTTTTACAGCTATTGCGTTCTCTATTCTTTTCCTCCTTTCCAGGATGAAGTGTTTTCGTTTCAAGCCTTTCTTTTTATTTTTAGTGTCTGGCTGCTTGGCTTTATTGATGATCGTCTTGGAACAAGCTATCCTAAAGGATTAAAAGGCCATCTCGTTTTTGCAAGGGAGCACCGCAAAGTAACGACAGGGCTGTTAAAAGCAGGAGGAACGATCATCGTCGCCCTGCTTTATCTCTGGTCAAAGCAGCCGATGACCTTCATGCAAAATCTGCTGGCGTTTTTTTTACTGACCGGTCTTCCGCATGTGATGAACCTGTTTGACACAAGGCCATTGCGTGTCTGGAAAGTAGCGCTTTGTTTTACCGTTCTTTTATTTTACCTTCTTCCTTTACCTCCGCTGCTATTTGTCGTAACGGTGCTGGCGGTCTTCTATATTTCGTTTGTCCTTGAAGGGCATCGGAAAGTGATGCTTGGCGATAATGGGGCAACAGTTACCGGAGCGATTTTCGCTGTGATTTTGATTCATCATAGTGAAGTGTCCGTTCAGTCCGGCGTGCTGCTCTTTGTTTTCGTGATGATGATCCTTGCTGAGAAAATCTCACTCTCCGCCGTGATTGAGCGCTGGACAGTGCTCAAAAGACTCGACCAGCTTGGAGTTTCCAAAAAATAAAAGGGGTTGGGCAAAAGGCTATTAATCCTTTTGCCCAACCCCTTGTCGAGGGTAAAGCGATGGCTGTGTAAGCAGCTACTTGTTTCTTTTTTGAAACCGGGGGGCGATTTTCCCGTTTTTTCGATCGCGATAAAAAATGAACCCGCCGATAAAGCTGAGCCCTGCAAGAAACAGGACAAATCCTGCGGCGAATTGCAGCGTTAAATTAGGGTAAGGAGAATTGCTGATTTGAAAAATCGTATCTCTCATTTGCTTAATGCCATAGCCGGCGACAATGATCGGAATGATCATAATCATCAATGCGATAAAACGTCCCATCTTCATTCCTCTTTCATGTATGAATTCCATCTCAGTGTGCTTCGCTTGAACGAGATAACTCATAAAAATCAGGTGATAAAAATAAAATGTATGATCCGGAATTTTTCTTGTTTAGTATCAGTTTAGCGGATTTTTTTGCTGATGTACAATCTTAGGAGTTGCATCTTTGTGACATTTGCGTAATAGTGAAGAGAGAGAAATTATTAGCAGCAATTAGGACCCGGTCTTAATTTTTTAGGAGGGGATTCTTTTCATGCAGCGAGCAATGATTGTTGGCGCAGGACGAGGAGGGGTGGCCCTCTTTCAAATGCTGATGAAGATGGAGCATATTCATGTCGCGGCGGTTGTCGACCGTGATCCAGAAGCGCCCGGGCTGGCGCTGGCCCGGCAGCATCAGCTTGTGACCGCGGCGACGTGGCACAACCTGATTGGAGAACAGTTTGATTTTGTTTTCGAAGTGACGGGTGATCCGGATGTTGCTGCATCCTTACAGGCTGATTTTGCTGAGCGGACACTTGTCGTTCCGTCAGAACTGTCGCGTTTGTTTTTTTCGCTATTGAGGGAAAAGGATACATTGATCCAGCAATTGAATCAGCAAACCTCTCTGCAGGAAACGATCTTAAATGCGACTCATGACGGGATGATTGCGATTGACCGCAATGAACGGATACTGATCTGTAATCAAGCCGCGGCAAAAATCGTCGGTGTCGACGCGGAGCAAGCAATCGGCCGGCCGATCACTGCCGTCCTTCCGTCAAGCGGATTGCCACGGGTCGTACAGACGATGGAGGTTGAATATAACCGCCGCCAGCAGCTTAGCAATGGGACGGTGATTGTGACGACTCGGGTGCCTTTATTTGAAGGGCGTCACTGTATCGGAGCCCTTGGCGTATTCAAGGATGTCACCGATCTCGTGGCGATGACGGATCAAGTAAGCAATTTGAAAGAAATCCAGACGATGCTTGAAGCAATTATTCAATCTTCGGATGATGCGATCTCGGTCGTTGATGAAAATGGGAACGGCTTAATGATTAATCCGGCTTATACGCGCTTAACAGGTCTTTTGCCGGAGGAAGTGATTGGTCATCCGGCGACAGCGGATATTTCCGAAGGGGAGAGCATGCATTTTCAAGTGCTGAAAACAGGCCAGCCGGTACGGGGAGTCCCTTTGAAGGTTGGTCCGAAAAAAAGAGATGTGATCGTTAACGTAGCGCCGATCATCGTTGACCAAAAGACGCGTGGAAGCGTCGGTGTCATTCACGATGTCTCGGAGCTGAATTCCCTCCATGCCCAGCTGGAAAAAGCGAAACGGCGAATTCGGACACTCGAAGCGAAATATTCCTTTGCTGATATTGTCGGCACGTCAGCTGAAATGCAGCTCGCCATTGATCAGGCGAAGCTGGCAGCGGCGACCCCTGTGACGATTTTGCTGCGCGGGGAATCCGGCACTGGCAAGGAGCTTTTTGCCCATGCGATACATAATCAAAGCGAGCGAAGAAGGCATTCTTTTGTCAGGGTCAACTGTGCGGCCTTATCGGAACAGCTGCTTGAAAGCGAGTTGTTTGGCTATGAAGAAGGAGCGTTTTCGGGGGCGAAACGCGGTGGCAAGCGGGGATTGTTTGAAGAAGCAGATCAAGGCAGCATCTTTCTTGATGAACTCGGTGAGCTGTCAGCGGCGATGCAGGCCAAACTGCTCCGCGTCCTGCAGGAACAGGAAATTGTGCGCGTAGGGGGGACGAAGCCGATTGCGATTGATGTCCGGGTGATTGCCGCGACAAATATGAATGTAGAAAAAGCGGTTGCCGAGCAGCGTTTTCGTGAAGACTTGTACTATCGCATTAATAAAATGCCAATCCATATTCCGCCTTTGCGGGAGCGGATCGAGGATCTGGAGCAGCTTGTCGCCCATTTGCTGGCGAAGCTCAATCACGATTACGGCCGTTTTGTCCAATCTGTCTCGGATGAAGCACTTGCTGAATGGAAGGCTTATCATTGGCCGGGAAATGTCCGGGAGCTTGAGAATGTGCTAGGCAGAACGATGATTTATATGGAACCATCACGGCAAATCATTGAACGGGAGGATCTTCCGCCATTGTATGAGCAGCCGGTGGAAGCGGCCAGACGATTGAAAAGCAAAGCGGATGGCAGCACGCTGGAAGAGAAAATGGCGCAGCATGAAAAGCAAATTATTCTGCACTCCTTAAGGCAGTGTGATGGCAACCGGACGAGGACGGCGAAGGAGCTTGGCATTTCCTTACGAAACTTATATTACAAGCTTCACAAATATGACCTTGCATAAATGTGCATGCAATTTGTTGCGTGATGTGCAAGTTTTTGCATGGTGAGAATGTGAGATTGGAACGAGATATGTGAAGAAATGGCAATTTCCGAAGCGGATAGTAGGTTGGCATAGAACTTGCGTGATGAAAAGCAACAATGGTTCACTTTAAGGAGGAAAAAGCATGAAGCTATTCTCTTATATGGAAAAATATGATTATGAGCAAGTTGTCATTTGTCAGGACCAATTATCCGGATTGAAAGCAATCATTGCCATACATGATACGACGCTCGGCCCGGCGCTCGGAGGTACGCGGATGTGGAACTATCAGAGCGAGGAGGAAGCCTTGGAAGATGCGCTGCGTCTGGCAAAGGGAATGACCTATAAAAATGCCGCCGCGGGCTTGAATCTCGGCGGCGGCAAGACGGTGATCATCGGTGATCCGCGTACTGATAAGAACGAAGAGATGTTTCGCGCTTTTGGCCGTTATATCCAGGGGCTAAATGGACGCTACATTACGGCGGAGGATGTCGGTACGACCGTCGAGGATATGGATACGATTCATGAGGAAACGGACTATGTAACTGGCATCTCACCAGCATTCGGTGCTTCCGGGAATCCATCACCTGTGACAGCGTACGGCGTCTATGTCGGGATGAAGGCCGCGGCAAAGGAGGCGTTTGGCTCTGATCAGCTGAGCGGCAAAACTGTCGCGGTGCAAGGCGTTGGAAATGTCGCCTATCATTTATGCAAGCATCTTCATGAAGAGGGGGCACAGTTGATTGTGACCGATATTAATCGGGAAGCAGTGAAGCGGGCGGTCAACGAGTTTGGTGCAAAGGCAGTGGACATTGATGACATTTATCAAGTCGATTGTGACATTTTTGCCCCCTGCGCCTTAGGAGCCGTAATCAATGACCAAACGATTCCGCAACTGAAAGCAAAAGTCATTGCCGGTGCCGCCAATAATCAGCTTAAAGAAGACCGGCACGGTAATGTGGTCCATGAGATGGGGATTTTATATGTGCCCGACTATGTGATTAATGCCGGCGGGGTGATTAATGTCGCGGATGAATTGAACGGCTATAACCGTGAACGTGCGATGAAAAAAGTTGAAGGTATTTACCAAAATGTTGCGAAAGTATTTGAGATCTCTAACCGCGATGCGATTCCGACGTATCAGGCGGCTGATCGCATGGCTGAAGAGCGGATTGCTCGGCTGAGACGGTCGCGCAGACAATTTTTGCAGCAGGAACACCATATTTTATCAAGACGTGATTAGGAGCAGGAGGGGAAGCAAGTGGCTGAAGAATATGATCTTGTCGTGTTAGGAGCAGGAACGGGAGGCTATGTGGCGGCCATCAGGGCGGCGCAGCACGGTTTGAAAGTCGCTGTTGTCGAAAAAGAAAAACTGGGCGGCACATGTCTCCATAAAGGCTGTATTCCAAGCAAAGCGCTGCTAAGAAGCGCAGAAGTGCTCACAACTGCCAAACGGGCCGGCGAATTTGGCGTGGAAACGGGCGAAGTGACGTTTAATTTTGCGAATGTCCAGAAGCGCAAACAGCAGATTGTCGATCAGCTGTACCGCGGTGTCCAGCACTTGATGAAAAAAGGAAAAATTGCCGTTTACGAAGGGAAAGGTCGGATTTTAGGTCCTTCGATTTTCTCGCCAACCCCGGGGACGATTTCAGTTGAACGGACGGACGGGCAGGAAAATACGATGCTTATCCCGAAAAACGTGATCATCGCAACAGGCTCCGCGCCAAAAACCTTACCAGGACTGGAGCCGGACGGGACGTATGTTCTCACTTCAGATGAGGCGCTCGCGTTGACGGAGCTGCCTTCTTCGATCATCATTGTCGGGGGAGGAGTGATTGGAATGGAGTGGGCCTCCCTCTTGCATGACTTCGGAGTAGAAGTGACCGTCGTCGAATATGCCAAGCAAATATTGCCAACCGAGGATGCTGATATTGCCAACGAAGCGGCGAGATTGATGCAAAAAAAGGGGATTAAGCTTTACACCAACGCGAAAATCATGCCGGAAACCTTGAAAAAGGGCGCGGGCGTTCAAATAAAGGCCGATCATCAAGGAGAGGAAATCAGGCTGACCGCCGACCAGTTGCTTGTCTCAGTCGGACGGGCGGCAAATGTGAATGATCTCGGGCTGGAAAACACCGAAATCGCCGTTGAAAATGGGGGAATTGCCGTCAATGAATGGTATCAAACGAAAGAGTCGCATATTTATGCGATCGGTGATGTCATCGGCGGACTGCAGCTGGCCCATGTCGCTTCACATGAAGGAATCATCGCTGTCGATCATCTAGCGGGAAAACAGCCGGAGGCACTGAACTATCAGACCGTTGCTAAATGTATCTACAGCCAGCCTGAAATGGCGAGTGTCGGCTTGACAGAAGCCGAAGCGGTGCGGCAAGGCCACACGATCAAAACAGTGACGTTTCCGTTTAAGGCAATTGGAAAAGCGCTCGTCTACGGCGAAACAGACGGCTTCGCCAAAATGATCGTTGATGCGTCCAATGACGACGTCCTTGGGATTCATATGATCGGGCCGCATGTGACCGATATGATTTCGGAGGCGGCATTGGCGAAGGTGGTCGATGCGTCCCACCTTGAAATCGCCGATATGATTCACCCTCACCCAACGCTTTCTGAAATAGTCGGCGAGGCGGCGCTCGCCGTCGAAGGAAAGGCCATTCATTTATAAAGGAGCAAGCAAAAGGAGGACACAACTATGACTGATAATCGCCATAATGCTTTAGGACTTAGCGATGAAAAGGTACTGGAAATGTTTGAGACAATGCTGCTGGCGCGCCGCATCGATGAGCGGATGTGGCTCTTAAACCGCGCTGGTAAGATTCCCTTCGTCATCTCATGTCAAGGGCAGGAAGCGGCCCAAGTCGGGGCTGCCTTTGCGCTTGATCGCGAGAAGGACTATATTTTGCCATATTACCGCGACATGGGTGTTGTGTTGACATTTGGCATGACGGCCCGTGATTTAATGTTGTCAGGCTTTGCCAAAGCAGAAGACCCGAATTCGGGTGGGCGGCAAATGCCAGGCCATTTTGGCCAAAGAAAAAATCGGATCGTCACAGGCTCTTCCCCGGTGACGACGCAAGTCCCTCATGCTGTAGGCATCGCGCTTGCCGGAAAAATGAAGGGCGAGGATTTTATCACCTTCACCACCTTTGGCGAAGGATCTTCCAATCAGGGAGATTTCCATGAAGGGGCTAATTTTGCCGGTGTTCACAAACTGCCGGTCATCTTTATGTGCGAAAATAATAAATACGCGATTTCCGTCCCGATTGAAAAGCAGCTCGCCTGCAAGCAGGTGTCGGACCGTGCAATTGGCTATGGAATGCCCGGCTTTACAGTCGACGGGAATGACCCATTAGCAGTCTATGAAGCTGTCAAAGCGGCAGCTGACCGGGCAAGAAACGGCGAGGGGCCGACGTTGATCGAGACCGTTTCGTACCGCTTGACGCCTCATTCCAGCGATGATGATGACCGTGCCTACCGCGACCAGGATGAAGTTGAAGAAGCGAAGAAGCTTGATTCGATTTTTACCTTTGAGACATATTTGCGCGAGGTTGGCCTGCTGACAGATGAGCTGAAGAACGAGATGGAGGCGCGGATGGCGAAGGTGATCGACGAGGCAACGGAGTACGCCGAGCAGGCGCCGTATGCTGATCCGGAAGATGCGCTGCGCTACGTCTATGCAGATTAGGAAGGGGGAAATGAGGCAATGCCAGTAATTTCATATATCGAAGCAGTGACGCAAGCTCTCCGCGAGGAGATGGAACGCGATCAGGATGTATTCATTTTAGGGGAGGATGTCGGAGCACGCGGCGGTGTTTTCCGGGCGACGAATGGCTTGTACGAGCAGTTTGGCGAAGAGCGGGTAATCGATACGCCGCTAGCTGAATCGGCGATTGCCGGCGTCGGGGTCGGCGCGGCGATGTACGGTATGCGCCCTGTGGCCGAAATGCAATTTGCCGATTTTATTATGCCGGCTGTCAACCAAATTATCTCTGAAGCGGCTAAAGTCCGTTATCGTTCCAATAATGATTGGCAATGTCCGATCACGATCCGCGCTCCATATGGGGGCGGCGTGCATGGCGCCCTGTATCATTCGCAATCAGTCGAAGCGATTTTTGCCAATGTACCGGGCTTGAAAATTGTCATGCCGTCAACTCCTTATGATGTGAAAGGACTACTGAAAGCGGCTATTCGTTCCGATGACCCCGTTTTGTTTTTTGAGCATAAGCGGGCCTACCGTTTGATTAAAGGCGAAGTTCCGGCAGAAGAATACACACTGCCAATTGGAAAAGCTGATGTAAAGCGGGAAGGCGACGATATTACCGTCATCACATACGGCCTGGCGGTACATTTTGCCCTGCAGGCGGCGGAGCGGCTTGAAAAGGACGGTATTCAGGCGCATATTCTCGATTTACGTACGGTCTATCCGCTTGATCAGGAGGCGGTGATCGAAGCGGCACGCAAGACCGGGAAAGTGCTGCTCGTCACAGAGGCCAATAAGGAAGGCAGCATTATGAGTGAAGTGGCCGCGGTTATCGCCGAGCATTGTTTGTTCGATCTTGATGCGCCGATTCAGCGGTTAGCTGGTCCGGATATTCCGGCGATGCCGTATGCGCCGACAATGGAGAAATTTTTTATGATCAATCCGGATAAAGTAGAAAAAGCAATGCGTGAACTGGCTGAATTTTAGAAATGAGGTGAGATACGTGGCAACTGAAATGAAAATGCCTCAGCTTGGGGAAAGTGTAACGGAAGGAACGATCAGCAAATGGCTCGTTAGTCCGGGAGACCATGTGAACAAGTATGATCCCATTGCTGAAGTCATGACAGATAAAGTCAATGCCGAGGTACCTTCCTCCTACACAGGGATTATTAAAGAATTGCTTGTCCAGGAGGACGAGACGGTAGAGGTTGGCGTCGTCATCTGCACAATTGACGTCGAAGGCACAGAGCCAAAGGGCGAACAGCAAGACGCTGCCGTGCCGCAGCCCGAGCCGACAAAGCCGGAAAGCGATTCGGCGGCACCGTCACAGAAGCATCGCTATTCACCTGCCGTGTTAAAAATGTCGCAGGAGCACGGGATTGATCTGACACAAGTAACCGGCTCTGGAAAAAGCGGGCGGATTACCCGCAAGGATATCCAAAAGCTGATTGCTGAAGGAACGGTCCCGGTGGCTAAAGCGGAAGCACCAGCTCGGTCAGAAACGGGAACTGAGCCGAAGTCGCGCACAGCTGAGCCGATCCAAAGCACCGAGGGTGATCTGGAGATCCCAATTTCCGGCGCGCGCAAAGCGATCGCCGCCAACATGGTGAAAAGCAAGCGGGAAACCCCGCATGCCTGGATGACGGTCGAAGTCGACGTGACAAATCTTGTCCGTTATCGCGATCAACAAAAAGCGGCATTCAAAGAAAAAGAAGGGCACAGCCTGACCTTTCTCCCGTTTTTTATTAAAGCGGCAGTGGAAGCTCTGAAAGAGTACCCACAGCTGAATGCAATGTGGGCAGAAGATAAAATCATTCAGAAAAAGGATATTCATATTTCTCTGGCCGTAGCGACAGAAGATGCGTTATTTGTACCGGTAATCAAGCACGCTGACGAGAAGTCAATCAAAGGTCTGGCGCGTGAGGTGAACGAGCTGGCGATGAAGGTCCGTTCCGGTAAGCTGGCGCAGACCGATATGCAGGGCGGCACGTTTACGATTAATAACACCGGCTCATTTGGTTCGATTTTGTCAACGCCGATTATTAACCATCCACAGGCGGCGATTTTGTCCGTTGAATCAATCGTTAAACGTCCCGTCGTAATTGAGTCGGAGAGCGGAGATATGATTGCGATCAGAAGCATGGTCAATCTCTGCCTTTCGCTCGATCACCGCGTCCTTGACGGCTTAGTGTGCGGCAGATTTCTGGCAAGTGTGAAGCAACGGCTCGAGCAGATGAATGCCGAGACGATTTCGCTTTATTAATAGGAGCGGTGCGAGAGAGAGGCTGTAACGGATGCATGTTTTTAACAATGATGGTTATTCTACTACTAAAACGTGGAAGGAATGATCATCTGTGAAACATTTTTGGAGGCTGTTTCTCGTGCTGCAAATAGTCGGTATCACCGCAGCGCTGACCGCTGTCAGCTTGTCTGATTTTGTTCAGGCGGAGCAAGCGGAGAGCGAAGAGGAAAGACCATGGCCATGCGCGGAAGGAATCAATGATCACATCGATTATTATTACGAGCTGCTTGCTGAAAAAAATCAGCCGCATGAGGTGGAGCGCTGGCAGAATATCAAAAAAGAGCGCGATCTTTTGCTGAAAGCGATCAATGAAGCGCAAAAGCGGGAGCTGCTCGCCGAATCAAAGCAGGAAAAAGAATGGGCGGCTCAACATGAGAAGCTGCAGAAGTCGTTTCTTGAAGCGGTGAAGAAACGGGATGAGGAACAAATCAGTCAATTGCTGACCGAACTTTTTGCGCAATATGAGCTGAGAAACAAGCTGCTAAAGGAAAAAGTCGTCGAAAGCGAATAGCCGCCTTGCCATTCTTCTATTGAAAAATGAAAACGTCAAAAACATCGTAACATTGAGCTTGAGACAAAACTAGCTTTGGACCTACTGGCAATGGCTTCACACGCCACAAGCCCGTTGTGAGAAACCCACTCACAACGAGGCCACTGAAAAACCTCTTTTTCCGTAACTCGAAGAAGAGTAATGGCTCCGCGCGTTGCGCGCCTTACTACGAAAAACCCACTCGTAGCAAGGCTTTCAAAATCAGGCAACGGCTACGCTCATTACGAAAAAGCTGCTGAAAAAGTACGATTTTCACTTTTTCAGCAGCTTCCTCACAGCGGGCTTTAAAAAAAGATCGTGGTGGTTCCGCTCATTGCTTAGAGGCGGGGATAAAAGGTAAAAAAACAACCTTTTATCCCGTCTCTTTTTTATCGTAGGAAGGGGGGCGACGAGCCGCTTGGATCATGTAAAATCGATATGTAAAACAGACCAACTTCACACTCTTGAATCCGTTACGTATGGAGGCCACTGAACCCCTTCTTTTTTCGTAACTCGAAGAAGAAGCTCACCAGCTTCCGTGGAAAGCGAAGTCTATTTCAGCTGCGGGGGTCTCCCCTTCATAAGCGTTAAAAGAAGGTACGAAAAGGTGCTTGACTGGGATAGAAGCTTTTTTTCCTTTTTTCCAGCCCTTTAAAAAAAAGAACTTGACTATTACGTCATCTTATAATATTCTGAATTTACGAAAAAGAAGCCTATTTTTGCAAACGATTACAAAGATGAAAAGAAGGAAAACACAATCGTTGAGAAAAAAAGGAGGCGAAGGAGGAAGGAACAACAGTTTACTTGTAATCGTTTACAAGTAAATGGATAATTGTAAACGATTACAAAATAGTAGGGAAAAAGTGAGTGTGTCCCGATGCATAAACCAACGATGAAAGACATTGCCAAAAAAGCAGGCGTATCGACAGCTACGGTGTCCCGTGTAATTAACAACTATCCTTTTGTGAAGGAAAGGACGAAAAAGAAAGTTCAGGAGGCGATCGATCAGTACAAGTACTACCCCGATCTTATCGCGAGAAGCATGATTAAAAAAAGAACGTTTACAATTGGTCTTATAGTCGGCGGGCTAGATAATCCGTTTTTTGCTGAAAGCGCAGAATGTATTGTAAAAGAGGCTTCAAAGTTTGATAGTCATGTCATGCTGTATGTCAACGAAGAAAAGTCGAGCAAGATGGCAGAATATATCTCCTTTCTGATTGCGAAACGGGTCGATGGAATCATCATCGGCTCGATGTACAAGGATGATCATAGGCTCATAGAGCAGCTGGATCACAGTCAGATTCCATATGTGCTGTACAATCGGAAGAACAAGCGGAAGCAAGTGGATTATATCGTCCAGGACAACTATAAAGGAGCCTTTGAAGCAGTGAGTCACTTAATTCGGCTCGGCCATAAACGGATTAGTATGATTTACGGCTCAAGTGAATCTGAAACGGTCGAGAGCCGGTTTGAAGGCTATCATAAGGCGCTCACTGTCAATGGATTGAAAGTCTATCCCCATTTAATGCACGAGGTTGGCTTTAAAAACATTGAAACGAAAGTTAGAGAGGCGATCCGGGTGATGTACAGTGATAAAATCAAGCCGACTGCAATCTTTACTTCGGCCGATTTCATCGCAATGGAGGCAATGGAAGGCCTGTCGGAGCTCGGCTATCGCGTTCCTGAAGAGGTCGCAATTGTCGGTTTTGATAACATTCGCCTGTCTGGTCACAGCTTTATCGGTCTGACGACGGTTAATCAGGCCGTAGAGGAAATGTCAAAGCTGGCAGTGGAAAGGCTGATGCAGAAAATTGATGAACAGGAAAATAATTTGCCGCCTTCTGAATTGAATGCATGGCAAATTAAATTAAGTCCACAGTTGATTATCCGAAAAACGTGTGGCGCTACTGTTCAGGAAAAATAAGGAGGAGGGAAAGTATGAGGTTCGTCAGGTTGGTTGATCGTTTAAACCGCTTCGCTGTCATCTCTCTTAGTGCGGCGTTCGCGGTGATGACTTTATCGATCTTTTTACAGGTGCTCGTTCGTTTTGTCTTCACGGCGATGGATATTCGCCTGTCTGTGCCGTGGACGGAGGAACTGGCAAGGTATTTAATGATTTGGTCTGTTTTTATCGGAGGAGCTGTCGCCGTCAGGACAGATAAGCTGATCGCGCTTGAGGTGCTGATTCATTCCTTGCCGGCGAGCTTAGGCAAAGCGCTGAAAACCGGTGCTCATTTGCTGACGATGGTCTTCTTTGGATATTTACTTTACTTAGGCTTTGAGTTTGCGCTGAATCAGGGTGGGAGACAGACGTCACCTGTTATGGGGATTCCGATGCTGGCTGTCTATCTTTCGATGCCGATTGGCGCTTTATTAGGAACGTTGAATTTGATCACATTATTCATTAATGTCTTCCTCAAAAAAGGCGATATCCGATTTGTTTCAATGGAAGATGAAGCCTACGAATCTTTAGATTAAAGAAAGTGTAAAGGAGGGGTAGATTAATGACTTTGAAATTGTTTTTGTTACTTGGTGTTTTATTTATAATCGGGGTGCCGATCGCGATCTCGCTCGGGCTTTCATCGATTTTGCTGTTGCAGCTGGAAGGCAAAGCGATTGGCGTTGTTGCCCAAAAGGTTTTCGAAGGACTGGATAAGTTTTCATTAATGGCTGTTCCGTTTTTCATTCTCGCAGGTGCGTTGATGCAGAAAGGCGGCATTGCCAAACGGCTGCTCGCTTTGGCGAATGTGCTTGTCGGCTGGTTCAGAGGGGGGCTGGGGGCTGCCTCGGTTCTGACGACGATGTTTTTTTCAACAATGTCAGGTTCTTCGTCGGCAACAACTGCGGCAATTGGCTCGGTCATGATCCCATCAATGGAGAAAAAAGGCTATCCGCGAAATTTCGCGACCGCTTTGACGGCGTCATCCGGTGAATTGGGCGTTATTATTCCTCCTTCTATTTCGATGATCGTCTATGGACTGGTAGCCAATGTTTCAATCGGTGGCTTGTTTCTTGCCGGCATCGTTCCCGGCATTTTAATCGGCTTGTCATTAATGATAACGGTTTCAATTGTAGCCAAAATAAAAGGCTTTGATGAAGTCACGCAAATTGACAAAGGCAGCTGGTTTAAAGAGCTGTGGAAAGCGTTTAAGGATGCTTTCTGGGCGCTCTTGATGCCGATCATTATTCTTGGCGGAATTTACTTTGGCCTCTTTACTCCGACAGAGGCGGCAGTCGTGGCGGTTGTCTATGGTTTTATCGTCGGCTATTTTATTTACCGCGAAATTACAATGAAAGATATCGGCGACATCCTTGGTAAGGCGGCGGTCACGACCGGGATTATTCTTCTGCTCGTCGGGTTTGCCTCGATTTTCGGTTATATCCTGACGATTAATCAAGTGCCTCATATGGTTGCAGAAACAATAGCGCAAATCTCAGACAGCCCGATCGTCTTTCTCATTCTCGTTAATATCCTCTTATTTATTACAGGGATGTTCATGGAAACCTTGGCGGCGATTATTATTTTAGGGCCGATTCTTGCACCGATTGCTGTCCAGTTTGGCATCGATCCGATTCATTTCGGAATTGTGATGATTGTCAACCTGGCAATCGGAATGGTTACACCGCCTGTAGGGGTCAATCTGTTTGTTGCTTGTCAGATTGCAAAGCTGAGAATCGATCAGCTTTTCAGGCCGCTGGCGATCTTTTTAGCGGTTTTGATTACGAATGTATTGTTAATAACTTATCTGCCATTTTTGACATTGTGGCTTCCGAATCTGTAAAGGAATACAGGTTAAAAGGGGGGATTTTACACAGGAAGCCGGTCGCTGGTTGAAAGTTATCATAAGAATCAAAAGAGGAGAGTGAAAACAGTGAAGAAGTCATTATTAATCTTAGTTGCTTTACTTACAGCCGTTTGCATTGGATTAGCTGCATGTGGAGGAGAGGATACGGCAGCTTCTGATACGTCTGGTGGAACCGGAGGCGGAGAAAATGGAGAGGCATCTGCCGGGGAAGAGGAAAGCTTTGAATTTAATATCGGACATACGCTTGCTCCGGACAGTCATTATCACGTCGTCTCGGAAAGACTGGCTGAACTTGTCGAGGAAAAGACAGGCGGTAGCATTACAATTAATGTCTTCCCTCAATCACAGCTTGGTGGGGAAGTAGCGATGATTCAAGCTGCGCAGGCCGGAAATCAGGAAATGCTTATTACAGCGCAGGCTCCATTGACAAATATGGTGCCGGAATGGTCGATGTTTGACTTGCCGTACTTGTTTGATGACCTGGATGAAGCGAATGCGATTTTACAAAGTGAAGTAGGAGATCAATATTTGGAGATGCTTGATGAGCACGATTTAATAGGACTTGGCTTCTTATCGGCGATGGAGCGAAATGTGTTTTCTTCTAAACCGCTTGACACAGCTGATGATTTTAATGGGTTTCGCGTTCGCGTGATGGAGGCTCCCGGGTATGTGGCAGCATACGAAGCATTGGGAGCCCAGCCAACCGCGATGGCTTATTCAGAAGTGTATACAGCATTACAACAAGGCGTCGTTGATGGCGCTGATACATCTCCGGACCAATTTGTCATGGACCGTTTTGTAGAAGTAGCCGATTATTACAATATTACAAAAGTCCATTATTTACCAGCAACGCTAATTATTTCGAAAGCGGTCTGGGAGCAATTAAGTGAAAATCAACAGCAGGCGTTAACAGAAGCTGCGGAGGAAGCATTGGCCGAAGGAATGGATTACTATTATCAGTCGTTTGATGAATCGATTGCCGAGATGCAGGAAGCAGGCGTCACCGTCATTGAGAGTGACACTGCGGGTATGCAGGAGCAGGCTTCAGCGATCTATGATGACTTGTTAAATGGAATTCCAAATGGACAGGAGCTATATGAAGCCATTCAGGCTCAAAAAGAATAACCGCAACAATTAGAAAGGAGCAGCCTGCCAGCATTTGGAGCCAGTCCAAAGATCCAGATGCGGCCAGCTGCCACCTAAGTGAAGGAGAGTGAACATATGGCTAAGCGTGCCAATATGGATGTGTTTCAAATTGGAGACAATTCTCAGTTTTCGAAAACGGTCAGCGAATATGATGTATATGGGTTTGCCGGGATTGTCGGTGATTTTTACGGGGTGCATGTCGATGAGGAATATGCAAAGAAAACCCGTTTCGGCACAAGGATTGCCCAAGGAGCGCTTTCTGTCGGATATATCGCGACGGTGATGGGGTTCATGGCTCAGCGCGTTCCGGATCCGGGCGCGGTCTCGTATCGTTATGACGTGACCTTTACCGCGCCCGTTCTGATTGGTGATACGGTAACGGCCCGGCTCGATTTAAAAGAAAAAGACGAGGAAAAAAACACGTGCATCTTTGATGCGGTCGTCACAAAACAGGATGGAACCGTCGTTCTGAAAGGAAACACGTACTTGAAAGTATTATAGGAAAAAAGGAGAGAAGAGGAGGGAGATCAATGAGAAAAGATATTCAATGCGATGTGCTTGTCATCGGCGGTGGAGCCGCAGCCGGAAAAGCGGCGATCGCCGCGCATGACAGCGGGGCTTCGGTAGCCGTTGTCATGAAGGGCGCATTTGGAACGAGCGGGGCAAGTGCCTACAAAATAGCGGAGATTCTAGGTTATAACGTTGCTGATGGGCAAGCCGACCCTGAAGACTCACCGGAAGTCCATTACGCCGATGTTATGCGGGCGGCGGCCGGAATGGCTGATCCTGAGCTGGCGAAAGTGTTGACGGATGAATCAATTGAAACGCTGCGGGATTTGGAAAGGTTAAACATTCCCTTCCATAAAAATGAAGATGGCAGTTATTTTGAAGTGTTAGGCTGCTTTGCGACGAAGCCGCGAATGCATTTAATTCCCGGGCATGCTGAACCGATCGTTCATGCGCAAAAGGAGGAGATTTACAAGCGGGGCATTCCGGTATATGAATGGACGATGTTAACGAAGTTTCTCGTCGAGAACAACCAGGTTTGCGGGGCGGTCGGTCTTAATCGCCAGGGGGAAACCGTTGTCTTTCAGGCGAAGGCGATTATTATGGGCACAGGCGGTGCCGGGCAATTATTCTCTTATAATATTAATCCGTCCGATATTACCGGCGACGGCTATTCACTTGGGTTTAAAGCGGGAGCCGAGCTGATTAACATGGAATTTATGCAGGCCGGACCGGGGTTGATCTATCCGTGCAAAAATATGTTTAATTCATGGCTGTGGGCGCTTCATCCAGAGGTGACAAATGGCCGGGGCGAACATTTTATACGAAACTATTTGCCGGAAGGAATGACGGTTGAACGCTGTATGGATTTACGTTCAGGTCACTATCCATTTTCAAGCTATGACGGTTCGCAATGGATTGATGTCTCGATTCAGACTGAGATCAAGGAAGGCAGGGGGGGGCCGCATGGCGGGGTGATCGTTGACTTTACAAAGATTGATTTGGATAAACTGCCGCATAATGCCCGCGGCGAGGAGATTCGCAAGTCATGGAACATTACGGTAAACTGGCTGATTGAAAATCGCGATCTCGATTTGCGAACGACCCCGGTTGAGGTGGCGATATTAGGGCATGCGATCAATGGCGGTTTATTGATTGATGAACATGGATGCACGACGATCAAAGGACTGTACGCCGCCGGAGAAACATCGGGTGGACCGCATGGAGCCGACCGGCTGGGCGGAAATATGGTGCTGACTTGTCAGGTTTACGGGAAGCGTGCAGGACTGGCGGCGGCTGAATTCATCAAACAGGTTGAGGCATTGCCTGTGCCGGCCGAGCAGGTAACAGGAGAAACCGAGCGCCTGCAAATGCTTCTTGACAAACAAGGAACGGTAAAGCCGCATCATCTTAAAAAGCAATTGCAGGAAATTATGTGGAAGTATGTCCTCGTGACGCGCAGCGAGGAAAGCTTAACGACAGCGATTGAAAAGCTGCAGGAACTTCGCCGGACGTTTGAAATGGATATCGTCGTTAACAATCGCAAAGAGCTGACGCACGCGATTGAAGCGGAAAACTTACTGTTAATCGGTGAAATTATTTCACGGGTGGCGCGGATGAGAAAAGAAACACGCGGCAGCCACTTCAGAGTTGATTATCAAAAGCGCGATGATGAGCAGCATTTATACCGGATCGCCACAAGGCTGGAGGGAGAGGAGATCAAGCACCGGAAAATCGCCAGTGATCCTGAGACGGTAAGGAGGTTCCCGTATGACATTGTCCACGCTTAACACGTTGCTGACCAAAAGAGAAGATGCGGTATTTACCGTCACGGTAAACCGCGCTGATAAATTGAATGCGTTTAACCCGGAGGTTTTGAGTGAGCTGAATCAGGTGCTTGACCGGATTGAGAAGGAGGAGACGCTCAAGGTCGTCATCATAACCGGAGCCGGCGAAAAAGCATTTGTCGTCGGCAATGATCTCGAGCAATTGGCTAAGCTCGACCCAGTAGCAGCCTATGAGCAAATGCGCCTTGGCCAACGGACTTTTTTACGGATTCATGAATTTCCGAAGCCGGTGATCGCGATGGTTAATGGCTACGCGCTCGGAGGTGGCTTTGAGCTGGCGCTTTCCTGCGACTTGATCGTTGCATCTGAAAAAGCGACGTTCGGATTTCCGGAAATTAACTTAAATACGATGCCTGGCTGGGGAGGAACACAGCTTGCCGCCAAGAAGCTCGGCTTGAATAGGGCGAAGGAAATGATTTTAACGGGAGCATATTACCCGGCAAATGTCTGCGCGGAGTTTGGTTTTCTAAACCGGATCGTCAGACATGAACAGCTGGAAAGAGAGACGATGGCTTTAGCGGATCAGCTCGCTGAAAAAGCGCCATTTCCTTTAAAAATAGCAAAGGAGGCGATCAATAAAGGAGCAGAGCTCAATCTTTCAGACGGCTTCCAATTTGAAGCCCACGCTTATGCTGTCAATTACAGCGCCCCGCACACAGAGGAAGGATTTGCGAAATTTCTCACCCGCACGAAATAAAATACGAGGAGGTTAGGTCATGCTGGAAAATGTCAAGGTGCTCAGCTTTACTCATTTTTTACAGGGACCGTCAGCTGTCCAGATGCTAGCTGATTTAGGAGCAGAAGTCATTAAAATTGAATCACCTAAAGGAGCGTTTGAACGTCATTGGGCCGGAGCTGAATCTTATCTTGATGACGTAAGCGTGTTTTTCTTACTCGGCAACCGCAATCAGCGGAGCTTGAGCATTGATTTGCGAACAGATGAGGGCAAAGAGATTATTTACCGCCTCGTCAAAGATGCCGATGTTGTCGTCGAAAATTTTAGACCGGGTGTCATGGAGCGACTCGGCTTTGGCTATCAGGAGCTGGCCGCGATTAATTCACGGATTGTCTACTGCTCCTGCACTGGTTACGGCTCGGATGGCCCTTATCAGCAGCGTCCGGGACAGGATTTGCTTCTTCAGGCGATGAGCGGACTGGCGAGCTTGAGCGGTAAAAAAGACGATGCGCCAGTGCCGGTCGGAACAGCTGCCGTCGATCAGCACGGGGCGGTTCTGGCTGCCTTTGGAATCGTCGCCGCGCTTTATGAACGTGAAAGGACAAAGAAAGGACGGAAGGTCGAGACCAATTTATTAAACGCCGCCCTTGATTTACAAATCGAGCCATTGACCTATTATTTAAATACCGGCCCGCTTGATGAACGCAGTCCAACAGGCTTAGGCAGCCGCTTTCACCAGGCTCCTTACGGCATTTATGAAACAGCAAACAGCTGGATTGCGATTTCCCTTACCTCGATTGAAAAGCTGGCAAAGGTTTGTAAGAGCGCGGTTCTTGCTCAATTTTCAGATAAGGAGCAAATGAGCAGGCGCGAGGAAATCAACAAGAGCGTTTGTGCCGAAATCAAAAAGAAAACAACGGAAGAATGGTTTGATATTTTTGAAGAAAATCAGATCTGGTACGCGCCGGTTAATGATTATGAGGACGTCGTTCAGGATCCACAGGTCCGCTGGAACAAAATGATTATGGAGGTGGAGCATCCTGACGTCGGCACAGTAAAGCTATTAAGTCATCCAGTTCGCTACGATGGCGAGGCGCCGCCCGTCAAGCGCTATCCGCCGCGTTTAGGTGAGCATGCCGCAGAAATTTTACAAAGCTACGGGTACTCGGATGAGGAGATTGCCAGCTTCAAGGAGAAAAACGTCATTACCTCGTATCACGATCAAGTGAACAAGCAGGTTCGTCCGAAATAGGGGAAGCACGGCTTTGATTGTAAACGATTTCAAAGTATGGAATGTGGAAGAAAGGTGGAGATGATACCGATGGCGATACAATTAACAGAAGAGCAGCAGATGATTCGTAAAATGGTGCGCGAATTTGCGGAAGCGGAAATTGCTCCGGTTGCCGAAAAGCTGTGGGAAGGGCAAGCCTTTCCGTATGACATCTGGAAAAAGGGCGGGGAGCTTGGCTTGGCCGGCTTCCCGTACCCTGAGGAAGTAGGAGGAGCCGGAGGTGACTGGCTCTCCTTTACGATTATTTTAGAGGAACTGGCCCGAGTGGATTGTGCCGTGGCGAATGCCTTTATGGCGAATTCGTCGGCCGCTAGCCTGATTAACAACTATGGTTCAAAAAAGCTGAAAGAAAGCTACTTGCCGCCGATTTTGACCGGTGAGCAAGTCGGGGCGATCGGCCTTTCCGAACCGAATGCCGGCTCCGATGCCGCCAATATTCAAACAACAGCCAGGCTTGAAGGGGACGAGTGGGTGATCAACGGTTCAAAGATTTTCATCAGCAACTCCGATAATGACATAACGGGGCCTGTCGTCGTTGCTGCTGTGACCGGGAAAAAGCCTGACGGACGGAATCAAATCTCGAACTTTGTCATCCCGAATGGGGTGGCCGGATTTACGTATGGCAGAAAGCTGAACAAAATTGGCTGGCGTGCTTCAAGCACCGGAGAATTGTTCTTTGATCAAGTGCGCATTCCGAAAGACCATTTATTAGGTGAAGAAGGAAAGGGACTGAAGCAAACATTATCCACGATCAGCACAGGGCGGATTTTAATTGGAGCAATGGCGCTTGGAATCATCCAAGGTTCGATCGATCGCAGTCTGCAATATATGCAGGAACGAAAAACGTTCGGCAAGCCGTTAACCGACTATCAATCGTTGCAATTTGCATTGGCGGACATGGCGACCAATGCCCATGCGGCACGGCTGATGCTCTATCAGGCGGCGATGCTCAAGGATGAAGGCAAGCCATTTGACCAGGAGTCATCAATGGCGAAGCTGTTCGCAACGGAAAAGGCGATGGAAGCTGCGCATCAGGCAATTCAACTCCATGGGGGTTACGGCATCATGTCTGAATATCCGGTCAGCCGAGCGTTCGGTGATGCGAAGGTGCTTGAAATTGTCGAAGGGACATCAGAAATCCAACGGCTGATTATTTCCCGACATGTTATAGCTGGAAAGTGAGGAGAGAACAGCGATGGGACATACGAGAAAACCATTTGACCAAATGGAGATTGGCACGACTCATGTTGAGATGAGAACGATTACAGAGGAGGATGTCAATACATTTGGCCGGCTTTCCGGTGATTTGAATCCGCTTCATATGGATGAAGCATTCGCTACGAAAACGATTTTTCAAAGGCGTGTCGTTCACGGGATGTTTACGGCTGCGATTATTTCGACAGCCCATACGAATTTGACTGATCCGGGCTATGTGTACGTCGGGCAGGAGCTGAACTTTAAAGCGCCTGTTTTTATCGGTGATACGATTACCGTGACGCTAACGGTCGTTGAAAAAAAGCCAAAAAAGAAGATTCTTGTGCTTGAGGCAGTTGTGACAAACCAGGATGAAAAAGTTATCGTCGAAGGACGATCCGCTCTGATGGAGCTAGATGATTTATATACGAGGCGAACGAATTCGTAAAAAGGTGGGGGCTTTGAGTGAGAAACGCATGGACATTTACGAGTGCCGGGTCAATTGTCTTTGGCAACGGATCATTGCAACGGCTTCCGGGAATTGTTGAACGCTTCAAGGTGACGCGCGTAGCGGTAGTAACCGACAAGGGAATCATTCAAGCCGGTTTGCTTCAACCGCTACTAACTGTGCTTGAGCAGGCGGACATTCAACCGACGGTTTATCAGCAGGAAACGACGGAGCCGTCCGTCGCATCCGTTTCAGCCTGTTTTACTGAGCTCAAAAAAAGCAGCCCGGAGCTGTTTATCGCTCTGGGCGGCGGTTCAAGCATCGACTTGGCGAAGATGACCTCTTTATTGCTTTCCCATGGAGGACCGCTTTCAGACTATTATGGAGAGAATCGTGTACCGGGAGCGATACGTCCAGTCATCGCCATTCCAACGACAGCCGGGACAGGCGCCGATGTTTCGCCGGTCGCGGTCGTGACAGACGATGAGACAAAGCTGAAAATCGGCATCTCCGATCAGAATTTGCGACCCGCTGTCTCGCTTCTCGATCCGGAGCTGACGCTGAAGCTGCCTCCGTATTTAACAGCATGTACGGGGATGGACGCGTTATCGCAGGCGATTGAAGCTTACTTCGCCAAGGATCATCGCTATATCGAAGCAGGAGATAACGTCATTTATCAAGGAGGAAACCCGCTTTCCGATCAGTTAGCCGAAAAAGCAATTGAATTAATTGGCCGCAATCTTCAGCTTGCTGTTCATCAGGGCAGTCATCTTGAAGCGAGAGCGAACATGATGTTAGGCAATCTTTTTTCCGCATTGGCATTTACAAACTCGGGGACATCACTGATTCACGCTCTCGCCTATCCGATCTATGAAATCAGTGAACGGCCTCATGGCGAGATTATCGCCTTGTTGCTCCCATATGTCATGCAATATAATGCTTCCGTCTGTACAGAGAAGTTTGCGCGAATTGCCGAGCTGCTTCGGGTGACTACTGGCGGGGAGACCGCCGGGCAAAAAGCTGAGCAGGCCATTTCAGCTGTTTTTCAGCTCGTCGCCGATCTCGGCTTACCGACGAAGCTGTCGGAAATCGGCATTGAGCATGACGATATTCCCGGGATTGTCGCGAAGGCGCTTCCGCTTGAACGTCTCGTCCGTTTAAATCCGCGAACAGCAGTAGCTAAAGAGGTTGAAGAAGTGTTATATCAAGCTTTATAAAAGCCGAAAAGAGAAAAGCAGAAGTTTTATTGTGAACGATTACAGTAAAGAGGAGTGGAGAAGCGAATGAACATTTACGTCGTCATGAAACAGACTCTTGATACAGAAGAAAGGATCGCGATTGATCAGCAACAAATTGTCACCGAAGGGGCGGAGCTGATCATTAATCCGTATGATGAATACGCGATTGAGGAAGCGGTGCAACTAAAAGAAGCGCACGGTGGGGACGTAACGGTTGTAACAGTGGGAAGCAGTATAGCGGAGAGCGCCTTGCGAACCGCTTTAGCCATCGGAGCTGATAAAGCTGATCTGATTGAGGTCGACGAGCAAACCGAACTCGATTCTGCGGCGACAAGCATGCTGCTCGCAGCCTATTTTCAAGACCGCGAATATGACCTGATTATAGCCGGAAATGTCTCAATTGACAACGGATCAGGCCAGGTCGGTCCCCGTTTGGCTGAGGAATTGGCGATTCCGGCTGTGACAACGGCGACGAAGCTTACGGTCAACGAAAACAAGGCGACGGTAGAGCGCGATGTCGAAGGAGATCTGGAAATTGTTGAAGTTCCTCTCCCGGCCCTCATTACCGCCCAGCAAGGACTGAACGAGCCGCGCTACCCGTCGCTGCCAGGTATCATGAAAGCAAAGAAGAAGCCATTAACAGTCCTTGAGCCGGAGGAGCTTGAAGTAGCAGTCGAAGCGCTAAATGCAAAAACGAAAACAATCAAGCGCTATCTTCCACCGGAGAAAAAGACCGGGGTGATGCTTGACGGAGACATTCAGCAGCAGGTTTCCGAATTAGTCTCGCGCTTAACGACTGAAAAGAACATTTTATAGGAGGAGTGGAGACAATGAGCCAAAACATGTTTGTTCTTGCTGAAATTCGTCACGGTGCATTGCGCCACGTTTCATTTGAAGCGATTGCGGCGGCAAAGAAACTGACCACAAGCGGCAAAGTAACGGCGGTGCTGCTTGGGGAAAAGGTGGAAAGATTCACAGAGCCGTTGTTTCAGTACGGGGCCGACCGTGTGATCATCGCTGAGCATCCGGACTTAGACGCTTATCGGCCAGAGGCATACAAGCAGGCGCTGCTTCAGATTATTGAAGAGGAGAGACCGGATGGATTCCTTTTTGCCCATACATCCCAGGGGAGAGACCTTGCGCCAAGAATCGCCACAAGCTTGAAAAACGGTCTAATCTCGGATGTTGTCAAGCTCGAGCTTGTCGATGATCAAGTCGTATTCACTAGGCCGATTTATTCTGGAAAAGCATTTGAAGAAAAGATAATCGAGGAAGGAATGATCATGGCGACAATTCGTCCGAATAACATCCAGGCGGCAGAAAGCGATCCGTCACGAAGCGGCGAAATAAAAACGGTTTATCCGGACATAAAAGATTTTCACACTACGATTAAAGATATTGTGGAAAAAACAACGAGCGGTGTCGATCTGACGGAAGCTAACATTGTTGTCGCCGGCGGGCGCGGTGTCAAAAGCAAGGACGGATTCCGCCCGCTCCAAGAGCTTGCCGATGTACTTGGGGCAGCTGTCGGTGCCTCCCGCGGAGCATGCGATGCCGACTATTGCGATTATTCCTTGCAAATTGGGCAAACCGGCAAGGTCGTGACCCCTGACCTCTACATCGCTTGCGGGATTTCCGGAGCGATTCAGCATGTTGCCGGAATGTCAAACTCGAAAGTGATCGTCGCGATAAATAAAGATCCAGAAGCACCGATTTTTTCGATTGCAGATTACGGCATCGTCGGCGACCTTTTTGAAGTGCTTCCCGTTTTAACGGAAGAATGCAGAAAGGTAGTCGCTAGTAAAGCGTAAAACATAGACAGGGAGTGGCTAAAAAAGACGGGAAATGCCAAAAGGAAAACAGCCCATTTGGCACCCGTACACTCTCACTAATACAAACATCATCACGAAAAGGAGTGGGAAAGGTGGACGTTTTTCTAGTTATCACGAGAATCTTGTTTGTTATGATAACGGGCTATGCTCTTTTTTTATTTGCCTCGCTTGTCAAAACACGGTACCAATTTGTCAAGCTCGGTAAAAAACCTGACTTCCAACAGACAATGAAAGAGCGGATTCGGGCGGTGATCGTCAATGTCTTTGGACAAAAAAAGCTGTTAAAAGATCGAAAAAGCGGGTTGATTCATCTCGTCTTTTTTTACGGATTTCTGCTCGTTCAGTTCAGTGCGCTCGATGTTATCATGAAAGGATTGAAGCCGAATGCTCATTTGCCGCTGGGAAGCTTTTATCCTTATTTCACGTTCATCCAAGAAGTGATCGTTTTCCTCATTTTACTTGCCGTGCTTTGGGCTTTTCACCGTCGATATATCGAAAAGCTAGCGCGGTTGAAGCGAGGCTGGAAATCAGGGCTTGTACTATTGTTTATAGCTGGTTTGATGTTATCGAAGCTCGGCGCCAAAGGAATGGAAAAAGTGTGGCTCGATAAGCCGTTGTCAGGCTTTGAACCGCTGGCTTCCGCGATCGCTTTTGTCGCCGCCCAATTGCCACATGCCGCTGCTGGGGCCGGCTTTTATTTTTTCTGGTGGCTGCATTTATTATTTTTACTCGTCTTTTTAGTCTATATTCCACAGTCGAAGCATGCCCACCTGCTCGCCGCACCGTTAAACGTCTTTCTCGGGCAAACCCATCAAGTTGGCCAGCTCGTTCCGATTGATTTTGCGGACGAGACCCAGGAAACGTTTGGTGTCAACAACATCGAGGACTTTAATCAGAAACAACTGCTCGATTTGTACGCCTGTGTCGAATGCGGCCGCTGTACGTCGATGTGTCCGGCAACCGGGACAGGGAAGCTGCTTTCCCCAATGGATTTAATCGTCAATATGCGCGATCATTTAACGGAAAAAGGAGCGGCCCTCACCTCGCGTTCCCCCTGGCTGCCCAGCTATGCCTTTTCTGGGACTACAGCCAATCAACTCGCGCGGCAGGCGGCCGGACAAGAGGAAGTTGCCGTCGCTTATGACGACCAGATTATCGGAAACGTTGTAACGGAGGAGGAAATTTGGGCATGTACGACCTGTCGTAACTGTGAAGATCAGTGTCCGGTTATGAATGAGCATGTTGATAAAATCATCGATCTGCGACGCTATTTGGTACTGACAGAAGGCCAATTACCTGCGGAAGCGCAACGGGCGATGACGAATATTGAGCGCCAGGGAAATCCGTGGGGATTGAATCGGAAGGAACGGGAAAAGTGGCGGCTTGACGTGGAAGAGCTGCAAATCCCGACGATGAAAGAATGCCAACAGCAAGGGCTCGAGGTTGAGTATTTATTTTACGTCGGCTCAATGGGATCATTCGATAAACGGAGCCAAAAAATCGCCCAGTCGTTTGCCCGTGTGCTGCATAAAAGCGGGGTGACGTTTGCGATTCTTGGAAACGAAGAGAAAAATTCCGGCGATACACCGCGCCGTCTCGGGAATGAATTTTTGTTCCAGGAGCTAGCGACAGCAACAATTGAACGATTTAACGCTTATCAAGTGAAAAAAATCGTGACGATTGATCCGCACGCGTACCATACATTTACTCATGAATATCCTGATTTTGGTCTGAATGGCGTGGAAGTATTTCATCATACAGAGCTGTTAGCGGAACTGATTCGTGATGGGAGACTTGCGCCAACCTATGAAGTAAAAGAAACCGTCGTCTATCACGATTCCTGCTATTTAGGGAGATACAACGATGTTTACAGCCCGCCGCGTGAGATTTTACAAGCAATTCCCGGGCTTGAACTGGTCGAAATGAGCCGCAATCGGGAGAATGCGATGTGCTGCGGAGCCGGCGGCGGAATGATGTGGATCGAAGAAGAAACAGGAAGCCGGATCAATGTCGCCAGGACGGAGCAGGCTCTCGCCGTGGACCCGAGTATTATTAGCAGTGGCTGTCCGTATTGCTTAACGATGCTGGCCGACGGCACGAAGGCGAAAGAGGTGGAAGAAACCGTAGAGACACTAGATGTCGTGGAGCTGCTGGAGAGGTCATTATTCGGTCGAGATGGAATAAAATGAAGCAAGGGCTGCCGGTTTACAGATCAGAAGAATTCCGATATACTTCTTACTTGTGATAAAGCGTAATGGTTACGGAAGGGGAAGACCATGAAAAAGAATGGATATCGGTTTGTTCTGCTAAGCGCGCTTTTCTTTCTAATTGTAGCTTGCAGCAACAATGAAAACGAGGCGGGCGATCAGGAACAAGGAGAGGAAGAGACAGACGGCGCTACGGAGGCTCTTGAGATTTACACGACTATATTTCCGCTTGAGGATTTCGCTAATAAAATCGGGGGAGAGTATGTTCATGTCACGAATCTTGTCCCGGTTGGGGCGGACGCCCATACGTTTGAGCCGACGGCAAGGGATATGATCAGCGTCGCAGAAGGAGATGCCTTCATTTATAATGGAGCGGGACTGGAGGGCTTTGCTGCAGCTCTGATTGACACGATAAACGGCGAAACCGTCGCCATTGTGGAAGCGGCAAAGAATATAGACCTAATCGATACGAGCGATACTGAACCAAGTGAAGAAGGGCATGCTCATGAGGAAGGCGAGTCCCATGCGCACGAGGAAGAGCACGCCCATGAAGAAGATGCTCATGCGCACGAGGAAGAGCATGCTCATGAAGGAGAAGATGCTCACGGTCATTCTCATGATCAGGATCCGCACGTATGGCTTGATCCAATTCTTTCGATCTCAATGGCCGAAGAAATTAAGAATGCCCTGATCGAACTGATGCCAGAGCAGGAAGAGACATTTTCAAGCAATTTTGCAGAGCTGAAGGCCGAGCTCGAAGCATTGGATGCTGAATTTACGGCGATGGTTGAGCAAGCCGAAAAAGATACATTTCTTGTTTCGCACGCCGGCTACGGCTATTGGGAGCGCCGTTATGGCTTGACGCAAGTTGGCATCTCGGGTATTTCACCAACGAGTGAGCCGTCGCAACGCGAATTGCAACGGATCATTGAGTTCGCGAAGGAAAACAATCTGCAGCATGTCATGTTTGAGCAAAACATTTCCACCAAGGTGGCCGAAGTAGTCACAAATGAAGTTGGTGCCGAGCCGCTTTACCTTCACAACCTTGAAGCACTTGTCGAAGAGGATGTGCAGCAGGAGGAAGACTATTTCAGTCTAATGAGACAAAATATTGAGTCATTGCGCACCGCTCTACAGTAAGATAAATCGCAAAGAGGTCGTTGCATCGGGTATTTCCCTGCTGCAGCGGCTTTTTTTATGGATAGAAAGGGAGCACAAGTAAGGAGGCGGCGTCTGCCGCTGCAAAAAAAAAAAATCCACTTTTACGATCTTGGTCATTCTAAAAAAACAGTTGGATGAATATGGTTAAATAGTGCGCGACATAACTGAGGCCACTGAAAACCTTCCTTTTTCGTAACTCGAAGAAGAGTAATGGCTCCGCGCGTTGCGCGCCTTGCTTCGACAAACTCACTCGTAGCAAGGCTTTCAAAATCAGGCAACGGCTACGCTCATTACGAAAAAGCTGCTGAAAAAAGTGAAAATCGTCCTTTTTCAGCAGCTTCACATAACTGGAGGTGTTTAACGTGAAGGAGTTTTCGCAACGAAAGTATTACCACCCTTATGTCAGTCCATTTGATCCGTGCCCGCCGATTTTAGTGAAGTCGTATGAGACACCGCCGCAATTGTATTTAGGCTTTCAGCCATATGGCCTTCCACAGTTTTCTCCACAGGAAGCGTTACGCTATGGAACGCTATGGCCGGCGCTTTATTCTCCTTATGACAATCCTTATGAGCAAGGAAGGGAGTGAGAAGAATGGCACAGAAACAGCTTCCGGAAGAATTTTATCCATTGATGGAGGAGCTTCAGGCTGTCGATTTTGTCCTCGTTGAGCTGACATTGTACCTTGACACCCACCCGAATGATCAGGCCGCAATCCAGCAATTCAACGAGATGGCCGAATACCGGCACCATGTGAAATACCAGGTTGAGCAGTACTTAGGCCCATTGCAGCAATTTGGCAACAGCTATAGCGGCTACCCGTGGAACTGGATTGACGCGCCGTGGCCGTGGCAGTTATAAAAAAAGGGGGACCATTATGTGGATTTATGAAAAAAAGCTGCAATATCCAGTGAAAGTGAGCACATGTAATCCGATGCTTGCCAAATTTTTAATTGAGCAATACGGCGGGGCGGATGGTGAGCTTGCGGCGGCGCTTCGCTATTTGAACCAACGTTACACGATTCCTGATAAAGTCATTGGCTTGCTGACCGACATCGGTACAGAGGAGTTTGCCCATCTTGAAATGATTGCGACGATGGTCTATAAGCTGACAAAGGATGCCACACCGGAGCAGCTGAAGGCGGCCGGGCTTGGAGATCATTATGTGAATCATGGGGAAGCCCTCTTTTACCATAACGCGAGCGGAGTGCCGTGGACGGCGTCCTATATTCAGGCGAAGGGCGATCCGATTGCTGATTTATATGAAGATATTGCCGCAGAAGAGAAAGCGCGCGCCACGTATCAATGGATTATCAATCTATCCGATGATCCGGACTTAAATGATGGGTTGAAATTTTTACGTGAACGGGAAGTAGTCCATTCCCAGCGTTTCCGTGAAGCGGTGGAAATTTTAAAAGAAGAACGGGATAAAAAGACAGTCTTTTAAATGGGTGATCGCCTCAATGATAGTCATGCTCAATGCAAAAGAATTGGTTTTCTCCGTGAAACGGGTTACAATAGGAGCAAAGAGTAGTGAGGTGAAGAAGGATGGAATTTAACTTTTTAATGAATGATGTCGTAAAAGTCGCGCGTCAGGAAATGGACGCTGCCGGCTATGAGCAGCTCACGACTCCAGAGGAAGTCGATGAAGTGCTTCAACAAAAAGGGACAACGCTTGTCATGGTCAACTCAGTTTGTGGCTGTGCCGGCGGTATTGCCCGTCCGGCTGCAGCTTATATGCAAAATTATGAAACAAAGCCTGACCGTTTCGTGACGGTTTTCGCCGGGCAGGATAAAGACGCGACAGCAAGAGCGCGCGAATATTTCAAAGGCTATGCGCCATCATCGCCATCATTTGCGCTAATTAAGGACGGCGAAATCAAAACGATGGTGGAACGGTACGAAATTGAAGGCCATGAACCGATCCAGGTCGTTCAAAAGCTCGAAAAAGCATTCGACGAGTATTGCGGATAAAACGTTCAAAGCCGGGGGCGATATGTTTCGCTCCCGGCTTTTTTAAGGATAATCGAGGAAAGACGCTCATAAGAAACGCCGCTAGCGGCGTTTCTTATTTCAAATGTCTGCATTTCACTTTGCGTATTCACTCTTACTATCGAAGTATGCTATAATAGCCCAGAGTTTGAAAAAGGAGTGTAGACGCATGCTATCACTATATGATCAAATCCAGGTTTATTTAAACATGGAGGAAGAGATTTCGTTTAAGGAATTCAGCGATTATTACAAGCGCGTGCTTGATGAGCTTGGCCAAAACCATGAAACATTTGATGAGGAAGACGTATGGAAGCATTTATTTGTCGTCGAAAACGTCATGTCAAATGCGGAAGGTCGCGCAAAGCAGGGCAAAGGCGCAGAAGCGAAGAAATATGCGAAAATGGCGCAGCGTTTAGAGCTATGGGCGAAGAACTTTGGCGGCCGCCTGGCTGAAGCCGGCTATACGGAAGAGGATATTAACGAACGCTTCAATAAAATGTTTGAAGAAGATGCTCCCGTCAATCAATCGTAATTCTAGTAAGAAAGCAGCAAGATGTTGACATCTGCTCTTTCTTACTTTATAATAGAAGATGTTGCTTAGCTATTGTGCGCCTATGGTGAAAGGGATATCACACGAGATTCCGGTTCTCGCGTTGTAGGTTCGAGTCCTACTAGGCGTGCCAAATGTACATATGACGAGGGTTTGACGGTCGTTTCAACGTGAGACTACCCGTTCAAAATCTTGTGGGATAGACGTCTTTTCTCAAATACGAGAGGAGGCGTCTTTTTTGTGCGCAAAAACAGGCTAGAGCCACACGAAATTATGTCGATTAAAAGTTATGTCGGGTCTAAAAGCGTCCGTTTTGACGAGGCCCTAAACGATTTTTGTTCCGATCGAA
Organism: Halalkalibacter oceani; assembly: GCF_040544555.1. Lineage (NCBI taxonomy): Bacteria > Bacillati > Bacillota > Bacilli > Caryophanales > Bacillaceae > Halalkalibacter > Halalkalibacter oceani. The sequence goes on from NZ_JBEPKD010000022.1 coordinate 63,345, forward strand.
GACGGATTGGGGTGCGCGAGAGTACGATTGACTACTATACTCGTTTTTTGACGATGTTTAGACGTTACATTATTCGCGAGAAGGACGAGATCATTCCGGTTGACGAAATCGACGTTCAATTACTGGATGGATTCGTTGAGTATTTGCGCGATGTTCGTCGGAATAGTACGGGTGGAATTAACGCAAAGATAAGAGCGATAAGAGCTTTCTTGTTCTTTTGTGAGGACGTGGGGTATATCTCGCATAATCCTGCGAAAGATTGGAAGCAAATTCGAGGCAAAGAGCCGGAAATTAACACGTTTACAGTAAGCCAGATTAACGCTCTTTTAAAGCAACCGGATAGGCGGAAATTAACGGGACTCCGCGATTATCTATTAATTTTATTTTTAATAGACACCGGGGCGAGAATAAGTGAAGCTCTCGGCGTAAAAGTGAGCGATGTTAAGTTTGAAGAAAGTCGTGTGTATTTGCGGAATACCAAAAGCAATTTGAATCGTTATGTTCCAATGTCTGATCGATTATCCGCAGAGTTAAGACAATTTATCCGTATACACGCAGGAATGAGTGAGTACGTCTTTTGTAATCTTCGCGGGGATCCAATAAGACGAGATAGTTTTCGACTTATTTTAAACGAGTTAGGAAAAAGGGCGGGAATCACGAATGTTCGTTGTAGCCCGCATACATGCCGACATACGTTCTCAAAATTCTATATTTTGAACGGAGGCGACGTTTTCAGCTTAATGCAGATACTAGGCCATTCCACCTTAGATATGACAAAGAAATACGTGAGACTTTTTGGCACGGATATTGTGAATAAACACCGTAAATACAGTCCATTGAATAATATCTAAAGGAGCGTGCGCAAATGAATAACTTAACGTTAAAAAAGGATCTTACCGCGGAACAGTTGGCAATGGTTCAATCGGAGGTTGACCGTCATAAAAAGGATAAAGTCGTCATGTACGTGTTGTGGCTGTTTCTCGGAGGGATCGGCGGCCACCGTTATTATCTCGGAGACATCGGCTATGCAATCGGTATGACGTTGACGCTCGGCGGCCTCGGAGTGTGGGCGTTGATTGACGTCTTTCTGATTGGCCGTCGTCTCGCGCAGAAAACGGAGAATCTGGAACGAAGAATGATCGCGAAGGTGACGAAGACTGCGTAAGTACACGCGCCCTTGCCGGAAACTAATCGGTGAGGGCGCTTTTTTTGCGGTTTAAAGAATAAATACGAAAAGCCCCGCCGTTAATCGGTCGGGGTTTTTGTTTTAATCAAAGTAATAAGATCGTTAATATCCTCTATTTCTAATGCTTCTGCAATGCGTTCAATGTGGTCAATATTGAGTCGCTCTATGTATCCTCGAACTAGCGAACTAATGGCAGCGGGTCTGATGCCAGTTTTCTGGGCCAATTCTTTTTGAGTTATCCCCCGTGATTCCAAAACATCTTTTAATCGAATCTCCACTTTTATAGCCATTTTCAACAACTCCTTAAAAATCATTATAACTTTTTAGCGAAAACACGTAAATTTAATGTTGACGTAATTACGCTTATACGTTATTATGTGTTTAAGGAATTGAAGGAGGTCGAATATCTAATGAAACTAACACAATCTGATCTCGCATCACTCGAACTAGACATCGGCCGCATGCGTCGGCTCGGCGGAGTCACGGCGGAGCCAAATGCCGAATATCATTCGTTGCTCATTTCGCGCGTAGAACAATTATTAATCGAACTTAAATCGAAAGGGGATCGTTATTTATGAATCGTAAAGTATTCGTCGGCTATCGTCTTGTTAACGCTACATTCTCGTCTTATTACGTCGTCACTCTCGTTGAAACCGGAGAGCAACGTCACATTCTCGCAGATGATTTCGAGGCCTTCTTCGTCGATACCGGATTCGTATCACCTGACGCAATCATGGGCGGCTGCTCGGTTGACGCGGAAATCTTATCCGAGCTAGGATTCGAGGAGGCTTCGGCTTTATGCGCGAGTTAACGATCGATGTTCACCACGTCGGCGTCCGTTATACTATCGACAACTTAAACGGTACATATACTCGTCTCGATTACGTTGGCTTCGCGGACATCGTTAATCAAACGGTATTTTATGTAATGGAAGGGAAGCTCTATATGTCCGGCTATCACTTCGACCACGTTGACGACTGGTACGATGTGACTGACTTCTCGCGGATCTCATTAATGAACGTTGAGGATCCGGAGTCGTTCGATTACGACGAGTTCCTGGCGTTCTATGAGCGCATGAACCGCGTGAGTCTCTATCAGTATTTGCTATTGTTCTTCGACCGAAAGCAGGACGTTGATTTGCGGCTGGAACGTCTCCGATGATCGCGAAGGAACTTGCTGCAACAGGTTCCTAACGGCAATCGCGGGAGGAGACGCCCCCGACAAGGTTAGATATAGATATGTCTGCGGCTGCAAACGTGGACTAGCGTCGTACCGTAAACGATTTGGCGGTCGAATACGGGATTTGGCTGCGACGCGATGGAGTCAAGCGGCAACTTGATTCCGGAATTGTGGGACGGATTTGGCGGTCTGTCCCGCACACAATAACATTTTTTAAAACCGGGATAAACGCGGTTTATTAAGCATGTTCTTCTTTACACTTTGAATTATATAATAAGAACATATGTTCGTCAATAAGGAAACAAAAGTTTTTATATATTTTTTTGGACTACCGGCAGATTTTTCGGAAAATGTGTCCCAATAAAGCACGTGCGGCATCTAACTTAATAGTAAGAGCAAAAACTTAACGAAAAATCCCCATTCGGTCATTCTAGGTTGTCATATAAAGTAAGCTATCCGAAAAATTACGCGCCGGCGGTGGCGGTGCTAATCGGATTAATCATCGGGATACTGGCCGCGCCATTTACGGAATTAGACGTGACGATGCGCTTATGGGCCGGTGGATTCGCGGGGTTAGCCGCGACGGGGCTATTTGAAATCGGGAATAAACAAGATAATTTGAGGAGATAAAAGTGTCCCAAATTACACAGTAGGCCCCCTATACATAAGTAAGAGCGAAAAAATTAACGAAGATATGTCCGAATTGTTGTTTGAGTCTGTAAGATACTGTGAAAGCAAAAAAAAACGAAGATATTTGTGCGAAACAAAATTTTATTACGTATAGAGAAGTAAGGAGGTCGATAAGTCGCGGGTAATCTCATTAAGAGATTTTTTCTAGAAAATGTCCGAAGTATGGTTTGAGTCCGTAAGATATTATGAAAACGAAAAAATCATCAAAATGTGTCTCAACACGGAAGATGCAATGTCTAACTTAATAGTAAGAGCAAAAAAAATTAACGGAAAATTCCCCACGTGATGATTTTCATTCGTCATATAAAGTAGGAGCGAATATCATTCCGATGATGGCAAGGGCCCGCCGGAGGTTTGTCTACTCGCAAATCGCAATATTATCAATTGGAGGTATTAGGATGAATAAAACACAAACATTGAAATTAGACGAGATTGTACCGAATCCGAATCAACCGCGGAAACAATTTGACGAAACAAGCTTGTCAGAATTGGCTTCTTCAATAGTTTCTGACGGTTTAAAGTCTCCAATATTAGTTCGACCAATCGGCGAAGAGGCCTACGAAATAGTACAAGGGGAGCGACGTTTTCGAGCTTGTCAGATCGCTGGATTAGAGACGATAGTTGCCTTCGTTGAAGAAATGGGCGATGATGATGCGTTTCACTTAGCAGTTATTGAGAATATTCAACGCGAACAATTGACTGCTATTGAGGAGGCGTCTGCGTTTCAAAGATATGTAGAAATGGGATTTAAACATGATGAAATCGCAAAGAAGGTTAGTAAGAGTCGGACTTATGTAACAAGCCGTCTACGTTTACTACAACTAATACCGATTATCCAAGACTGGATATCTCAAAAGGTGCTGACGGAGGGACATGCAAAACAACTTTTAAAGATGAAGTCTATTGTTGAAAGATTCTTAAGAAAATACGAGGATGGGAGAGATTCGTTCGAATCTTTTCAATGGCGTTTCCATCATGATTTTTGGTATGACATCGCAATAGGTAAGAGGATAACAGTTAACGAAGTCCAAAAATGGGTCGATTTATGGCGGTATCATTATATAGAAAGTGTTGTTAACAATTTTTATATCAATAGACCTGACGAAGTATCTGCATTTGTCTCTGGCTTTGAGCTTACGGCAGCGCATGTATGCCGTATTTATAACTTAGAGCCTCACCTTTTAACAATAGAGGATATTGAATTTGCTAATGATTTTGAGAGATCGTATTTCCAGAATTCCTTTAGTGATGAATTCAGACCGTGGATGGTAGATAGAAAGTGGGATGATGTGAAAATTATTTTTGAAAAACAAACTTATTCGAAAATGAGCCCTCCGAATTTTTCTATCTCTGATCTAAATAAAAAAGAAGAACCGCAATCATTAGATGAAATAGTTAAGTCTATTAAGGGATTAAAGGAAAAAGCTGATACTGCGATTGGAATTTTATCGGACATAACAGGCAAATCAACAGAAGAGTTATTCGATGAAATTGTGTCACAAGACACATTCGAAACTAATTACAGGTGAAAGAGGTGTTTATCGTTGCCTAAATATAAATGCGTTCTAAGCGTGAGGGTCGCGAATGAACTAATTGACCGCGGATATAAACTGGTCACGATTGAGCCGTCATACCGATACGAAGGGAAGCTTGTTTTTGTCTTCCGTAACACGCCGGAACTAGATGCGGAGTTCAAACGATTCGAACGAAAGGGATGAGCTGAATGCAGACAGCCGAAAATTATCAGCCGAAACAGATTATTTCGAAATTTAATCAGCTTTATATCCAAACGCGAAGCAAGTATCTAGTCCAATTTCCGAACGGGCGGTATGTCACGTTTAATAGGAAGCGGGATCGTCGTCACATCGTGCTAAACGACGGAATGCTCAAAAAGCACTTGGCGGGCGAATTGACTTACGGCGTATTTAACGGAGGCTACTTCAACAAGTTTATTACGTTTGACGTCGATTTCTCCGATCATGCGATGGCTCGGTGGGCCACGTATAAACTGCTCGATGTATTAGTTACCGATTTTCATATATTGCGCAAAGATATACACGTGAGCATTTCCGGCGGCAAAGGCTTTCACGTCGACTTATTTTTCGATGAACCGCTACCCACAACGGAAGTCGAGACGTTTTATCAGCGAGTTGTATCGAGCATGGGAGACATTACCGATGGTCAAGTCGAGTTTCGGCCGAATTGGAATCAAGGCGTCAAATTACCGCTAGGCGTTCACCAAAAAACGGGCCGTCGGTGTTGGTTTGTCGATAGTCACACGCTCGATCCGATTGAAAGCTTCGACTACTTACTCGACATTGAGCCGATGGACGCGACTATCATTTCCGAACAATACTTCGGGCTAACCGATGAACAGGCGCAAGAATTCGAGGCGGTGGCGTTGGAGACGAACCTATCGGTCAATGCGTTCGACCAATCGAAGGCCTTACAAAAGGCCGCGCGTATATTAGAGGTAGGCCGACTGACCGAGAGTAACACACGCCATAACACAACGTTCATTCTAGCTTGTTTTTTTAATTCGCAAGGATTTGAACGAGAAGAAGCGGTCGAAGCAATTATGGAGATCCTTCTTAATACCCCGCGAGAATATTTCAGCAAGGGCAGCACGCCCGACCACTGGCGAAAGGAAGCTGTTCGATTAACGGACTATGCTTTCGATAATGATATGACGATAAGGGACGCGGATAAGGCAATCCGGATCTATAAGTCGGAAATATTGGCGGTGCTTCAATGCGGAACATTCCGGCAGAAACAAATGGCGTTTGCCATGCTCGTTACCGCGAAACGGTACGGACAAACGTTTTATCTGACGACAAAAACGGCGATGGAAATGATCGGCACAAAGTCGCGCCAAACTGTACAGAATGCCATCAGGGCTCTAGTAGAAGGCGGGTTTATTGAATATCGCAGAAAGGGTGAGATTGACCACGCTAAAACAAAAGAAACCGGCCAGGTTCGTCATAAGCCGAACAAGTACCGGTTATTAATTGACGAGCCGCCGGAGGACGACCCGCTGATTGAAGTTACAAATGATTATAGTCTCGTTGATGTAGCATTCGAGTTATGCGATGTGCGAGAGATACGTCAGTACGTTAAACGATATGAATACGATAACCGTTGGAGGCGTTAGTACCCGTTGTTCTATATATAAATAAGTTATTGTTACCGAAAACCAACACATAATTACTCAACTATATCATACTTCCGAAACAGCCGAAAATCAAGGGGGTTTTTGATGGACAACCAAATCAACCAATATAGAGAACCGGGAGAGGGCGCCATTACTTTTGCGCTTGAGTATACAAAAGGATTAACTAAGCAAGAGGCCGAGCCGATTATAGCCTCGCTACTGAAAGGTGAGCTCCATGAAGTATCGGACAAGCGCGTAAAACGGTGTGATTATTGCGGTTATTGGTGGCGCGATGAAAGCGTGAGGAATACGAAAAAAACGTGTTCAAAGGAATGTAAGACGGG